>JAJRDU010000020.1 GCA_028748685.1 Methylococcaceae bacterium
GCCTCTATAGTGTGGGCCATGAACACTTCGCACCTCTCTTCTAAAAAGCACCTATGGCTAGGGTCCATGCCTACCGCCGTGGTGTTTGCGTTTATCTAAAAACTGAAACAACCGCGGGCTATACCGCGATTGTTCCATCATCCGCCTAAGGCCCGCACCAACCACGGAGGCCTTATGGCAACAACTGCACAACCCACATTATCCAAACGCGATGCCTTGTTAGGTTTCGGTCTGGCGGCGTTTGCCGCGATCGGCTTTTCCGGTAAGGCAATTCTGGTCAAACTGGCCTATTACGATCCGGTCGATGCGGTGAGCTTGCTTGCCTTGCGCATGCTGTTTTCCGCGCCCTTCTTTTTGATCGTCGCCTTGCGTCATGCCGGCGATTCGAGCGCTTCGCGTCTGCGCGGCAAGGATTATCTGGCGGTCTTGCTGCTGGGCTTGTTGGGCTATTACCTGTCCAGCCTGTTCGACTTCATCGGCCTGCAATACATTTCCGCCGGCCTGGAGCGGCTGATCTTGTTCCTCTACCCAACTTTCGTGGTGCTGCTGTCCGCCTTGTTGCTCGGCAAGGCCTTCGGTAGAAAGGAAATCGTCGCGCTGCTGCTGAGTTATGCCGGCATCGCCGTGGTGTTCTTCGACGAGTTGCATGTCCAATCCGAGCATTTATTGATGGGCGCCGGTTTCGTGCTGGCCAGCACCTTGACCTATGCCGCCTATCTGATCGGCACCGGCGAGACCGTGGCCCGCATCGGTGCCTCGCGCTTCACCGCCTATGCGATGCTGGTGGCTTGCGCCGCGACGGTATTGCAATTTCTGTTGACGCATCCGCCCCAGGCGCTGTTGTTGCCGAAGCGTGTCTATGAACTGAGCCTGGTGATGGCCATCGTCTCGACGGTGCTACCGGTGTTCATGCTGTCGGCGGCCATTCGATTGATAGGCTCCGGCCATGCCTCGTTGATTGGTTCCATTGGGCCGGTGTCCACCTTGGTTCTAGCTGCCGTATTTCTCGGCGAGCAATTGACGATGCAGCAAATCGGCGGCGCGGCTTTGGTGATGGTCGGGGTGTTGAGCCTGACGTTGAAATGACGTTGGCCGTGGGTCGAATCAATTCGACCCTACAATGGAACAATATTGGGCCGATTAATCGTCCGTCGCATTTCCCGAAGCCAACATCTCCCGCGCATGCGCCAGGGTATTTTCGGTGATGGTGACGCCGCCCAGCATGCGGGCCACTTCGTCGACCCGCTCTTCGTCGCTCAGGCGCCGGACCGTGGACGAGGTCACCGCCGCCTTCTGATTCTTGGCGACGAACAAATGTTGATGCGCCTGCGAAGCCACTTGCGGCAAATGCGTCACGCACAATACCTGACGGTTCACGCTCAAACGCCGCAGTTTCTGGCCGACGATTTCGGCGATACCGCCGCCGATGCCGGAATCAACCTCGTCGAAGATCATGGTTGGCGTGGTCTTGTCGGTGCTGGTGGTGACCTGAATCGCCAGACTGATCCTGGATAGCTCGCCACCGGAGGCGACTTTCGCCAACGGCTTGGCCGGCAATCCGGGGTTGGTGCTGACCAGGAATTCGATGTTGTCCAGGCCGTTGCGTTGCGGCTCGGCGTTTTCGGGCGTACTGATATTGACCAGAAACTCGCCGTGCGGCATGCCCAGTTCCTTGATGGTGTCGGAAATGCGTTGCTGCAATTCGGCGCCAGCCTTGCGGCGGCTGGCCGACAATTCGGCGGCCAGCTTGCGGTATTGCGCCAACTGCAACTCGCAATCGGCATTCAGGCTTTCGATGCGCTCGCTGCTGTGGCTGAGATTGTCCAGTTCCTTGGCAAATTGTTCGGCCAGCGCCGGCAATTCTTCCGGCGTGGTCTTGTGCTTGCGGCTCAGGGATTGAATCACGCCGATCTGGTTTTCCAGCAAAGTCAGTTGCTGCGGGTCGGCTTCCTGGTTTTCCAGGAAACGCCGCAGCTGCTGGGTAGCCTCGCCGATCTGAATCTCGGCATCGCTCAATAATTCGGCGACGCCGTTCAATTCGCCGGCGTATTGGCCCAATTCGCCGATGGCATGAATCACATGGCCCAACATGTCGGCGATCGACTGCTGATCGTTGTCGTAGAGGATGTCCAGCTGCTGCTGGCCGACGCCAAGAATCTTGCCCAGGTTGGCCAGCTTGTTGTGTTCGTCGGCCAGGGCCTGGTAATCGAAATTTTCCAGATCCAGCTGTTGCAGTTCGTCCAGTTGATAGCGCAATAATTCCTCGCGCTCGGCCTGATCGCTGCCGGCCTTCAGCAACTGATGCAGTTCTTTGTGAGCCTGTTTCCAGCTCTGATAGCAATTGTTCAGCGAATCCAGCAGCGCCTGATTGCCGGCGAAGCCGTCCAGCAGCCTGCGTTGTTCCTCGCTGTCCAGCAGGGTCAGGTGGGCATGCTGGCCGTGAATTTCCACCAGCTGGCGGCTCAAGGCTTGCAGGGTTTGCAGGTTGACCGGCCGATTGTTGATGTAAGCCTTGGAACGGCCATCGTCGCTGACGGTGCGGCGGACCAGGCATTGGCCGTCGTCGTCCAGTTCCTGTTCTTCCAGCCATTGTTTGACCAACGGCGCCTTGCCCAGGTCGAATTCCAGGTTGACTTCAGCGCGTTTGCTGTTGGGGCGCACATAGCCGGAATCGGCGCGATCGCCCAGGGCCAGGCCCAGCGCGGTCAGCAGGATGGACTTGCCGGCGCCGGTCTCGCCGGTCAGCACCGACATGCCGGGTTCCAGGTCCAGGTCCAGCGCGTCGACCACCGCCAGATCGATAATATTCAGGTTTAACAGCATGTCATCAGGCGGGGTAGCCGCCACTCCAGTTGAGTTTGCTTCTTAAGATATGGAAAAAATCGTGATCTTCGGGGTGCAAAATTTTAATCGGTTTTTCAGCCTTTTTAATCATGATTTTATCGCCGATCAGCACGTCCGGTATTTCCAGATGGTCGCAGGTTACCAGTGCATTGATCTGCCGGGTCTGGCTGAAGCAGATTTCGATTTCGACATTGTCGTCGATCACGATGGGCCGGTTTGACAGCGTGTGCGGGTTGAGCGGCACCAGCACCAGCGCATTCAACCCCGGATGTAGAATCGGTCCGCCGGCCGACAGCGAATAGGCCGTGGAACCGGTCGGCGTGGCGACGATCACGCCGTCGGAACGCTGGGTATTGAGATAAACGCCGTCGATGCGGGTGACGATCTCTATCATGCTCGGCGTCACCCAGCGGTGTACCACCACCTCGTTGACCGCGGTTTGGCGGTGGATGATGTTGCCGTCGCGGATGATGGCTGCCTGCAGTAAATGACGCTGCTCGGTCTTGTATTGGCCGGCTAGAATGGGCTCCAGACGGCTCAGTAGTTGATCGGGGGAAATATCCGTCAAGAAGCCCAGCCGGCCCAGATTGACGCCCAGCAGTGGCACCTCGGAATCGGCGGCGGCGCGGGCGGCCGACAAAAACGTGCCGTCTCCGCCCACCGCGATGAGCAAGTCGCAGTGTTCCGCCAGACGCTCGATGCGGAAGCCTTTGACATCGGTTTCGGCTATCAGTCCGGCGCTTTGATCATCCACCACCACGCCATGGCCACGATTAAGTAAGAAGCGGTAAAGCTCGGTAAGCGTCGAGGCGATGCCCGGATCACCGTATTTGCCGATGATGCCGATGCGCTGGAAGGGGGTTGGCATGATTTAGGGTGGTTGTTTTAAGTGGGCTGGATTATTGCAAATAAATGAAGGGAGGGCGAGAGGCAATGAAGTTAAGGGTTAAGCCGTTCGTGGTGAGCCTGTCGAACCATGAAGGCTTAAACTTTAACTTGATGGCAATTGAGATTTATGTGTCGCTGTCGCGACGGGTTTTTTAATGCCGGTTTCCGCACCGGCGGGCGGGGTACTTTCTTTTGCTTCGCCAAAAGAAAGTACCCAAAGAAAAGGCGACCCGGATGCCGCTTTGATCCTGCGCGCCGAAGCTTTTGAACGGGGTTGCCAGAAGGGGCTTCCAAGCCCCTCCGTCAACGCGATGCATCCCTGCATCGCCCCTGTGGGCTGTTCCGTTCAAAAGCTCCGGTGCTCGGCGCGGCAAACGGGAGAAATCCGCCCCCATATTTGCGGATGAATCTGTAAGTGAATTAGTTTTGCCGTTGACAGGATATGAAATTACCGGCTACATTGCGTTGAACTTGAATGGGATAGGCGCATCTGCCTGAATCTACGGTTCATCAAGTTATCGAGGCAAATACGCCTAGTCTTCCAAATATCAAGGCAAAAGTGCCTGAAAACACCGGCAAGTTATATGGGCAAATTTGCCTGATAATCAATTGTTAGCTGCTGAGGCGAGCAATGAGCAAAACTGAAA
The DNA here is from genome assembly GCA_028748685.1 of Methylococcaceae bacterium. Lineage (GTDB taxonomy): Bacteria > Pseudomonadota > Gammaproteobacteria > Methylococcales > Methylomonadaceae > Methylomonas. The sequence continues at coordinate 4,380 of JAJRDU010000020.1, forward strand.
CTGAATATCTAGAAAATCTGAGGAAACACGCAAGTGATACACGGGTATTCCTTGGCAACAAAGCGAAGCCAGAACGGGAGCGTTCAGTATGCCGCGCCTTCCTTCGGGCTATAGGCGTAGCCTTTGAGGAGCGCGAGTTGATAGCACCTACAACTGAACCGGCTGATGTTTCCTTCCGAACGGCTCGATTCCAAATCCGGGAAATACTCGAACAAGACCGAAAAAGAGGCGATGACTGGAAAGAGAAGGAGAAGAAATATTCTCAGGCCACTTTACTTGATGCACTACTGGAGCCTTATTCTCCGCCAACCTCAGTCAATCTTGAAATGCTTGTGCCAGAAATAGTCAAAGCCTTGTCAGAAAAGGCTCAGAAATACGGTGCCGGATGTAAGGACATTGACGCGTTAGTATATGTTAATCTCCAAGATCAATTTTTGGCGCCTGATTCGGACTTGCCAAAGATGGACCAATTGAAGTCTCAGGGGTGGAAATCGGTTTCGTTTTTGTTTCCACCTTATGCAGTAATCCTGTTTGCTACGTCTATCGCCCCTTCGTTTCTCACTGGAGTGGTGCCGGGCCAATACATGAAATGGCAAGATATCGACTCACTATTCGAGGCATAGTAGCAGCTAACAAGGCCAATTCAGCCGACGCTAAAAAACGGCGCGGCTGATTGGCGGCATTAGAGCGCGCAACAAATGCAGAGCATTACGCTCGTTCTGCCACTACTCTTGCTCAAGAAATTATTTCAATCTGATAGAAAAGGAAAAGATCATGCCAGTTAAAGCTCAGCGTGTATCAAGGAAGAAGGACAACAAAACGTGGTGCCGCCCAAGCAAAGGCTACAACACCGACAACGCAATCGAAATTGAATTGAACCACTACGTGGAAGTTGACACAGTTCAGGGCGAGTTGCCAGAGAACGACGAGCAGTGGCCTAAAGGGGCATATATGACTGACTACGTTAAGGTGGGCAACAAGATTCTCAAGAAGAAGACACCTTGAGGCGCCGGCACACATCGCGCCCTCACGAATAAGGTTAGCCGGTAGGGTACGCGATGCGTACCCTACGCTTTAAATTCGTCGCCTTATCTCTAAATTCCGCGACAGTTTTCTCCCGTATGCCGCGCCGAGCACCGGAGTTTTCGGCGGGATTTGCCCGATAGGGGCGTCGCATGGATGCGGCGCGTTGACGGAGGGCCAAGGATGGCCCTTCTGGCAACCCCCGTCGAAAGCGAGGAGCGGAGGATAAAAGCGGCATCCGGGTGTCTTTTCTTTTGGTTACTTTTCTTTGGACAAGCAAAGAAAAGTGACTCGCTCGCCGGTGCGAGAACCGGCATTAAAATATCCGTCGCGATAGCGACACATTTAATCCATTATCAACTCGCCCCATCCTTGAACACACAATGATTAAACAACGCCGATAACAACCGGCTCTGAAATACCATGCCCAGGAAATGTCCGTTATCATCGACGACGGGGATGTGATGATGGCCTTCGTCGACGATCAACGGGATCAGTTCGGCGATATGGGCGCCGGCCGGCAGGGTTTTTACCTTGCGGGTCATGATGTGGCCTATGGCTTCCGGCTTGTCGGTATTGATGTCCGGCGTGTTCTTGATGAATGCCAGCCATTTGTCCTGAAAGCCGCGATAGGGCGTCAGTTTCAGGTTTTTCAGGAAATCGTGGCGGGTGACGATGCCGATCACAAAGCCGGCACGGTCCAATACAGGCAACACCTTCAAGCGATGTTCATGCATCAGCAACCAGGCGACTTCCACTTCGGTGGCGTATTCGACGGTGACGATGTCGCGTTGCATGATTTCGCCGCACGTCATCGTGCCGACCCGTTTCTGGAACGACAACAATTGCAAGCGCGTGAATATTCGCTGCAATTCGTCGGCACCAATATCCAGAAAATGATCGAAATCATGGGTAGCCTGTTCGATGTCGGCTTGAGTGATGCCGACCAGATTGCCTTGGCTACTGCCTGGATCGTTTGCGGGCCGAGATGCGACGAGTCGGGCGGGATAGTCGCGGCGTAATACCAAACGGTTGATCAGCCAGGCCAAAGCCAGCATTAACAACACGTTGATGCCGACCGGAACCAACACAAAATCCAGGTTGGGCATTGAGGGGTGAACACCGTTTAACACCGGCGCCAAGGCCGTTGCCGCGCCGGGCGGGTGTAAACAGCGCAACGCCAGCATCGCCAATACCGCGAGTCCCGCCGCCAACCCAGCCGCCAGCGCCACGTCGTCGATATAAGCGGCGCACATCACACCCACCAGGGCGGATGACATTTGGCCGCCGGCAAACGGCCAGGGCTGGGCCAACGGGCTGCCGGGAATCGCGAACAAGATCGCCGCCGACGCACCCATTGAGGCCACCAACACGGAGGCTGGTTCGACGGCGCAGGCACGGGTCAACAGCCCTGTCAGCAATATCGCCGTTAAGCAGGCCAGCGCGGCAATGCCTTTCTCCTTGAGACTCAGCTTAACCGGTTCGATGGTGAGAAAGGAAAAAAAGCCGAACAGTCTCATCGTAAGCTCCTGATCATGAAACTATTGGCTGGCTTAATCCAGTGTCGTCGATGCCACGTGAAAGGCATCGGAGTAGATATCCTGAAAGCTGGCACCTCTCAAATAGGCTTGGCGCTTAGCCTTATTGACCATGTCCGGATGGCCGCACAGGTAAACGCGCCAACCCTTCAAACTGGGCAGGGCCGCCATCGCCACCTCGTTGGCCCGGCCTTGGGCGATGCCTTGGGGTGCGTCGCCTCTGGATACGCAGGCGGTGTAGTGGAAATTGGGATATTGGCGTTCGAGTTGGCGCATTTCCTCTATCCAGTACAGGCCATCCATTTCCCGGCTGCCATGGTACAAGTGAATCTCGCCGCCGTGGCCGTGATGCAGCGCTTCGCTGATGATGCCGGCCAGCGGCGCCAGTCCGCTACCGGTGCCGATCAGCAGCAGGTTTTGATCGGGGTTGTTGGGCAGGTAATAACAAAGTCCCTGGGGATCGGAGACGGCGATGCTGTCGCCGATAGCCAGTTCCCGATGCGCCCATTCGCTGAAACGTCCGCCCGCCAGTCTGCGGATATGAAAGGTCAATTTATGTGCATGAATCCGGTTATTGGCGATCGAATAACTGCGCGTCAGGCCGTCGGCGCGTTTCAAATTCACAAATTGTCCGGCGTAAAAATCCATGGGCTCCAGGCATTCCATGGTCAACAGCAGGGTTTCCGGATTCAGCAATTCCTTGGCCGTTACCGTGCATTCGCTAAACGATGCGGGGGAGGCGCCCAGGCTGATGCTCATGTCCGCCTGCGGATAACACAAGCAAGCCAAGAAGTAGTTTTGATGCCGCAAAACATCTTTTAAACCCTGTTGGGCCGCGGCGGGCGGCGCGTCTTCCAGGCTGCGCATCATGCAGCTTTGGCAGGAGCCTTCCCGGCAGGCATGCGGGATGTCGATGTGTTCGCGTAGCAAGGCATCCAGGACCGAGTCACCTTCCAGGCATTCGACCTCGCGGTCATTCAGGCTAATCTTCTTCGACGACATCCCCATGACTCCTAGTTATCGGCCCAACACATCGTTACGAGTGCTTTCGGCGATCGCGGCCACTTGAGCTATAAGGTTTTGCGGCACATTCAGCTCCCGCAGCGTAGCGCCCAGATGTTCCATCACCGCGTCGAAATGGGAATCGTCCAGGCCCAGTTTTTTGACCAGATGGGCGTGGGCCTGGCGCATGTCGGCGCCGTTGTAATTATTGGGGCCGCCGAATGCCATGGTTAAGAAGGCTTTTTGTTTGGCCGCCTGTTTTTCTATGTCGGTGTTATCGAAGAACCGGTTGATTCGATAATCTTCTAGTACTTTCCGATAAAAAATATCGACCGCTGCATTGACGGCGGCTTCGCCACCGAGTTGGTCATAAAGTGTGGTGCTGGTTTCGCTCATGATGGGTTTCCTGTGTGGTTTTAAATCGGTTTCAAGCCGTCAGGCTCGTGAGTAGATTAAGATAAAAACCCTACTTATGCAATATTTATATTATAAAAGTTTTAAATATGGCTTAATGAGTGCCTGCACGCGTTGGCTGTGCTATGCTTTAAGCGTTAGTCTCTTTCACATTTCACTTTTCCCTTCCAGGTGCCACGGACATGCAAACCGGTTCCCGACAAGAACAGTTATTGACGTTACTGCTGAATTCCGAGGTGGGAATGAGCATCGATGCGTTGGCCGCCAAACTGGAAATATCCAGAAATGCGGTTAAGCAACATCTGGTGGTGCTGGAAAAGCAGCAGTTGGTGAAGGAAGCGGCCTTGAACAGTACCGGAGGCCGGCCGGCGCGTAGCTATACCTTGACCGAGCGAGGGGTTAATCGTTTTCCCAAGCAATATGCCTGGTTTTGCAATCTACTGTTGAGTGAGCTGGCCACCGAAATGAGCACGGAAGCATTGGAGAAAATGATGTGGAATATGGGCGTCAAACTGGGGCAATCCCTGGCGCCGCAATTCAGCCATAAGGAGCCAGAGCAGAAAATGGCCGCGTTGGTGGAATTGATGCAGAGTCTGGGGTACCACGCCGAATGCGAGCAACACGAGGGCCGGACAAGCATCAAGGCGGTCAATTGCGTCTACCATGATTTGGCGCAACAACATCCGGAACTTTGCCATTTCGATCAGGCGTTAATTACCACGCTGCTGGACAATCCGATTCAGCAGACTAGTTGCATGGCGAAGAAGGATTGTGATTGCCGGTTTAATGTCGTCTCGGAAGTAGAAATTGGGAAGTAGGGATTTGGTTGAAAATAATTTCCTTGAATTCAAGGGGCGATTTTAATCGCCCAGATGTTTGCCAAACACTTGATTATAGAGCGATGAATGTTCAGATTAGAAAACTTGGCTGCGTTGAGGGTATTGATACAAAGCGCGGATTTATTGAAGGGAGCGGCCAAATAGTTTGCGGGCCGGTGTTGGTGATGCATGAGGCTAACGGGAGGTTGTTTGTTCCGTAGGAGCGGGCCATGCCCGCGTTTTTAAATATCGCAGGCATGGCCCGCTCCTACAGCGCATTCGAATATCGGGAACTTGTTTTTTACGGAAGTCTAGGCATCAATCGCCGTGCTCCCCCATCTTTACCTTGCCTCGAAAAACCAGATACTGATAGCCGCTGTAGATCAGCATTACTGGAATCAAGAACCCAATCCCGGAAAGCATAAATATCAAGGTCTTGCTCGAAGAGGCGGCATGAATCACGGTGATGGAGGCGGGGATCATGTACGGGTAATAGCCGATGGTTACGGCGGTGAAAGAGGCCATCGTAATCACAACGCTCCAGAAAAAAGACGCTAATTCCAGGCCTGTTCGTAATGCCCACATCAACATCAAAAAGCCAAAAATCGCCAAGATAAGAAAGCAGTTAAGATATAAGCCCGTTTCATGATCGGCCCATCGAGCCGCAAAATAAGGATTGAGATGGGATGCCAGGATAACCACGGCAAGCACAATGACTATTTCCAGAGTAGCGGCTATATGGGATTGAGCAATACTGGTTCGCCGGATTGAGCCTTCGGTCTTCAGCATTAAATAGGTCGCACCCAACAAGGTATAGCCGGTCGCTACACCCAGCGCAACCAGTGCCGAGAAGGGTGTAAACCAAGCCCAGACATCGACTCGATAGTCGTCCTGGGTAATGCCCAAACCGCTAATCAATCCGCCAAATGCCGCCCCTTGGGCCAGACTTGCCAGTAAGCTGCTGAACCCAAAAGCCAAGATCCACGGGCTTGTGTTCTGGGTGTGATGACGAAACTCGAAGGCGACGCCACGGAAGATCAGTGCAAATAGCATGACCATGATTGGTACATACAAAGAATGTAGGGTGATGGCAAAAACCAGGGGAAAGGCGCCGAATAAGGAACCGCCTAGTAATACCAGCCAGGTTTCATTCGCATCCCAGATGCTTTCCAGACTGGTCATCATGATGGCGCGATGTTTATCATTTCGGGTAAACAGGGAAAGAATGCCTACCCCCAGGTCGAAACCATCCAGCACCACATATAAAAACAGCATCAGACCGATGATAAAAAACCAGATTTGGGCGAGCAGAGTGTGAATTTCATTGTCCATATCCCATAACCTCGGAATTGTTATCCGGTAAGCTGCAAACTTAAGGTCTCGATGGCGGCGTCAGCGACAAATCAGGGCCGTTCCGGATAATACGGGTGGCGAAAACCAGAAACATCACAAAAAGAACGCCGTAGACGGCGACGAAAGTGACAAGACTCGTTGCCACGACGGATACCGGTAGAGCCGATGCGGCGTCGCGGGTTCGCAATATGCCATAAATGACCCAGGGCTGGCGGCCCACTTCCCGGACTATCCAGCCGCATTCGCTAGCCAAATAGCCAAGCGGTATCGATGCGATCCATGCCCAAAGCAGCATGCGCTGATTGCCAATGGCCTCGGATGATAAATGTCCTTTAAGCCAGGCGCCGGACGTCCACAACATCAATCCCAAAAAAAACAATCCGACCGTCACCATGGTCCGGAAACTATAGAAAATCAAGGCTATGGCGGGCGGCTGGTCGGCCTTGGGAAAGGATTTTAATCCTTGTACCTGGCCGTGCGGGTCGCCTGTTGCCAAAATGCTCAGCACATTCGGGACAGAAATTGCCCAATCGTTTTTTTGATCGGCCTGATTGGGCCACATCAAAAGGTTCCAGGCAGCCCCTTCGCCGGGAGGATTCGTCGCCCAATGCGCTTCGATCGCCGCGCCCTTCGCCGGTTGGTTGGTGAACACCTCCCGGCCGCTGCCGTCCCCCAGGAATAATTGAAGGGGCGCCACGAATATCACACCAATCAAAGCCAGTTTAAAAGACTTGAGGAAAAAATCCGTATGTGTTTTTCTCAAGATATACCAGGCCGATAAACCACCGATCACGAACAGACTAGTCGCCAGGCAGGCAAACCACATGTGAAAAAATCCCCAGGGCATGTTTTTGTTGAAGATCGCATCGAAATAGCTGTCAACCACGACCCGGTTGTTTTCCAGATGAATACCCGCCGGGGTTTGCATCCAAGAATTGGCCACCAGAATCCAGAAAGCCGATAGCGATGCCCCTACGGCGACCATGCTAGTCGCCAGGAAATGAATGATCGGAGGAACTTTCTGCCATCCGAAAAGCATGATGCCGAGAAAACCTGCTTCCAGCATAAATGCCATGGCGCCTTCATAGCCCAGGATGTTGCCGAAAAATTCGCCGGTTACCATCGAAAAGCGAGACCAGTTGGTGCCGAATTCAAACTCCAGCGGCAGACCGCTGATCACGCCCATCGAAAAATTCAGCAGAAATAATTTTGCCCAGAAACGCGCATGCCGATAATGATCAACATCGCCGAA
>JAJRDU010000021.1 GCA_028748685.1 Methylococcaceae bacterium
AAACACTCGGCCAACACTTCACTCAAATTGGCAACGGCCTCTTCCAACGAATAAGCCTCCAACAACGCCAAGGTCAATTCATGCATACGATTGAAGGAAGCGTCGTTATCCCTGGCGATATCGATCAGGGCAGTTAGCTGATTTTCCTGCTCCTGATGTTTGGCCCGGAAAATTTCCAGCTGCTTTGAGATCAAGGAAATGGCATTGCCACTGGGATGCGGAATATGCATCTTTTCCAGCAAATCAAGATGATGTTGAAAAAACTCAGGATGCTGTCGCAAATAGCTATCAACCTGTTCATCAGTAATTACCGATTTTTGTTCGTCGCTCATAAGCTTATTTGTCCCTCGTAAACCATGATAGCCGGCCCAGTCATAAATACCGGGTACCCTCTACCCAACCAGTTGACTTTCAAATCGCCGCCCGGCAAGCTGACTCTGACGTCTTGATCCAGCAGAGCCTGATCTATCCCAACCACCACCGCGGCACAAGCACCGCTGCCGCAGGCCATGGTCTCGGCCGCGCCGCGTTCGTAGACCCGCAGCCTGATGTAACCGCGATCCACGATTTGCATGAAACCGATATTGGCCCGTTCCGAAAACAGCGGATGACGCTCCATTTCGGCGCCGACGGCCTCCACCGGCGCCGTGGCTATATCGTCCACCCGAATCACCGCATGCGGATTGCCCATCGAGACAGCGGCAAACTCGACAGTACTTCTGGCCAGTTCCGCGCGATAAAGTTTAGCTTCTTCCGGCATGGCCAAAGGGATTTGCGCAGGTTGGTGGCGGGGGATACCCATATTCACGGTGATCATGCCTTCAGCGTCGAAGCGCAATATCAGCTGTCCCGCATCGGTATCAACGACGATTTCATCTTTGTCACTGAGTTTTTTGTCGCGGACAAAGCGGGCGAAACAGCGAGCGCCATTGCCACATTGCGCGACTTCGCCACCGTCGGCATTGAAGATTCGGTATTTGAAATCGGCGTTATCCTTAACCGGTTTTTCAACCAGCAACAATTGATCGCAGCCGACGCCGAAATGCCGGTCGGCGATGAAGCGGATCTGTTCGGCGTTTAGGCTTATGGCTTGATTGATGGCATCGATAACCACGAAGTCGTTGCCCAGGCCATGCATCTTGCTGAAATTAATGTCTATCATGTGTCTCAGGGAAGCAACTGTTCGCCGGCCCACAATTGCTCGACGCTTTCACGGGCACGAATCAAATGACTTTGTTTGCCATCGACCATGACTTCGGCAACCCGCGGCCGGGAGTTGTAATTAGAACTCATCGTAAAACCGTAAGCGCCCGCCGAGCGTACCGCCAGCAAATCGCCTTCGCTGATTTTCAACGGCCGGCCTTTGCCGAGGAAGTCGCCGGTTTCGCAAACCGGGCCGACGATGTCCCAGACTTGTTCGGCGGCATTGCTATTGGCATCAACTGGAATAATCTCCTGCCAAGCCCCGTATAAGGACGGCCTGACCAGATCGTTCATCGCCGCATCGACGATGGCGAAGCTTTTACCGGCGGTCGGTTTCAGATACTCCACCCGCGTCAGCAGCAAGCCGGCATTGCCGACGATGGCGCGTCCGGGTTCCAGCAGAATTTCGAAATCCCGTCCAACCAGACGTTGCAAAATAGCGGCGATATATTCGGCCGGTTGCGGCGGCTGTTCTTCGCGATAGCGGATGCCAAGCCCGCCACCCAAATCCAGGTGGTGTAGTGTGATACCTTCGGCTTGCAGGGCATCGACCAGCGCCAATATCCGGTCCAGCGCATCCAGGAAAGGCGCGGTTTCGGTCAGTTGCGAGCCGATATGGCAATCGATGCCAACGATCTTGATATTGGGCATTTGCGCGGCGCGTTGATATTCGCCGAGCGCATGCTCGATGGCGATGCCGAATTTGTTTTCCTTCAAGCCGGTGGAAATGTAGGGATGAGTCTTGGCGTCGACGTCCGGGTTGACCCGGAACGAAACCGGAGCGACCACGCCCACCTGACCGGCCAGCTTATTGATGCGGTCCAGTTCGCCACTGACTTCCACGTTAAAGCAGCGTATGCCGACTTTCAGCGCCGCTAGTATCTCGTCTTCGCGTTTGCCGACACCGGAGAACACGATGTTTTCCGGTTTGCCGCCCGCCGCCAATACCCGCTGCATTTCGCCCAGTGAAACGATGTCGAACCCGGAACCCAGGCGGGCCAGACAATTCAGGATGGCGATATTCGAATTGGCTTTCACCGCGTAGCAAATCAGATGCGGATGTTCGGCAAATGCCCGATCGAATGCTAGCCAATGCCTTTCCAGGGTGGCGCGAGAATAAACGTAACAGGGCGTGCCGTATTGGGCTGCGATTGCGTCAACGGCAAGCTGTTCGGCAAACAATTTGTTTTGCCGATATTCAAAATGATCCATGGTTATTGCTTCGGTACGTAAATAGGAGGCGGGCTATCGGGCATATACAAGGGGCCTGTTTGACCGCAGGCTTGTAGCAGCAACAGCACAGAAATCGTTAAAACAATGTTGTTAGTCTTCATGCCTTAAAGAATAATATTGGGGGACTGACTAACAAGAGCCGATTCTTGCCGGCAATCCGCTACGGGTGCGCGAATATAGCATAGTCAGGCGGCTAAAAGAACGAATGGCGAGCTAGCAGTAATAACTCACCCGTTTATCGAATGAAAAAAGGGGGCATTTGCCCCCTTTTTTGTTGCATAGACGGCAAACTTATTATTTTACCGCCAAACTACCCTTAACCACCTTCGGTGTCACAAAGATCAACAGTTCCTTTTTGGTTTCTTCCCGATTTTTTAGAGGCGTAAATAGCCAACCAAGGCCTGGTATATCGGCAAACCATGGCACTTTATCAGATTGGTTATTATTGTTTGACTCAAAAACACC
>JAJRDU010000022.1 GCA_028748685.1 Methylococcaceae bacterium
GGCGTTGGCGTTCGCCGGTGGTCAGTTTGTGGCCTTCGGCTTCGTTTGTATACAGCTCGGCGATGCGGTTCAGGGCTTCTTGCGCCACAGGGCTCTGACTGGCCTGGAACAGATCGAAGAACTTCCGGCGCGCATGCGCCCAACACGCCAGTTCGATACACGGTTCAAGTCGGCGTCCTGTTTCAGGATGCGCGCGGGTAGCCGCAAACAGGGCTTTATAGCCGCCATAGTCGTCGACCACGAGCTGGCCTTGCCAGTCTTGCAGAAACTGCCCGGCATACCGGCCACTGCGACCAGCCTGATAGTCGAAGATGATGATCTTGGGGCCCGATTGCAAATCGTTACTACGGTAGGCCCATAGATAAGCTTTCTTGGTTTTACCGTTGCCGGGATCGAGTTGCGGCACCGGCGTCTCGTCGGCGTGTAAGCTATTTCGTTGCCGTAAATGCCAGGCTAAACGTTCCGCTAAGGGTTGCAAGGCTACACCGAGGCGCCCAACCCAATCGGCCAGCGTGGAGCGGGATAAGATCACACCGTCCCGAGCGGCGATTTGTTCCAGCCGATAAAGCGGTAAGTGATCGAGGAATTTGCCAATCAGCACCCAAGTCAATAAGCCGACCGCCGCCATGCCGCCGTCGATCACCGCCGCTGGAATAGGCGCCGCCATGATGGTTTCGCAGGCTCTGCAAGCGTATTGCGGGCGAATGTGCCGATGCACGAAAAACTTGGCCGGCTCGACATCCAGTTGTTCGCTGACATCTTCGCCGATCTTGACCAGGTCTTTGCCGCATTGGCCGCAGGTGCAGGATTCCGGTTCGTGGCGGTGTTCGATGCGCGGCAAATGAGGCGGCAAGGGTTGACGACCGGCGCGTGGGCGTTTCGGGCGGGCTACCGTTTCACTAGGACTGACGTCTTGCAGTTGTTCGATTTCCGCTTCGATGGCGGACAGGTCGGTGTTCCAGGTTTCCTCGAACACATCGCGCTGCAACGGGGCCAGGGCCTCGCTTTTGGTGCTGAAGCGGATGCGCTTGTAATAAGCCAGTTCGTGCGTCAGCGCAGCGATTTTGACGTCCTTGGCATTAATGACGGCATCTTTGGCCTGGATGATCTTGGCATCCCGTTCTGCCTGTTCGATCAGCGATTGAATCAGTGCCGCCACCTCGGTTTTCGCAGCCGGTTCCAGGTTCAATTGATCGAGTTTAGCGAGCGGATTCATAGCGGCTATTATACCGCAATAATCGCCCTGTAGCCCTTGATATTACTGGGTTTCAGTAGGATTTTAATAGCCGATCTTACACCGAGTCAAATCCGCCAGTCGGGTTGGCATTTTGCCGATAGCCGCTGCCAGTCGACACCGGCAACCAACCATTGCCACTGCGCCTGACTGATCGCAAACACAACATCGTCAGCCTTCGGCCAGACAAAACTGCCCTGATGCAAACGGCGCTGACACAACCACACACCATTACCATCCCACAGCAACAGGCGCAATCGGTTGCCGGCTCGGTTACGAAAGATAAAGGCCGATCCGGCGCAAGGCGAATGCCCCAGGTTCTGCTGAACGATGGTCGACAAACCATCCAGGCCCCGCCGCATATCGACCGGCGTCACTGCCAACCAGATCTGCGCCGGTGTGTCGATCAAGCCAGGCATCGCAACAACTCTGCGACCCAGTTCGCTGACATGGAAGCCGGTAATTCCAAACGATGACCTTGGGCATGCGTAAAGACAATCGCCGCAGTCGGCGCCTGCTCAACCTGCACCGGTATCAGTGCAGACGATACGGTCGCCGGTAATTTTCGATAGTCGCTCAGCCGCGCCGTAAACGTGCGGACGTTAATCTGCTGCTTAGCGCAATACTCGGCTTGCGACAAACCACTGCTTTGCCACGTTTCAATATGTTGGCGCCATTTTGATGTGATGGCCATATCTGCTCCTGATCAAAAATTCACAGGATGCCGCAGGACGAATATTTTTTACAGGTGGGACGGCTGGTTGCTTACGAATCAGATAGATGACCCCAGCGATTAATTTTACGAAATAACGGTCTTTCCGTTAGCTGAGCCAACGCAAGCCAGTCTTGGACGGCTTCTATCGGGCATAATCTGGATAGTGCCGGACAGGAATATTTTCTACCTGCCAATTGTCTATCCCCCTTGCTGCGCGGAAGAAAACAGGTCATACCCTCCCCAGGTTTGATTTCAATGTGTTCAACACGTAGATTTATCAGTTCATCTGATCGAAATCCTCGCCAAAAATCCAGCAGCAATAAGGCCCGATCTCGTGTATGTCGCCGCGCGCTCCTGATATCGCCTCGCTTCTGAGCGGCGGCTGTCGCATCAATCAACCAATGACAAACCAATTGCAGCATCTCTAGTTCCAAAGGCTTGGCACGCTTTTCTTGCGCCGGATGCAGTGCGCGTATACCTTTGAGAACCTGTCGAATCTTGAGGTCTTTGGTTGGGTCAGGAAACCCATGATCTTGGTGCCAGCGTGATAAAGCTGCCAAGCGATGTTTGAGGGTATTCAGTGAAAGCGATTCCGCATGCTCAGCAAGGTATCGAGCAATAGTATCGATGGTCGACGGTAGCAATCCACCCCATACGACCTCAAAATGCCGAATGGCAGAATCATAGCTACGTCGAGTATTGGCCCGTTCGGCAGCGTTCAGATATAGATCAACTTGGCTCATCGTGTTCCGTCATCTATCTTTGGACCCCGTGTTGGAGTGAATGTCGCCTTAATTCAAGGCCGACTAAAAGTAGCAGAAAATCGATGGCAAAGCAGAATGGAAATGGTTAAAATTACGGTAGTCGATTTAAGGCCCGAATATGCCTGAAATTGTCCGGAAAGAGCAACTTACGATCAAAATTGACGGAAATCTTTGAAGATCGGAATTTCGGCTGGTGCCGGCTTTCGGCAAGAAAGATTACATCAACGGCACCAGCAGCTACGATACCAACGGCAACCTGGGCGACGACGGCACTGGTCGACGTGGCCACCAACCTGGCTTACGACGGCAGCGACCTGGTGGCCGAATACAACAGCGCCGGCACGAGTACGGCGATCTTAATCTAAGGCCCTTACGGCGAACCCAATGCCACCACCGGCGTGCGCTTCCGCTACACAGGTCAGCAGTTGTGGGGACCGCTCAACCTGTACTACTACAAAGCGAGAATGTACTCGCCCGCCATCGGCAGGTTCTTGTAGACCGATCCGATTGGTTACCAGGACGGCTTGAATCTGTATGCCTATTCACCGGCTTCCACAGATTCCAGCAGGCGCGACAGATTGGTTTTGGCTTCGTGAATGTTGACGGTTTGCATGGCTGCCTCCGGGCTAGCTAAGGCTTAGTTTAATGCGATCTGGCGACCAGTGCAACTTAAAGCCGGCCGCTGAAAGCCTGGCGCAGCAGGGATTTTTTCAGTTCGTCGAGGGCGACGATTTTTTGTTGGCAGATGGATTCAAGGCGTTGAGTTGATGCCTGAAGATAGTCGAGACCACGAACTATCCTTGTTTGCTCATCCAAATTTGGACGCTACGCTAAAGGTGAATAGCCTGTTTAATTCCGTTGTCGGCTATATTAGGTCGTTAGAATATGGACCAGAAAGAGACTGGATTGGGCAACATCATAATCTGTGCATCAAGGGGGGGCACCGGTGCTGGCAAAACCTGGCTGGCCTTTGCCTTTGGGAATCTGGCGTGTTGCCACGGAC
>JAJRDU010000023.1 GCA_028748685.1 Methylococcaceae bacterium
CTGACTGCTGACCGCCGGCCAATGCTGGTCGGTCTGCAGCATGGAGCGGGTCTGGTTGTCGTACAAAATCACCGACCAGAAGTTTGCGACCGGGATATTGGGCGGCAGGTGCAATTGGTAGTTTTTGCCGCCATCCAGCGGCTTGCCTTTGGCGTCGACAAAAGCCCCCATATACTGCGACCCCTGCCCAACCACCTTCGAATCCATGGCCGGGGTAATGCCGGTCGCATAGAAGAAGAAAAAGGTGTACATGTCCAGTAGCCGCACGCCTTTATCCTCGAAGGTATAACCGCTGGCATTCATGGGATTGACCCAGGCGCTCTGGCTATCCGGGTAGAAATAAGCACTCCTATCGCGAGGACGATAAGAGACCGCGCGCGCCGTCGCGTCGCCAACGAGGGCCGCTTCGGCGAGAATTTTCTTCATCCTGGCATCGGGATTAAAGGGTTTGCCTTTTTGTATCCCGACCGACGCCCAAAGCCCGAGGGTAATCGGATCGACCGAATCGGTCGGCTCTTCTTGTACCACCTGATTCAGGTACTCCCAGAAGGGATAATCCGCCGGCGCGACGGTGTTGAAGTCCCGCCCCGACACATTGACGAAGTTCAGTTGCGGCGGGTTGTCGGCCTGTCCCAACGGATAGATTTTCGTCAACTGCTTCACACTATCCACGCCCGGCTTGGGATCGCCGTCCTTCAGGAACGTACGCCAACCGGCCCAAATTTTAAATGTTGCGGGCCGAACGACATGGTAGCCTTCCGGCACCTCTCCAGTGTACCCGGGCGGCAGCAGCAAAAATTTGCCGCCTTCACCCTTGTCGGGGCCCATGAAGCCCAAATCGGTGACGAAGTGGTACCACATATCGTCGATCAAACCGAGAACCTTGGGCGGAATTTCGAGGACCAAGGGTCCCTTACTCAGGTCTAGCCAGAACCAGGTGTAGGGGGTGTTGTTGTTCGGGGTCAGAAACGTCGAACGGGGATTCATCATCTGCTCGAAAATCGGCACGGTGGTATTGGCCGGCCCCACTTCGAGTATGCCCTTGCGATTCGCCACTTGGCTTACCGGTGCCAGTCCGAGCAGGTAGGCCTGTACCGCGCGCTGAAAATCCAGATTGTCGTAGAGTTTTTCGACGCTGGCATCATCCGGGAAGCCGTCGAAAAATTTCAGCGTGCCCAAGCGGGTCTTGACCTGATCCGGCATGGCAATGCCGGCGGGCACTTCCGTGGTCATTTTGTATTGTGCTGGCTTGGTCGGTTTGGCGATCGCGGTTCCCGCCAACAGGCCGCAGCTTAAGGCAATCGCCGTGGCTAGCTTGGTTTTTTGCATCATTAATCCAATCTCCTTTAGTTGTCAGACGACTACGGAGTAGGCGCGCAAATACGCGCCTACTCCGAGCCGCTTATTTCACGTCGATGCTGACTTTCTCGATCTTGCCGGTAAAGCGGGTCTTAGCGCCCTCGCCGATTCCGGCCACGACCGGCGTGGCGTCGTCTATGCCCACATCAGCGGTCTCGTCGGCGGAAAAGGCCAACGGCTGGGTTTTATCGATACGGCCTTCGGCCAGTTTTCGGCCATCGACGGACAAGGTGCCGTTACCGCCCTTACCAAAGCCACCACCATCGTAGGCAAACTCGAACACCAGCTTGTTTTTGCCTTTCGGCAAGGCCTCCGGTGAACTGATGGTGTATTGGTTCTGGTTGAGATAGTTATAGGTGTAAGCCGGTTTCCCGTCCTTCAGATACAAGCACCAACCGCCGAAACGGCCGCCTTGAGCCAGTACCACGCCATTGGCGCCGCCCTCCGGAATATCCAGTTCGGCGGTGATGGTTTTGGACTTGTTTTTGACGTTGATGAACACGTTTTCGCTCATGCCGCTCATGCCTTTGGCCAGGGTCAGCGAGGTGCGGCCCGCCATCAGGTCGGGACGATGCACAAGATCCGCATTCAGGCGTTCAAGAGTCCGATCGTCGATCGGCAATACGTTGTTTTTCTTGGCCTCTTTCAGGAACAAGGCTTGCAGTTCCTTGAGTTTCTTGGGATTCTGCGCCGCCAGATCGTGTATCAGGCTAAAGTCGCTTCGGGTGTCGTACAACTCCCAAATATCGTCCGCCAACGGACGGCGTACTTGTTGCTCCCAGGGGGCTCGGTGAATGGTGCGGGCAAACCAACCTTCATGATAGATGGCCCGGTTTCCCATGATCTCGAAGTACTGGGTGGTATGGCGCTCTTTGGCTTTGGCATCGTCGAAGCTGTAAAGCATGCTGACACCATCTATTGGCCGCTGTTTGACGCCGTTGACGATTTTAGGCTCGGGCAGGCCGGCGGCTTCCAGAATGGTCGGTGCGATGTCGATGACATGGTGAAACTGGGTGCGCTGCTCGCCCTTGCTCTTGATGCCTTTCGGCCAGCGCACCGCCATGCCGACCTTGGTGCCGCCGTGATCGGACGCCACCTGTTTGGTCCATTGATACGGCGTATCCAGCGCCACCGCCCAGCCAGCGGACATGTGCGGATAGGTTTCCGGTCCGCCCCACTGATCCAGATGCTGGAGCATGTCGGCGACCTGTTCCGGAACCCCGTTGAAGTAGGTGTATTCGTTGAACATGCCGTTGCGGCCGCCTTCGGCGCTGGTGCCGTTGTCACCGTACACGAACAGCACCAGGGTGTTATCGAGTTGGGCAATGTCTTCGATGGCCTTGATCAGGCGGCCGATTTCATGATCGGTCATATCGATAAAACCGGCAAATACTTCCATCTGCCGCGCATACAAGCGTTTTTCGTCGGCCGACAGCGTATCCCAGGCTGGAATCGCCTCCGGTCTAGGCGCCAGTTGGGTGCCCGCCGGCACTACGCCACGCTCGATTTGCCGAGCCAAAACTTCTTCGCGCAGTTTGTCCCAGCCCTGATCGAATTTACCCTGCCAGCGCGCTATCCAGTCCTTGGGCACGTGATGAGGCGCGTGCACGGCACCAGGGGCGAAATAGGTAAAAAACGGTCTGTCGGGCGTCAGGGCCTTTTGATACTTGATCCAGGCCACGGCCTGATCGGTCATGTCGGTCATAAAATGGTAGTTGGGATCGTTCGGCAACTCGACCTGCTTGGTGCCGTCGTAAATGAACGGCGCCCATTGGTTGGTTTCGCCACCCAGAAAGCCGTAAAACTTGTCAAAGCCCTGCCGGGTCGGCCAGCGATCGAATGGGCCCGCCATGCTGGCTTCCCAGGCGGCCGTTTCGTGCCATTTGCCGAATGCCGCGGTCGCATAACCGTTGAGGCGCAACATTTCGGCGACCGGTGCGACGCTGTTGGGAATCTGGCCGGTATTGCCGGGGAACTGAGTACCCATCTCGATGATCCCGCCCATGTTATTGACATGGTGGTTGCGGCCGCTCTTGATGGAGACGCGGGTCGGCGAACAAAGTGCGTTGGTGTGAAAGTTGTTATAACGCAAACCCTCGTTGGCGATTTGCTCGAAGGTGGGAGTCGCGACCGGTCCGCCGAAGCTGCTGGTGCCGGCAAAACCGAGATCGTCCAGCAGTACCAGCAGCACATTGGGCGCACCGGCCGGCGCTTTCACTTCGAAACGCGGCGGCGCCTTGGCGTTGCGTACGTCAAGTTCGGTGATCGGAGTGGGTTGAGGTTCCGCGATAGGCAGTATCGTACGATCGATACCTTCGGTTTGCTTGGTTTGGTTTTTTGCGGCGGCGACTTCGCAGTTGGTCAGCATCACAGCCGACAAACCGACCATCGCGAGGACATGCTGTCTCATAATTTCGCTCTCTGGTTAATAAAAAATACTCAGGCAACCGATTAACGGTCGAATCCTGACCGGATTTTTCAAAAAATTTCGCACCTAGCTCCAACGCCAACCTTAATTTCACATAATTTACAAACGCAGAATTTGTGCCGCTTTCAAAATTAGTTACACCCGGCGGGCGCCCCTTGCTATTCAAGTGCTTACAGCGAAATTGGAAAAATGACCGGCAGCCACTTTCGAGATCGACCCACGAAATATCGGAGTTTCCCCGAAATCACGAAAAAACCGGCGCGGACCAAGTACCGGGGGCAGGTTTGTTACTGGGCGCCGTACGAACGCGGATAATCGGCCACGATTTTTTACCGCTTCGGAACAAGCGGCCAGAAAAAATGATGACGGCAAATAAATATCGACTGAATGACGTTGGCATGGTGATGGCCTAATATTCTTTCAACCAAGCCCGCGCCTTATCAATCTCGCCCGGCTCGAAATATTCGATCGGAAACTCCCGAAAGCCTTTTCCGGTAAACATCAGAGCCAGATCTGCCCATTTCTTGTCGCCGACCAAGGCCATTTTGTTGATATAGGGGTCGCTTTTGTTTTGAAAGGATACATCTTCCCAATCACCTTCTTTGCCCCAGCCCTGAAAATCTTCGCAGATGATCAAAACTCGGATACCGCCCTCACGGCCTATGATGCCAAACGCATCTTGTTGCATGGCGGTTAAATCCGCATGAGTCAATTTTCCCGTGATTTTGGCGGTTACAATGCCATCAAAATGACTGATGATTTCTGCGCTCATAGATTTTTCCTGAGTTAATTGCATTGGATGGATTATTTGCTGAATCGACGGTACCGTTTATCCAACGGCACGAGTATCAGTTTGTCGCCATTGAAAGCGTCGCCAAGTGCTCCAATAAAATTCTGCGCACCTCCTCGACAACCTCCGGCCGCCCCTGGCAGGAGTGATTCCAGCGCACCACTTTTTCCGAAACCGCCTCGTCGATATGCGCACTCCGATAAGCCACAACACCATCATCCCCCTCTTCCTTCGGACCGTCACCCTCCACACAGATGATCGAATGCGCGGGAATGGCGGTTACCGGAATCGAGGCCAATGACTTTAAGCCAGGATTGTTGGGGTTCATGTTGTCCGCGGCCGTCGGCGGTCTGCGCAATTTGGCCAGCAACTTTTCATCGCCACTGGCGGCGGCCGCCAGGGCAAAACCACGCATCATGGTCTGAGGCAGCGTGACCAATTTGGAGACCAAACCCGTTACCCATTCTGACGCGGCGGCCATGGCGCCGTGTTGCGGCGTGGCGATGAATACGACGCGTTTCACAAATGGCAAGGGCTTGAAGAATATAGAACGCTTCAACAGCGATTCCACGTCGGGGCCGACTTTGATCTTATCGAAGGGGGTATCGCTAATCAGGTTCCAAAAAAGGTTGCCGTTATCGATAGCCGTCATCTTAGTCAACAAACCGCCTTGGCTATGGCCGATGACTACCATCTGCTGTAGCGCCGCATCCTTGCGCTCGGGATCGAATTCGTTGAGAGTATTCTCCAAGGCCTCACGCAACACGCCAGCCGAATAATTGATGGGATTGGCGGAATCATAGAGAAACGCCCACACCTGATACTTTTCGCGGATTGATGGATCGCCTTCGAGTTCATTGATCATTTCGGCCCAGCGCAATGGACTGGAAGCCGTACCATGCACCAAAACCAAGGGAATCTTGCCTGGGCGATAAGGATAGATGGTGAATAAACCATCCTTGGCTCGATCTTGGGGAATGGCACCAGCAAAGAGTCCTCCCTTAATAAAATTGAGAATCTCCATGCTGTACAAGGGATTATCGTTGAGCCGATAAGCGTAAGCAGCGGTAGGATCGACCTCCAGAGGCTGTAAGCGGCCATCTACGCTAACGGTTTTGGAGTGATCATTGGCATACAACTCGAGTTGGCCTTTGATTTGACCAGTCGCCAAGGCTGACCTGGCCTGATTCAAGCGCGCGAGCAAGGTCACGGGTACTTTCGTTTGCGGCCCCAAGCGGTTGGCCCCCGCCACGTTGGCCGCCGAATGCTCTTTGGAAATGCTGGCCGCAAGCGTGGAACCCAGCCCCGGACTGCGGTAACGATTCCTGAATCCCCGAATTTCCAGGAAGGCTGTCGAGATAAAATGTTCGAGATTGTAGCCCCCCCAAGACAGGCCACGTTCGTTTAGAGATAAATCCAAGGTACCGAAAGGCAATGGATAGATTCCCGGCTTTAATTGAACCGCGACTTCGTCCGACTGATTGGAGTCCGGATCGGCCAAGCCTTGCGCAAGCGCTTGATTGTACAGATCATAGCTTAAGCGATAGCGCGGATCGGAAGGCTCAAACCGAATCGTTTGACCATCCCCCGGAAACAGCAGCGCCCAGGCATAAACCGCGGCGGCCAGGAAATAGGCTCGGTCTTTCGTTTTTTGACCATGCAGCAATGACAGTTCCGCCAAGGTGAACAACTTGTCCTCGTCACCGTTGGGTTTAAGTTCCGCATGGAGTTCGGTAAGCACTGTTTCCGGTTCGTTTTCGAACCTATCCATCAAGTCGTTGCGTCTGAGCACCATTTTTGACGCTTCGGAAGGGCTTCCCGATGACAAAGCGTTCTCCGTATTCAAGCGATAACCGGTCTGAATATCGACCGGTGCTATACCCACCGGCGTGGCGCAGCCCTGAATCAATAAGACGACTAGAACCAATGCGGGAAATCTTAAAGATCCAGTCTGTAAATGGGCGATCGCGGCTTGGAGACTTATCCTAATCATGGAAATTTACTGATAAAAATCAATCAGATAACAGAAATTTTTATATTTATCGTGGGTATTCTTCATCGATTCCGGCCAACTTCCACCCCTTAAATAGCTCAAATAAATACCATACCGGCCGCCGCGGTTGGGCAGGACAAAGCCACCCCTAGCATGAGAGCGAGGGTGGCATCGCTATCAAAACGGCCTTATCGTAAACGGTGTCGGATCGGTCACCATTTCACCCGGTTTGCGGTTGGCGATCCGAACGAATTGCTCGGCCCAACGATCCATGATGCCTTTGGCTGGCCCATACCAAGTCAGACGCGTCAAGTCTATCGGGCCGGCATCCTGCATATCGCGGTCGGCGAAAGTCGCCACCACTTCGCCGGTTTGCACGTCGCGCAAACGCGCCTCGAAAGCCGCGCGGCGTTGGTTAATCGCACCCGCCGCAGTTCCCGTGCCGGGAGGCCCCGCCCAACTCAGTGCGTGCAGCATGGATTGGGAAGGCATGACTTCGATCAACGCAATTTCCAACTGCAGGGCCGGCTGCCGATGTTGGTTGGCATAATCGATCAAGATAAAACGATGGCTGGGGTCTTCCCGAAATTTTTTGATGACTTGCTGGCGAAAATACACGGCCAGTTCCTCGGTATCTTTTTTGACATCGCCAATGATATTGGCGGAACTGATACTATGCAGCCAATCCATTTTTTGCATGTATTGGGTGTTGACCGGAGCAACGATCAGCTCGCGATAGTTCGATTTGTCGAAACCGGGTTTGATCCAGACTTTTTGAAACGGTAAATCGGCGCGCTTGTTTTGTAGCTCGGGGTGTTCGATGAAACCGGCATCGGGCGCGGGCTCCACGACACTAGCCTTGATGTCATTGGTGCCGCTTCGAACCGTGCTACAGCCGGCCAAAACCATTGATATTGCCATGGCAAGACAATTTAGTTTATTCAAATTCATAGGCTTTCCTGTAATTACTTGATTACGGCAATAACAACTAGCCGTAAAACCCTTGCGGTTGGCTAAGCTTTCAGCTTATTGAACAAACCCTTTGCCTGCCATGCACGCATTGAATGCTTGGCTATAGGCATCGGTTGCGGCGCTTTGTTGTTGCTGGTCTTGCCGGCGTTGCTGACGTTGTTTGGCGGCTCCGGCGGCGGCGCCCATCTTGGCGGCGTCCTGCATCTGATTGCGGGTATATTCCTCGGCAACCTGATCGGGCACATTGCCATATTGGTTGGCCTTGCTTTTGCCTTTGGCGGCACCCGCCACCGCCCCGGCCGCCGCGCCCTTGGCTCGGCCTCCGCCTTGCGGTTGCTGGGCCGGGGCCGATGCGCCGGCTTGCTGTTGGGCGATACTCTGACACTCGGCTTGAGCTTGCTCATAGGGAACCTGAGCCTGCGCCAGACCCGCCAACGCGATACCGCACACACCGACACCCAGACGAATCAAGTTGGGATTTAACATGGTTTATCTCCTCATCTATTAAAATTTAAAGCCGCCATCGGGTCTGGATGCCGAAAGCTTCCTGACCTTGCCAGGAAAGCAGCGACAGCCAAAACCAAAGTGGCTCATTCCTGCGCCTGAAATGGCTGCCAGGTCGAATCGGGGTTGTATTCCGTTATGGGCTCGGCAAGCTCGGCGGTTTTAGGTCCCAAATCCTTTTGATAAACCTTACCCTGATGATTGACGACGAAAGTCATGATGCCGGATGAGCCGTATTGAGCCGGAAAGGCGAGCAAGCCGAAGCCGGCGATCATGTTGCCGTTGATGAGGTAGTCGTACTTGCCGCCAGGCGCGGCGGCACCTTGCCGAGTCAGTATCCGGTAGTAATAGCCGTGAAACGGAGCCGGTTGTTCGGTTGCTTCCGGGGCTTTGTAGCCTTCGGCTTTGGCTTGCGCAAACAGCGGCCCGAGCGGACTTTGCGGCTGACCTTCCCCGGCTTCCCAGAACAGGCCATCGAATTTACCCGGATCGCTGCTAAACTTTTGGGCATATTCAGACACACCGTCGCCATCCCTATCCAGATTGGCATACTCGAATTGGGCTTCAACATAGCCGCGCATCGCGGCGACCGTGCTGAGCTCGTTGCGGCCGATACGCCGATTCAAGATTTCCTGGCGGCCTTGCGCGGCATCGAATTGCCAATTTTCGCCCGTTTTGACGAGCGGAATCGGAAAGGGCCAATCGTTGTTGCCGACATGCACAATGGCCTTGTCGTCGCCCAAGGTTTCCATCCGCATCTTTTCCCGAGCCAAGGCGACAAATTCCGCACGGTTGTTGCTGTCTTGAACTTCATCACCGGACGATAGCAACTCCTCGTCCTGGTTGCCGAACAACGCGACCAGCTGAGCCTTATCCTTGGTGGCAAGGGCTTCCAACAATGCCTTGACCGCTTCGTCGGGCGTGGAAAAACTCTTTATCGCGGCATTCGCCACGACAGGCGCGGCCACTACGGGCGTCTGTGTTTCTGCCTGAGCCATTAACGGTGCTGAAATAAGGGTCGCCAGCAAAATGTGTGTGGTTTTGCGATTCATGGAGAAAACCTCGGTCTGGAAAGCTTGAGTGAAATCGGCGGATATTGGCTTACGGACGCTTAACGAATGACGCTCCAATCTACCCAACCCCTTAAAAATGTTCGCGAAAGCATTCATCATCGCCGTCTGCCGCCTCCGCCCTGGAATCCACCTCCAGAGCGCTGAGTTCCGGCGCTCGCCGAGCGCTGCATGCTGGAGGCACCACGCTGGCTAAAGCTCTGAGTGGCGCTGGTGTTACGAGACATGTCAAACGCATTCGGCCTAGCCGATTGCGTAGCTTGCTGGGCGCGCGGCAACTGGCTTTGCGCCGGTTTGGTAAATCCGCCGCCCGCGGCTAAACCACGGCTATTGGCTCCGCGTTGACTCTGCAGTTGCGAGGCTTGGCCCGAGGTTTTTAGCCCTTGCAAGGCATTTTCGCCACCCGTTTGCCCTCTGCTGACTGTCGGCCGGTTTTGCACTGCCTTGGGCTGAGGTTGGGACTGGGGCTGGGCGACCGGTTTTTGCGCCAGCTGCCTTTGAATGTCGGAGCTGGAAGGCCGCCGCTCGGCGGGCAAGGTTCCTGCCGAGGTTCGCTGCCCGGTCTCGCCAAAGCCTCGGGCCGAGGCCGGCAAGGTTTGCGCCGCGCCGAGCCGTTGCCCGGCTAAAGCCGGCTGTTGGATTTGCCCCAAGCGTTGCTGTGCCGACTTGGGATAGGGCTGTCCCCGTCTATGCCGTGGGTCGGATCGCCAACCGGCAGGCTGCTGGGAAGGCCGCAAATTATTCTGGCTAAAATATCCGTTGCGATCGACATTGATCTCGTTGCCGGAGATATTGATATTTTTGTTGTAATTGACGTTACCGCGCTCGCCGTAATAGCCCCCCCCACCGTAATATCCGCCACCGCCATACCAACAATTGCCACTGTGGCAAACGCTATTGCCATAGTAATGTCCGACGTAATGATCATCGTCATCGGCCCATTCCATGATGCCCCAGGTCAATAACCCGCCCACCACGGCGCCGGTCGCGAAGTTCATCCAGCTGTCATTGCTGGAGCTGGTGGTGGTCGTTGTGGTCGATGGATAGTAGCTTGGGTAATAGCTCGGCGCGGCGGCATTGACATTAACGACTGTTGCGGGTGGCTGAGCCAGCGGCGCTTGGTAAACCACTTCCGGTTTATATTGCGGCACGTACACCGTATCGGCTTTCGCCGGCTTGATGCTGATCTTTTCGTCGGACACGTTGTTTTTGACAACTTTCTCGGTGCTGACTTTCTGTTCCGGGCTATCTTTCAAAAATCCGGCGTCCTTGGCGCGCTTGCGCAAGGCTTGTATCGATGCCATTACCTCGCCGGGCTTAGCCAAGAAGGCGTCGCCCAGTTGCGTGGTCCAATCCAGATGATCGTTCATCATCTTGATCACTTGCGGCACGCTGGCCAGTCGCATGATGCTGGCATCCCAATCCTTGCTATTGAGTGTTGCCAGGTCGGGTTTGGTCTCCAGCCATCTTGCCGCCTGCACCACCTCGAACGGATAGGTTGAAGCCACTAATAGCTCCGCCAGCAACGGATCGGGATACAACGCAATAGGCGCCACCAGTGACTCCAGATCATTCAGCGGTTGGGGGGGCGGCGCAACGACTGCCGCCGGCGGCGGTGGCGATGGCGCGCTCTGTACAACTGGCGTTTGGGTAGGGATCTGCACTTTGTTGGCTGGAGGCTCTTCCTGGTTGCAAGCCGCCGGCAACATAGCCAAGACTATCAACATGGCTCGTAACAGAACGCCATGATGCCGGTAGAAATCAGTATTTATTCGCGCGGACTCAACGGTAATCGCTTTCATCTTGTCACTCTTAGGTTTTTGTCGACGGCATTCTCGACGGAAACGAATGGCCTTCCTGCATACAGGTTTTTAGCCGCGTGATAACGGCCAAAAAAGTGGAGAATTTCTCGCCGATGGCCCCCTCTATCCCCTGTGCCGATTGCAACCAATCAATATCGCCACCGCAATAATCGAGGGATATTCGATATAAAATCATTAAAGGATGTGGTCTGTCAGGCATCGTCATAACCTCGAACCTGCTCGGCAAAACCGAGTCCATAAGTTTGACTGATGAAGCGAAATTCGCAGGATGGCGGTTCGCTGGATAATTCCATCAAGGCAGCCAACTGACTGAAATGATGAGAAGCAATCATGTGGCGCAATTCTGGTTCCGACTCCCAAACTTCGTCATAACAAAGGTAACGAGGCTGTGCCACGTTTTTGTAGACTTCGACATTCACACATCCCTGCAACGTACGCGCGCTTTTTGCCAGCGCTTGCAAAGCTGCGGTCAAGCTGCGAGTTTGATTGGGCGGCGCCCTGAGTACGACGTGTAGTTCGATCATGGCTTATTCGATGCAGAATACGAGCCATTTTGAAACCAAACCAAACGAGATAGAAAAACTAATGAAGAAACGGCTACTTACAAGAAATACAGGAGGAGATTTCCAGGTTGTTTTTCGCCCATGCCCCTCCGAAATATCGTGGTTAACCCGAAATATTACTAAACGGAACTTGGCCGCCGTATACCCAACTTGGTCATACGACTCTCCAGCGTGTTGGGATTGAGTCCCAGAATTGCGGCGGCGCCACCTTGGCCACGCACTCGCCAACCACAAGCCTCCAGTACATGGATAATATGCTGGCGTTCGACTTCTTCCAGCGAAGCCAGACTGGATGAAGAGGATATTGATACAGTGCCCAAGCCATCGATTGGCAAAGCAATTTTGAGAATGGGGCCCTTGGCCAGAATAACGGCACGTTCGATGACATTCCGTAATTCGCGAATATTACCGGGCCATTCATAAAGGCATAAGCTCTGCAAACTATTTTTATCCACCGCATCGATATTTTTATCCATGCCAGCGGCAAATTCCTGGACGAAAGTCTCGACCA
Source organism: Methylococcaceae bacterium (assembly GCA_028748685.1). Taxonomy (GTDB): domain Bacteria; phylum Pseudomonadota; class Gammaproteobacteria; order Methylococcales; family Methylomonadaceae; genus Methylomonas. The sequence goes on from JAJRDU010000023.1 coordinate 12,014, forward strand.
GCTTGAGTATGTCTTCCCGTCTCTCGCGCAACGGCGGCAACTGAATAGGGAAAACATTCAAGCGATAATAAAGATCTTCGCGGAAACGGCCTTCGGCGACTTCTTGAGACAAATTGCGGTTGGTGGCGGCGATGATCCGAACATCTACCTTGATGGGCTTGGGATTGCCAAGACGCTCGAATTGTTTTTCCTGTAACACCCGCAATAGCTTGGCCTGGGCATCCAGGGGCAATTCGCCGACTTCATCGAGAAACAAGGTCGAGCCATCGGCCAGTTCAAAACGCCCCACTTGCTTGGATAGCGCACCAGTGAAAGCGCCTTTTTCACGGCCGAAAAGCTCGCTTTCGATCAATGCGGCGGGAATGGCTGCACAGTTGACTTGAATCATGGACCTGTTTTTTCGCGGACTAGCTTCGTGAATGGCCAGCGCCAACAACTCTTTCCCGGTGCCGGTTTCCCCGCTGATCAGCACCGAAGCCGGCGTCGCCGCTACCTGCTGCACCTGCTCCAGGATACGCCGTATTGCCTCGCAACCATTGACGATTTTTGAGCCCTTGCGATCGGCTATTTCATGACGCAAATAAACATTCTCGTGCTGAATCCTTTCCTGCAAGTTCTGAATTTCTTCAAGCGCAGCCTTGAGTTGATCGTTGGCGCGCCGCTTTTCAGTTACATTCAAACTGGCGCCCATTATGCGCTCGGGCTGCCTAGAGTCTCTGAATTGACATTTGCCGGTAGCGCGGATCCAATATTCACAACCATCGGGATGCACCACCCGATGCTCTTCCTTAAATGAGCCGCCGTTTCGAAACACCTGTTCAACCGCGTTTTTGACACGTTCACGATCGTCGGGATGCAGGCAGGCCAAAAAGCGTTGCATATTCAGTACATCGTCGGGAGATATGCCATAGTGTTTCCGAGCCTTATCAGTAGCCCAAATGGTATCCGGTTCAATATTCCAAACCCAAAGCCCCACATCGGCTGCCTCGGATGCCAGTAGCATCTGTTCTTCCCGGCTTTGCAACGCTTGCAAATGGTATTTGCGCTCCAAGGCATTGGCAAACACATCACTCATCAAACTAAGTCCACGCACGACGTTGTCGTGCCATTGCCTTGGACGCGAGGAGGCGAAGCCAATGCCACCGCGTAAATGACCGCCAATAATCATGGGAAATACTAAGTCTGCTCTGATACCGTAGCGAAGAAACCCTTCTCTATCCTTGGCGGCTTCGCGTGGCAATTTCTCGACGTCATGCATGATGAAGGGCTTTCCCTCCAGCAGAGTCTTGGTGACATAGGGGCCTTCCGACATCAAGGAAGAACTCAACCAGGGTTTTACGCGGGCGTTGTTGGTAAATTGATACTTCGAGTAAAAGTCTTGACCATCCTCGGTTAATAAACCCAGGGCAATGTGGTCCAAATCCAGGTTTTTCGCGATACGGCGCAGACTTTCTTGAATGACTCCATCAACCGCGTCACAGGAAATGCGCACGAAATTGGCTGAAAGTTCAGCCAGCATAGACTGAAACTCCAGGTGCGGGTGCTGTTCCAGTTCGTTTACTACTTGGGCTTTATTTTGATTTGCCATGAAAACCTACCAAGCCAATATTTGTAATCTGTAGATTGAAAATGATCCTTGATCAAATCTAATAACTTTAAGGATTACCAGCCAAATCTAACGCCTTTTCGCGCTTTACCCCCTTGCACGCGCTATCAGCCTAAGCTATTGGTCCACAACAGAAAACATGCTGTTAGATTCGCGCTTCTCGACCAGCATGCCCACATTGCAATGTCACCATGTTCCATCACAACAAAATACCGATCAGCCGCTTCACCAAGTCTTCCAGTGAAATGATCGTCAGCAACAGCGGCAACAACGGCAACAACGCTACCACCGCCAGTTGCAGCACCGTTTTTTTGCCAAATGGGAACAATTGCATGGAATTTACCACTTCAAAACTGTTGTTCAAGTCCGCCAGAGACTGAATGTCGCCGCTGCCGATAAAGCTTTCGTTGCTATCGGCTCCACCTCGAAGCCATTTGTTATCGAATTCGCGGACATAGCGGCTGGCCAGCGCGCCATAGCTTAGCAAGCCCTCGCGCTTGGCATTTGCCAGCTTTGGCGCAAACACGCTCAAGCGCCCCAGCACTAAAATCATTACAAATACAATGAAGACGGCGATTTCCAGTTTGAACGCCATCAGCTCGGTGCCTTGGTACAAAATCCGTTCCGCGATCATCGCCGAAAGCAAAGCCCCCTGGGCCAGCAGAAAAGGAACGAATGCCACGGCGCTTTGGTCAAGAAAGCCCAAGCCGGCGGCCTTGTCCGGGTGTGTCGAAACCAAATAGAGATCCAGGCGAGACACCGACCAGAGAAACCAGGCCCAAACGCCAATCCGGAACAGCCAACGCAGGAAAATAAATTGATAAACCGGCAAACTGACATAAGCCAACCAAACTCCCGCCGGGGACAACTGTAATTCGGATGTCGCCCCAGTCGCATACCAAATGCTGGTGTTCAGGATGATCTGCTCGAAAAAGAGCCTATGCCCCAGCGTCAGTACCAAGACAACTAGGCTGATCTCAATCAACAACGAATTACGCAAGCGCAACGCCGATTGAATGCAGGCATCGAAACCAGCTCGGTTCTCCGGCGTGATGATACCTCGGTCGATAAATTGCAACACCACCGGCCGCAGTCTGCTATGGACCACCCACTCCGTTACCAACAACAAGGGTAAAGCCACTAAAAAGCGGACATGCATTTCAAGATCATACAGAAAGGAAACCCGCACCGCCCCACCGATCGCTTGTCCGGATAGTAGCGAAAACACCAACAGCGGTAGCCAAGTCAGCAATATCAAGAACAATATCCGGCGTTTCAGCCAGCCCAAGGCATCCGTAGCTAAATGACTGCGGAC
>JAJRDU010000024.1 GCA_028748685.1 Methylococcaceae bacterium
ACTCAGCGCGGCTTTCGCCGACCCCAGAAAACTTGCATCGTAACTAGCATTGATCCATAGTCGCCCTCCGGAACTCAAGTCAATCGCGATGCCATGATCCGGGGCAGGAGGCTCGAATTTCTGAACATGTAATGCTGCCGGCACTTTTACCGCGAAACCATACTCCGCATTTGAATACTGAACGTCATTAGCATTGGCGAAACTCGCGGTTGACGTCATGCAAATCAGTAAAAGCGGTAGAAAAAACGTTATTTGCCTCAATTCGTTGTCCCTCTTCTACCCTCGACTATCGAAACCACTGATTTTTTAAGGCGGTTCTCGCACCGACAGGCGAGGTACTTTTCTTTGCTTGTCCAAAGAAAAGTACCCAAAAGAAATGACACCCGGATTTCGCCCTGCTCCTGCGCTTCTCGTTTTTTGCAGGGGTTGGCGAAAGGGGCTCCTGCCCCTTCGCCAACGAGCGGCATCCTTGCCGCCCCCCTTCGGGCAGATCACTCGGTACATCAATGTACCTCGCCCTTCGGGAGCTTCGCTTGCAAATCGGCAATCCTGCCGATTTGTCCAGCAAAAAACTGCGATGCTCGGGGTCGAAATACGGGACAACACCCCCGAAATAATAGGTTCTTTCCAACAATCGACACGAAACCAACTCTGCTACACAGCGACGGTTTTTCCCGTATGCCGCGCCGAGTACCGGAGCTTTCGACGGGATTAGCCCGCAGGGGCGATGCAGGGATGCATCGCGTTGACGAAGGGGCAGGAAGCCCCTTTCGGCAACCCTCGTCGAAAGCGAGGAACGGAGGATCAAAGCGGCATCCGGGTCGCCTTTTCTTTGGATACTTTCTTTTGGCGAAACAAAAGAAAGTATCGCGGCTGCCGGTCCGCGAACCGGCATTAAATTTGGCCTCGCAGTAGCGAAACCAAATAAAGAATACCGTAAATGCTGGGTTTCATTACATTCAACCCAGCCTACCAAGCTAAAATGAAAACTCATTAATGTACGAAAGGAGGAACCCTTGTCATATTCCCTCACATTCAAAATAGTCCCAGATTTACCTCAGCATTCGCAAAGTTACTTACCAAAACATATTCGCTTCGATTCCCCTGATCGATTGGTGATTTGTTTAGAGCAAGAACAAGATGAATCAAATGAGGATTTAATAACACGAGCCGAATGGGAGATTCAACGTGAACTTTTACGTATTCATGTTTTTCAAGGAATCGTCTATACATCAACATATATAGCCGCTCAACCCCTACTTTCGCGCGCATTTAGATTACAGGCATCTCCAGGTTGGATGCATCATCCAATTGCGCCCAAATTGGCAAGGTGTCAGGAGCTTTGGACACCTAGCATTGAAACAAAATTGGTTCTATGGGGGGAAGTGCAGAGAGAAAACTTAACTCCGCAACTCCGCTATGCGTACCTCTACATGATATGCGAGATCGATGGAGTTCACATGGATTGGGACTATAAAAGCGGCCAAAACCCGACACCATTTGAGGAGATTAAAATTATCAGAAACCTCTTACTCCACAGCGGCGATATGCACCCAAGAGTAAAGAAATATCTCTCAAGAAAAAACATTGATCATCAGAGAAACATCCAAAATTTACAAATTTATACCAAACTCGCAACCGATAGATTACACGCAGTGCTTACAGATGTATGGAAGCTCTTGTTGAATGACCTCGGGTATGTTGATACAAAATCATAAATACCCAGACGACCATCCCTATAGTTCCACATTACATCGTAAGATGCAGTCACACCTTCTTAAAGCATTCTATTATCTAAACCTGCCCCAACCTCAACCCCACCCGCCACAAATCCTCCTCGGTATCCACTCCCGCCTCCGGCGTTTGATCGACGATTTTCACCAACACCTTCTCGCCATGCCAGAGTATGCGCAGTTGTTCCAGGGATTCGACGCTTTCCAGTGGCGAAGCCGACCAACTGCAATAACGGTTCAGGAAGCCGACGGTGTAGGCATACATGCCAATGTGGCGCAGATGCGGCAACGGCAAATCGGCGAGCTCGAGGCGGTCCGGGAAAGTCGCGCGGTTCCACGGTATCGGCGCGCGGCTGAAATAGAGCGCATAGCCGTTCTTGTCCAGCACCACTTTCACCGCGTTGGGATTGAAAATTTCTTCGGCATCTTCAATCTTCGCCGCCAGCGTGGCGATACCGGCCTGAGTTTGTCCGGCCAGCGCTTCGGCGGCGTCGCGAATGTAGGCCGGCGGAATCAAGGGTTCGTCGCCTTGCAGATTAACGACGATGTCATCATCGCCCCAACCCAGAATCCGCGCCACCTCGGCGATACGTTCGGTTCCGGATTGGTGATTGGCATCGGTCATCACCGCCTGAAGCCCTAAGGCTTCGACGGCAGCGAAGATGCGTTGGTCGTCGGTGGCGACCACCACCTGTTCGGCATCGGCCTCCAAAGCCCGTTCGCAGACGTGAACTATCATCGGCTTCCCGGCGATGTCCAGCAAGGGCTTGCCGGGCAAGCGCGTCGACCCGTAGCGGGCCGGAATCACGACTTTAAACGCGGTTGTCATTTATGCAGGGCTTCGCTTTCTTCATGGCTCAATTCGCGGGCCTCGTCCTCCAGCATCACCGGAATGCCGTCGCGAACCGGGAAAGCCAGCCTGTCGGCCTTGCAAATCAATTCCTGCTTGTCTTTATCATAGGTCAGCGAACTTTTGCAGAGCGGGCAAGCCAGTATGTCGAGCAGTTTTTTATCCATGTGATTTGTCCTTGAGTAAGGTTAATAATTGTTGGGAAAACGCCTCGGCCAGTTCGGCGGATACCGGCAGATACCAGTGATTGGCCTGAGCGAAGGCGCGGCATTTGACGGCGTCTTTTTCGGTCATGATCACCGGTTTGTCATGTTTGAAGCGCAAATCGTCGGCGGTAAAGGCATGATGATCGGGAAAGACATGGGTATCGCATTGAAACCCGGCGGCAGCCAATTGTGCGAAGAACCGCGACGGATTACCTATTGCGGCGACGGCGTGGCAAGCAATGCCTTTAAAATCGGACAGGCCTTTGCGTTCGCCGCTGAGCAGATTAACCAGTTGATCACCCTGGCAGCTCATAGCAAACTGGCCTTCCAGCAATTCGCCGCCGCCATTGACCACCACCAGATCCACCTGCTTGATGCGCTCCGGCGGTTCTCTTAAAGGTCCAACCGGCAAGCAATAGCCGTTACCGAAGCGGCGTTCGCCGTCGATGACCACGATTTCGATGTCGCGTTGCAGCGCATAATGCTGCAAACCGTCATCGGAAATAATCACATCGCAGACGTTGCTGGCCAGCAATTGCCGCGCGGCCGCCACCCGGTCGGCGCCGACCACCACCGGACAATCGCAGCGCTTGGCCAGCACTACCGCCTCGTCTCCCACCAGGGAAGGATCGCTGTCCGCCGTGACTGCCTGCGGCGTTTTGCTAGCAGTGCCTGCGTAACCGCGACTGATGACGCCGGGCTTGTAGCCGTGCTGTCTTAAAAGCTCGACCATCCAAATCACCAGCGGCGTCTTGCCGGTACCGCCGACGGTGATGTTGCCGACGATGATCACCGGCACCGGCAGCTTGGTTTTCTTCTTTACGCCTATCCGGTATAAATACCGCCGAAAACGTATCGCATCGACATAGATCATCGATAAGGGCATGAACCAGGCGGAAATATACATTTCCTTGTACCAGGCATCTTCGACCCATCTGGCCAGCGACTTTTTCATTACTTTTCCGCGGGGTTTATCGCGAAGGTAATGTGATGAAATCCTAGCTGATTGGCCACATCCAGCGCGCTGACCACCGCCTGATGCGGTGTCTTGCCGTCGGCGCTGATAATAAACGGCAGCTGCCGGGATTCTCCGGCCAGTCGCGACAATGCGGATTTCAGGCCATCCAAGCCCTGATCGCCCAGCGATTCGGCCTTACCGTCCTCACCGGCCAAGGCATAAGCGCCCTTGGCATCGATAAACAAATTGATGGCCTTGCCCTGTTGTTCGATTTCGCTGCCACCGGCTTCCGGCAAATTGATTTTCAAGTCGGTGTGATGGCGAAAGGTGGTTGCGATCATGAAAAAGAATAACAGCACCAGCAACACGTCTATCATCGGAATCAAGCCGATGTCGACCGGCGCCCTTTTTTTGCGGCGGAACTCCATCAGATGTCCTCTCGCTCGCCCTGCATGATGTCGATCAGACGCAAGGATTCCTCTTCCATGCGTACCACGTGGTCATCGACCAGGCGTTCGAAATAGCGGTGAAAAAACAGGCTGGGAATCGCGACCGTCAATCCCGATGCCGTGCAGATCAACGCCTCGGAAATGCCGCCGCTGAGCACGGCCGGATCGCCCATGCCACCAACCGCAATATCGGAAAACACCCGAATAATACCGTCGACAGTACCCAGCAGACCCAGCAAAGGGGTGATGGAGGCGATGCTGCCCAAGGTATTCAGATAACGCTCCATATCGTGGGTCACCTGACGGCCGACTTCCTCGATGCTGGATTTCATGATTTCCCTACTATGTTTGCGATTGAGCAATCCGGCCGCCAGAATTCTGCCCAATGGCGAGCTGAGCTTGATACGACGAATCGCCGCGTCGTCGAGCTTACCTTCACGATGCTGCTGCCAGATATAAGGCACCAAATCCGCAGGAATAATACGCTTACGATGCAACGACCAGAAACGCTCGACTATGATCGCCATCGCCGCGATTGAACACAGGATGATCGGAAACATCATCCAGCCACCATTTTTTATGACCTCAAACACCTATACCACCCTCAACTATTAATTTGCGAGGGATTTTAACCCAATGCGCGTCGATTTTCCCGAATCAACGACAATGATATTTTCGCTTCGGGATAGGACCGGCTAAAAATACCGGAGACTTTCCGGTTTACCGGAAAACGCATCCCGCCAAATGGAAGTTTGACGGATGCCAAGGTAGAAAAGCGGGGCGAAGTCCTAGGCTCCGCCCCGCAAGAGGCTGAGAGTTTAGACGCGGCTGACGCGCTGTTTCAGATAAGCGGCAAATTCATCCTTGATTTCCTTATGCAATAGTCCGTATTCGACGTTGGCCAGCAAGAAGCCGAATTTGGAACCGCAATCGTAGCGGTTGCCCTCGAACTCGTAAGACAACACCTGTTCGTCCTTCATCAAGGCCGCAATCGCGTCGGTCAATTGAATTTCGCCACCCGCGCCACGGCCGGTGGTTTCGATTTTCTCGAATATCGCCGGGGTCAGGATATAACGGCCGACCACGGCAATATTGGAAGGCGCCACTTCGGGCTTGGGTTTTTCGACGATGGACTTCAAGCGCCCTACCTTGGGCGCGGTTTCGGTATGTTCTACGATGCCGTATTTATGGGTTTCCTTGGGGTCGACCCGCTCGACGCCCAATATACTGCTTTGTTCCTTGTTGAACAGCTCGACCATTTGCTTCATGCAGCCACGGCTGCCATCTTCGATCAAATCGTCCGGCAGAATCACCGCAAACGGTTCGTCGCCGACCACCGGCTTGGCGCAATGCACGGCGTGCCCCAGTCCCAATGCTTCCGCCTGACGAACGAACACACACGATACATGCGGCGGCAATAGTTCGCGCAGCATTTTCAGCAACTCAGTTTTGCCGCTTTTTTCCAGCTCCTTTTCCAGTTCATAAGACTTGTCAAAGTGATCGGGAATCGAGTTCTTGTTACGGCCGGTCACAAAAATCATCGTTTCGATGCCGGCGGCAATGGCTTCCTCGACCGCATACTGGATCAAGGGTTTATCGACAACAGGCAACATTTCCTTGGCCACTGCCTTGGTGGCGGGCAAAGAACGGGTTCCGAGTCCGGCTACCGGAAAAACGGCTTTTGTAATATTTTTGCTCATGTTAACTCTTTATGTTTTTGGGGTTGTAACTTTGACGAATTCAGTTTGTCCGCCTAACCTTATGCGGAGCTTAAATTAAGCTGCAGAAGTATTTGTATTTTAGGCGATAATATATATTTATTTTCACCTTCCGTATGAGATATAGCAATGACAAGAATGTTATTCGCGCTTTTGGTCGCGTTGATACCGACAAAATCCGTTTTTAGCCAGGATTTGCTGGAGACCTATCGGCTGGCGCTAAAAAATGACCCCGATTTTAAAAGCTCCGATATTAATCGACTCACC
>JAJRDU010000025.1 GCA_028748685.1 Methylococcaceae bacterium
ACCCAGACATCGCTGACCTGATGCCGGCTGGCGGCGTAGACGATCTGAGCCAGCGGATTGAAGACCGGCTGGGTTTCCACGTCGCTCAAGTCGATCGCCACCACGTCGGCGGCCTTGCCGACTTTCAGCGAACCGATTTCAGCATCCAGCCCCAAGGCCTTGGCGCCGTTGAGGGTCGCCATCTTCAGAGCCTCCATCGCCGGCACTGCGCTGGCATTGCCGGATACACCCTTGGCCAGCAAGGCCGCGACGCGCATTTCCGCCAGCATGTCCTGATCGTTATTGCTGGCCGCGCCGTCGGTGCCCAAGGCGACGTTAATACCAGCTTCCAGGCAGGCCGCCACCGGACAAAAGCCGCTGGCCAATTTCAGATTGGATTCCGGACAATGCACGATGTGGCCGCCGGTTTCGGCGTAGAACTTGATTTCATCATTCGACAATTGCGTCATGTGCACCGCCATGAACGACGGCGTCAGCAAACCCAAATCATTCAAACGTTGCAAAGGCGTCTGCCCGGTTTTCTGTAGTTGCTCCTGAACCTCATGGGCGGTTTCGTGAACATGCATGTGGATGGTCATATTCATTTCGTCGGCATAGGTCAACACATTGCGCAAGGGCCCGTCGGACACAGTGTATGGCGCATGGGGAGCAAACGACATGCTGATCAAGGGCTCGTGACGCAGTTGCTCATGCAGCGCCAAGCCTTTGGCCAGATAGGCGTCGGCATTTTCCGCCCACACGGTCGGAAAATCGAAGACGATCAGGCCGATGTTGGCGCGTATGCCATGATGCAAGGCCTGTTGGGCGACGATTTCCGGAAAGAAATACATGTCGTTGAAGCAGGTGGTGCCGCCGCGCAGCATTTCCGCGATCGCCAGATCGGTGCCATCGCGCACGAAAGCCTCACTGACCCACTTCTGCTCGGCGGGCCAAATGTGATTCTGCAGCCAGTCCATCAACGGCAAGTCGTCGGCGATACCGGACAACAAGGCCATCGCCGCGTGGGTGTGACAATTGACCAGACCGGGAATCAGGGCATGAGTATCCAGTTTTTCCAGCACGCGCGGCTGATACTTTTGCAAAGCCTCCGCGCTATCCAGCAGATCGATGATCCGGCCGTCGTCGATCACCAGACTATGGTTTTCATGGATTACGGATGCCGGTTCAACGGGTATAATCCAGCGCGCTTGAATAAGAAGATCGACCTGCATGGTTTTCCTCAGCGAAAAACGGCGATTATACCTGTTCAACTCCATCAATCATCCCTATCGAGGTGTTTTACCCCATGAGCAACCCCAAGCAATTATCCGTACAAGCGTTACGATGGGCCGGAAGCAGCCTGGAAGTACTGGATCAACGCCTGTTGCCCGAACAAATTCGTTACGACGAATACAACGACGCCGCCGGTGTCACCGAAGCCATCGCCTCGATGCGGGTACGCGGTGCACCGGCCATCGGCATCGCCGCCGCTTACGGCGTGGTGCTGTCGGCCTTGCAACATTACCCGAAAGCGGATTGGCAAGCCGCCGTCGAACGAGACATTAAACAACTCGCCGCCTCCAGGCCGACGGCGGTCAATCTATTCTGGGCGCTGGACAAGATGCACGGGCTTTTGGCCCAAAATCCCGCCGAGCCGATAGCGACCTTGACCCAACTCGCCGAACAAATCCACAGCGATGACATCGCCGCCAACCACGCGATGGGCGAACGCGGCGCCGATGTAATCGGTGACGCCAAGGCGGTATTGACGCATTGCAACGCCGGCGCATTGGCCACCGGCGGTTATGGCACCGCGCTGGGCGTGATCCGCAGCCTACATAAGCGCGGCCAACTGCAAAACGTGTTCGCTGACGAAACCCGGCCCTGGCTACAAGGCGCACGATTAACGGTTTGGGAGCTGGCTCAGGACGGCATTCCGGCGACCTTGATCGCCGATTCCGCCGCCGCGTGGCTGATGAAATCGGGCAAGGTGGACTGGATCATCGTAGGCGCCGACCGCATCGCCGCCAACGGCGACGTCGCCAACAAGATCGGCACTTACTCGCTGGCGGTCTTGGCCAGACAGCACGGCGTCAAAGTCATGGTGGCGGCGCCCTCCTCCACTTTCGATTTCAGCCTGGAAAACGGCGACGGCATAAAAATCGAGGAGCGCAATCCCAAGGAACTGCTGGCGGATTGTTATTTAAGCGAAGATTCCCTGGTCGGCGCCTGGAATCCGGTATTCGACGTGACGCCGGCCGAACTAATCACCGCCATCGTCACCGAACGCGGCGTCGTCATCGATCCCGGCAAACACGGGGTAAGGAGCTTGGCAACATGCTAAATTTCAACAAAGGCAATAATCCTTTGTTCGCTCTGGGCTGTTTGCTGCAAGGCGTCAAACTGCTGAGCCACAAGGATCTTAGAAAATACCTGCTGATCCCGCTATTCATCAACATGGTGTTGTATACCGGCGCCTTCGTGCTGGGCTACCATTCGGTATCGGCCTTGATACACCAATTCATTCCGGACTGGCTATCGTGGTTGAACTGGATTTTATGGCCGCTGTTTTTCATCAGTTTTCTGATCATCGGCTTTTTCACCTTCACGCTGCTCGCCAACCTGATTGCCGCGCCTTATTACAGCAAGCTATCGGCCAAGGTCCTGGAAATCATCGGCGGCCAAGACATCGTCAAGGCGGAACTGCCCTGGGACAAGGTCTTTTTCGGCGAATTGCGGCGGGTCGGCTATCTGTTGCTGCGCGTCCTGCCGTTACTGGTGCTGTTTTTGATTCCGGTCGTCAACCTGATCGCGCCGGTACTTTGGGCGCTATTCGCCGCCTGGGGTATTGCGATGGAATTCATGGCCTATCCGCTGGAAGACCGTGGCCTGCCCTTCCCCGAACAAAAGCAGTTCCTGCGGCAAGCCCGCTGGGGGGTGTTGAGTTTCGGCGGAGTCACCGGCCTGGGTTTGACTCTGCCGGTCGTCAATCTGCTGATCGGCCAGGCGGCGGTGATCGGTGCGACGATTTATGTTTATCGCCTATCGGAAGCTGAATCGAACGCCGGCGCCAATCAATCCTAACCAAGGTCCATAGCGGATTGAGTCCGGTAATAGCCCGGCCGTCACAGAAAATCCAGAAACAAAAACCCCGGCTTACGCCGGGGTCGGTAATCGCGGTGTGATCTAGTATTTGATAGTCAAACCGACGAAGGCCGAACGGCCCATGCCGGGCACGTTCCGGCCCCAAGGTGGCGTAAAGGCGGAATTGGTAGGACTCATTCCCCAACCACCACCCAGATAGGCGCCGGCCAGCGGATGGTAATACTGCTTATCCAGTACGTTATCCAGTCCTACATCCAACCGGACAGGCCCCCATTCATAGCCCGTTCTGGCGTTCAGCAGCATATAGGAAGGTGTCGTCGTTTCGTTCCTAATCGCTTGAACATGATCCTTGCCATCGACAAATTGCATTTCAATTGCACTCTGCCAACTGTTCAATCGATGATCCAGGCTGAGCTTCATGTTGAACGGCATCATATGATAGAGATTACCGCCATCCATACGCTCCCCGCGCACATAACTCATAGTGGTGTGAGTCGCGAACTCACCCACGGTTTTGTCCTTATAAAGCCTAGTGCGGCCGGATACATCGACACCCCACAACCTGGCGTCGTGGTTGGCGTATTGCAGCAAATAAAAGCCGGTGGGTTGAGCGGCTTGTGCAGCATAACAGCCTGAAGCCGTCGGACAACGGTCGGCGTCGATAAAGTTGTTCACGTAGGTGAAGTAAGGCGTCGCACTGACTTCCCACAAATTATTCTTCGGTTCGTGGAATGCCGCCGTAAAGCTGACGGTATTGGCGGTTTCCTCTTTCAAGTCCATATTACCGACATAACCGTTGCCGTCGCCAAACCAGCCTATCATTGCCATATCCATTGCGCGCTGCCCCCAGGTATAGCGCTCGTAGAGGTTAGGGGCGCGGTTTTTCCGGGCAAAACCCAACTCGTATTGGCTCATGTCATTCGGCGTGTATTGCAGCAACGCAGTCACATCGAACATGTCGTTATTTCGCTCGTGATCGCGGGCATTAAAGGCATTCGCCAGGCCTTGGGGAGACAAGGGAATAATTGGTTGCGGAACCCCGGTATCATCCAAGTTGTTTGGATTGTAAGACTGTACGCTGCCCGTATCGGTGTTGACGTGGTCATAACGCAGACCCAACAAGCTACGCCATTGCGGCGACCAATTGGCTTCCCACTCGGCGAATGTGCCCACTCTATCGCGCGTACCGTCGTGGATGTTGTAATAGGTTTCCGGCGCCATCATGAAATACATCATGCTATCCATCGCGCTCAGACCGGACATAGGAACCGTCGTATTGGTATGCACAGGCGGCCAAAAATCATTCAGCCGTTGGCTGTGAAATTCGTTACCGACTCGTACGGTATCTCGCTCATTGAACGGAATTTCGGCCTGAATTTTATAACCCAAGTTTCTGCCGCGGGTTTCCATCGGCATAAACCGATTAACGGCAGTGGGTGGGAGAGGATCGCCATTCTGCCTATCCTCCGCCATATTCATACTGTGACTGGTGGATTCATAATAGAACTTGCTTTCCAGCGTCCCCCAATCAAACGTCCCCTTGTGCATGATATTGCCAAAGTTGCTGTCGTTGTTGGTCAAGTCCATGCGCTGGTTCGGAAACCCCTGGAAGGGAATGTGCTGCTGGCCGCCACGAATCACCAGCAGATGGTTGTCCTTTTTGAAAGACAACGCGGCCGAATGGTTTTGATTTTCGTAGGCAGTGGATTTGACGATCTGTCCATTGCCGTCGTTGTAATTCATGCTTTCGGTATGCGAACCGGTATAGTCCAATCGCACGTTTTCGTTGGCTACGCCGGCCGCAATGCTGCCGCCAAACGCGTCGCCATTGCTGCGGTAAAATGCCGAAGCGCTGCCATCGATCAAAATATCCTTGCCCGGTTCGGCAAATATCGGCTCGGGGGTTTGCACCGAAATCGTACCACCGATGCTGTCGCCGCCCACGCTCACCGGCGTCACTCCGGTCAAAATCGTGATCTTGCCGATGTTGCTGCGGTCGATATACGACAGCGGCGGGTTCATGTGGTTAGCGCAAGCCGAAGTCAGGGTCATGCCATTGATGTCGATCTTGACCCGGTCGTCGTTAAGACCGTGAATCACTGGTAGGCTGGAGACACCACCCGCACCGTACAAGCTGACACCCGGCGTATCTTCGAGCAATTTGGCGGTATCGCTGACTGCGGCCCGTTTGCTGGTGAGAATATCCGCTTCCATTTCCGAAGCGCTCAAGGCTTTAACACTGGGAAACTTGTCGGTGACGATCACTTTTTCCAATATCACCTCGTCCTTCGAGGGATTTGCAATTTCTTCATCGGCGGTCGCCACCGTCGCCATGCCAAGCGGAAGAGCACCGCTAACCAACAAACCCACCAATTGACGACCGGATAACGATTTATGGGTTATTTGGTTCGTATCGGTCTGTCCGGTTGAAATGATTTCTTTCATGTTTTGCCTTTCATCGAGTCAGAAAATAAGGCCGATTCGTCATCGGCTTATTCTGACAGCAAAAAAAAGGCCAAAACTTAACGTATTGCAATATTAGAACTTTTTAATTCAATTAAATTAAACTATGTTATTTAAGCGACTGTTATTGTGTGTTATGCCTCAAATAATGCCATTTACCGCAGTTCTCATGTTATCCGTGCGGAGTGACTACATTCCAGGGCAACTGTGCGCCTCCCCCATAGGAGGTAACGGCATTGCCCCCTACCCCGTCATTAAACTAAGCTCTAGTCAAGTAAGTCAGGGTACGCGATACAACTACTGGATACTGGAGACTCGGTAGCAGTTGCCAAGCATTCCCTGACCATTTCGAGCCATGATTTCGAAGCGGGAAGAGTCAGGGCGCTGAACTTTTAAGTGCCCGAAACACGTAAATACTTTCTCAATGTCTCAAGCTGTGGAGCGACTGCTTCTGCCCGCAAACGATCAAACGTTTACGCTATCAATGCCGATAAGCGATTTTCCAACTCATCATCAACCATTGCATCGTAAAGTCTCCGCAAGGTGGGATCGATCGGACGCGGATACATATCCCGCTGGATTTGGCTACGCAACTGGGCAATAAAATGCCGTCTCAATACCGAATCTTCCGGGATAATCACCTCACTGGTGGTCGACCGGGCGCTTAGGCGCTCCGCTTTTTCCATAACCTCGGCCTTTGAAAACCAGGTGGAAGGCATAAAATGATAAGCCGCAAACAACATCACCAATAACAATAAAACTTCGCTCATAATCCACTCCCAAACAATCATCAAAAACACCAAAAACAAATAGCCCGGCAAACAACACAATTAATGAAGATCGCCGACAACAGCAAAGGCCTTCGGCTGGCCGTTCTTGCGAAATGCGCGATTAACGTCCCCCTTTCAACGCGACTTACAAATCCCACGACAACCAAAGCCCGAGTGTTAGATTACAGGGGCGAGATGAAGGAAAGCCTAAGGAATTAGTTAAAATTCGATGAGAATGGAATGGTCCAACGCAAAATAACGAGAACCCGCCCCGAGCTACTACTGGAATATTTTCTAGGCCGTTTGGCAAACTATAAACTCTAATCCTGAAAAGAGCAGTTGAACCTCGATTGACTCAACACGAACGGTACTGCAACACGCGCCAACGGCTCTCTTCAGGCTAATTGGCTTGCCATCCCTAATCTGATTTTAATAAGAGCTTAAGTAGGTTTTAAGCAAGCATGCATAGAATATGCTGCAAGTAAATTACTTGGAGTAATTATGAGCGACTCGAACACTGGAACTGAACAAGAAATCGGCAAAACAAGCATACACAGCGGTACTTATGTCGCGATTGACGGCATAGTCAAATATTGCATAATTGCCCCCCTTCTCGAACTGCCTGTCGATTTTAAGGAATGGTATAAACCAACGCGTAGTAACGAGGCCGTCCTATTGGTGTAACGGGTTCATCGACGGATCGGTACGGTCGAGTAGGTCTGGTTCGTTGGATAGAGTGTAACCCGACATTTTTGAAGTCAACGCGTCGGGTCACGGCCAAGGCCTGACCCGACCTACATTTTTCAGCCGCCCTATACGACCGCCAAATTACCCTTGTTCTCCAACCAACTCTTACGGTCGCCGGCGCGTTTCTTGGCCAGCAGCAAGTCCATTTGCTCGCGGGTATCGTCGTTTTCTTCTATCGTTAGCTGCACCAGACGGCGGGTATCGGGGTTCATGGTGGTCTCCCTAAGCTGAGAAGGATTCATCTCGCCCAAGCCTTTGAAGCGCTGAATGTTGATCTTGCCGGTGAGCTTTTCGGCTTCGATGCGCGCCAACACTCCCAAACGCTCGGATTCGTCCAGCGCATAAAACACCTTCTTGCCGACGTCGATGCGGTACAAGGGCGGCATCGCCACGAACACATGCCCGGCCCTGACCAAGGCGTTGAAATGCTGGTAAAACAGCGCGCAAATCAGGGTGGCGATGTGGTTACCGTCGGAGTCGGCATCGGCCAGGATGCAGATTTTGCCATAACGCAGGTTTTGCAGGTCGTTGCTGTCCGGCTCTATGCCCAGCGCCACGGCAATGTCGTGGACTTCCTGAGAAGCCATCACTTCCCCTGAGTCGACTTCCCAGGTATTCAGAATTTTCCCTCTTAACGGCATTATGGCCTGAAACTCGCGGTCTCTAGCCTGCTTGGCCGAGCCGCCGGCCGAGTCACCTTCCACCAAAAACAGTTCCGTGCGGCTCAGATCCTGTCCCGAACAATCGGCCAGTTTGCCGGGCAAGGCCGGACCACTGGTGATTTTCTTGCGGATGATCTTCTTGCCGGCTCTCAGACGCTTCTGGGCGCTGGCCAGAATGATTTCGGCAATTTTCTCGCCTTCCTGCGGATGCTGATTCAGCCACAGGCTGAAGGTATCCTTGGCGACGCCGGAGACGAAAGTCACGCATTCGCGCGAGCTCAGTCTTTCCTTGGTCTGCCCGGAAAACTGCGGGTCTTCCAGTTTCACCGATAACACGAAGTGGCAACTCTCCCAGACATCTTCGGGCGCAACCTTGACGCCGCGCGGCAGCAGGTTGCGAAAGTCTAAAAACTCGCGCATCGCCTCGGTCAGACCGGCCCGCAGGCCATTTACGTGGGTTCCGCCCTGGGCGGTCGGCACCAGGTTGACGTAACTCTCGGCGATGGTTTCCGGCAAGCTGTCCGGCGTCCAGACGATGCCCCACTCCACCGCCTCGCTGCTGGCCGCCATGTTGGCCATGAACGGCGGTTGCGGGAAAATTTCCGCATCGCCGACTCTATCCAGCAGATATTCCTGCAAGCCGTTCTGGTAACACCATTCGAACTTTTCGTCGCTGAGTTCCGAATTCAAGGTGATTTTCAGGCCCGGACACAACACCGCCTTGGCGCGCAGAACATGTTTTAATTTACTAACCGACACCCGGTTGGAGTCGAAATACTTGCCGTCTGGCCAGAAATGCACGCTGCTGCCGGTGTTATTCTTGCCGACGGTACCCGTTTGCTGCAATTCGCCGACCTTATCGCCGCCGGCAAATTCCATCTGATAGACACCGCCGCCGCGCTTGATCTCGACCAACAGCTTTTCGGACAAGGCGTTGACCACCGATACGCCGACGCCGTGCAAGCCGCCCGAGAATTGGTAGTTTTTGTTGGAAAACTTGCCGCCGGCATGCAGTTGGGTGAGGATCACTTCCACGCCGGGAATGCCTTGCTCGGGATGAATATCCACCGGCATGCCGCGGCCGTTGTCGACCACCTTGACCGAACCGTCTTTGTACAAGGTAACATCGATAGTATCGGCATGGCCGGCCAGCGCCTCGTCGACGCTGTTGTCCACCACTTCCTGCACCAAATGGTTGGGGCGGGTGGTGTCGGTATACATGCCGGGGCGTTTGCGCACCGGATCCAGGCCGCTCAGTACTTCAATCGCCGCGGCGTTATATTCGTTACTCATTTCTTAGGTTCAAGGTTCAAGGTTCAAGATCAACGGCACAAGGTGCAAGATTCCAAAGGTGTTTTGTACCCTGAACCTTGTCCCTTGTACCTATTTTTTTATAACGGCTCAAACAACGCCGATAAATCGTCCGCCGTCAGCGTCAAGGATTCGCCTTTCTTGTCGCCGTCATACACGCCTTGCGCCAAGGCTCGTTTTTTCTCTTGCATCGCCAGGATTTTTTCCTCGACGGTGTTTTCGGTGATCAGCTTATAGACGAATACCGGCTTGTCCTGGCCGATGCGGTGGGCGCGGTCGGCGGCCTGGGCCTCCGCGGCGGGGTTCCACCACGGGTCATAAACGATCACGGTGTCGGCTTCGGTGAGATTCAGGCCTACGCCGCCTGCCTTCAGGCTGATCAGGAACACGTCGGCGGCGCCGCTCTTGAAGCGTTCGATGGCCTCGTCTCTATGCTTGGTCTGACCGGTGAGCTTGCTGTATGCAATTTTACGAGCATCCAGTTCGGCCTCGATCAAGGCAATCATTCGAGTGAACTGGGAAAACAGCAGTATCCGCCGCCCCTCTTCCAGCAACTCCGGCAACATTTCCATCAGCAAGTCCAGCTTGGCGGATTCCTTGACTTTCTTAGCCGACTCCAACGGCAGGGTGCGGGGATCGCAGCAGGTTTGCCGCAATTTCAGCAGCGCGTCGAGGATGGTGATGTGGCTACGCGCCAGGCCTTTCTCGGCGATGGCCTGCCGCACCTTTTGTTCCATGGTCAGGCGTATGCTTTCATAGAGCATCGCCTGCTTCTGGCCGAGCGGCACGGAGCGAATGATCTCGGTCTTGGGCGGCAGTTCGGCGACCACTTCCTGCTTGGTGCGGCGCAACATGAAGGGCGCGATGCGCTTGGTCAAGCGTTGGCGCTGCTCGCCGTCGCCGTGGATTTCGATAGGCGTCCGGTACAGGCGCTTGAAACTTGTACTGTCGCCGAGGAAACCGGGCATCAGGAAATCGAACTGCGTCCACAACTCGCCCAGATGGTTTTCCATCGGCGTGCCGGTCAGGCACAAACGTTGCTCGGCCTTGATGGCGCGGACGATCTTGGCGGCCTTGGCATTGGGATTCTTGACGATCTGCGCTTCGTCCAGAATCAGATAGTAATAATCTTGGGCCAGCAAAAATTCCTCGTCGCGCGGCAGCAAGGGATAGGTGGTCAGCACCAGATCGTAATAGTTGATCTTGTCGAATAGTTGTTTGCGCTCCACGCCCTGCAGCACCAACACCTTCAGATCCGGCGTGAAGCGCGCGGCTTCGCGGCGCCAGTTGCTCATCAAACTGGTCGGCGCGATGATCAGGCAAGGCGCGGTCATCCTGCCGCTCTGTTTTTCCAGCAGCAGGTGACTGAGGGTTTGCACGGTCTTGCCCAGGCCCATGTCGTCGGCCAAAATACCGCCGAAACGGTATTCCCGCAGAAACTGCAGCCAGTTAAGCCCCTGGCGCTGGTAATGCCTGAGCTCGGCCCGCAGGTTGTCGGGCATAGCCACATCGGCGATACCGCTGAAATTCTTGATTTTCCGCCCCAGCTCGCGCAAGGCTTCGCCGCCTCTCAGCGAAAACAGGCCGTAACTATGGCTTTCCAGTTCCGCGAGACCCGCCGCGTCGAAACGCGACAGTTTTATCGCGCCGTCGTCGCCGAAGCTGATGCCGCCGAAGACTTCATACAAAATCGCCAGGAAGGGCTGGATTTTTTCGCTGGGCAAGCTCAGATAGCGATGATCGCCGAGCGGCACGGTGATCATTTCCGGCAGGTTTTCCAGTTCATAATTTTCCAGTACCGGCATCAGCAGCGGCAGCAAAGGCAGGGACTGGCCGTTGATCTCGATGTTGAAGCGCATTTCGAACCAGTCGTTGCGGCTTTCCTCGATTTCCGCGTCCCAGTCCGAGGCGGTCTGGAAATCCAGATAAAAACTGGGTTCGGTTTCGATACGCCAACCCTGGGCTTCCAGCGCCGGCACGGTATGCTGCAAGAACTCGTTCCAGCGTTCCGCGCTAGCGATAGTACTTTTGCCGGGGCTGAAAAACAGCAGATCGCTTCGTTTGGGATCGTCGATCACCTCGAAACCGTCGCTCGCCAAACGCTCGACGCATCGCGTTTCGTATTCCACGTTGCGGCGTATACGCAGATAGCCTTGCGGGGTTTGCAGCACGGTGTAGTGCTCGGGTTGATAGGCAGGCAAGCGGTATTCACCGTAATCGAAACCGAGTTTCAACACATGAAAATAATGCCCGTCATGACCGTCGCGGCCCTGCAGCGTCAATCGCGGTTTGACCTCCAAATAATCGACATCGGTGATCGCCATGGGTTTGGGCGTCGGCAGCTTGAGATGCGGATAATCGAGAATCAGCCGCTGGCTGAACTGCTCGGCGTGTTGGGCCGGCACCGGCGGCGCGGCCAGCAGCTTACCGAGCTGCACGGCGCTGAGTTCCGGGCTGCCTACCGGCCCCAACGTGCCCAGTTTGCTGTCGAAATAATACGGCGGTTCGGTCAGGATCAGCCGAGCCGCCGGTTTGGTCTTGACCGTTAACTGGTAATCGCCCTTTGCATCCGCTTTCCAGTCGCAGCTCAGATCTCGCGGCTCGCCGGCGATCAACGGCGGCTTTTCCAGATCCCGCCAGAACAGCCGGCCCGTGCCCAATATTTTCGAAAGCGCCAGGCTACCCAGTGTACCTTTAAGCAGCGGCTGGTAAAGCGATAGATTCATCATGCCGTTCAGCAATTTAACGATCTCTTC
>JAJRDU010000026.1 GCA_028748685.1 Methylococcaceae bacterium
TGGAAAGGCTATTGCTCGGTGCATCAGGCGTTTGAACCTCGGCAAATCGATGACTTCAAGGCTAAATATCCCGACACCATCGTCATTTCCCATCCGGAAGCCTGTTTCGAAGTCTGCCAGAAATCCGACTTCCTAGGCTCCACCGAAATGATCCTGAAAATTGTCCGCGAGGCGGCGCCCAACACGCGTTGGCTGGTAGCGACCGAATTGAACTTGGTTAACCGTCTGGCTCAGGAATGCAAGGCGCAAGGCAAGCAGGTGCATTTCATGGCGCCGACGCTGAGCATGTGCTCGACGATGTTCCGTACCGATCCGCAGCATCTGGCCTGGGTGCTGGAGAATCTGGCCGCCGACCATGTGGTCAATCAGGTCTCGGTGCCAGCCGAACAGGCGGCGCTGGCAAAAAAGGCGCTGGATAATATGCTGCAAGCATCGTAGGCGCGATTAGCGCGTACCCAAAGGGGGTCCGCATTCCTTCGATTACGCTAACGCGAATCGGCGCCGGCTCTGTCACCGACACTTTTGGCGGAATCAACGAATATCAGTCGTGAACTTCAAACTCGGTTTGCTTGGTCAATTTGATTTTGTGTTTTCCAGATGCCTTGCCGATAAATTCCGTTTTCAGGGTATAAGACCCAGGCTTGGATTTAGTTGGCACTTCGATAAGGGCATTGACCGCCCAGCGGCCGGGTTTAAGGGTGAAGGGTTTGGGTTCGCTATGAAGCAGTTGGCTCTTTCGATAAATTTTTCGATACAGCGTGCCTTCTATGACGTTCTCCGGATCAGACTCACAGACCGTATAGACCAAACGATGGGTGAACTTCTCGCCAGCGAGCACGCTATCCGGATTCAGTTCCTGCTCCGTGAAATCGGCCACGGGCGTTTTTTTGGCATTCATGCAATCGGTTTCCGTCGACACCAGCGCGGCGGCGGCGATCAAGTGCTCGCCGGTTTGATCGTTTTCTGGCTTGCTGACTTCCTGCTTGGCGACCGGCGTCTCCACCTTCGGCGGAGACGTCTGGCAGGCCACTAAGCAAAGGCTCATCGCAATTATCATTATGAGGCGATTCATCGTTGATTGACTCCTATGTCACGCTTAGGGGTATCGAGTGTTATCGGGGCAATGCGCCTCTGCCCTTCAATCCGATATGATGGTCCATCCGCCGTCCAACTTTTTGCGGCGAGACGAATTTCGATGAGAAGCGGATTTCGTACTCATCTTCTTACTCGGCTTCTGGTCAGGGAGGGCGGCATCCTCGGAATTCATGGCTTGCGTCGTGCTCGGCAATGCCCGGTCGACTATATTCTCAACGGGCCCGGAATTTTCAGCGCTAGGCGATTTTTCCGATGCCATGTCCAACGTTTCGGGAACCGGATCGGTCGACGCCCGAGGTGTTTCCGTTTCAAGCGGACTCTCGACCAGCGCTTGCACACCAAGGCCTGGCTGCCGCGCGACAGGCTCGGATTCAACGCCGGAAGTTTGAAGGGCCTCGGTTCTAGGCGGCATCGCTTGCCCGGAGTTATCAACGGGCCCCGGGTTTTCGGGACGCTGCGATTTTTCCGTTTCTTGCGGGCCATCATCAACCGATGCCGTAGGCATTCCGGCAGACGGAGGACTCTCGATCGCGGCTTGGATTTCCGGGGCTAGTTGCGTAGCAGCGCTTTCCACCGGGGGTGAGCGAGGGTCGATAGGTAACAAAAAGAAGGCGAGGAGAAAAACCGGAAGCAATAATGTCATGTAAGCCGTTCTGGAATTACGATTCCAAAAGGACTCCGTTTGAGCCGCCGTGGCCGGCGCATCTTGCCGCGATTCTCCGTTTAGCCCTCGAGGCGGCAACAATACCGTCTGCGCGGCCGATTCAGCCGATTCGGGTTCGTCGCGCCAGCGTCCGAACGCAGCCCTCAGATGATCACCGAGGGTTGGGGGCGTAAAGATACCCGATGTGTCGGACGACGGTTGACCGAGATCCGGAAATATCTCCTCGCCCTCCGCCAGATCAACCGATGCGGCCTTCAAAATGGCTTCCAGTTCGCCACGAAACTCGGAGGCGCTTTGAAACCGTTCCGCCGGGGATTTCTCAAGCGCGCGCAACACGGCCGCGTCCAAACGCGGAGGAATATGCGGCAAGTACATCATGGGTGGTTTTGGATATTCCTCCACATGGGCACGAATGAGCTCGTAATCGGTCTGCTTGTCGAACGGCGCATGGCCCGTCAGCAACTCGTAAAGCACCATCCCGATCGCATAGATGTCCACCCTGTAATCGATGTCCTGGCCCTGAATCTGCTCGGGAGACATATATTTCAACGTCCCCAGGATATACCCCGATTGGGTCGCCTCGCTGTTTTCCAGCATGCGGGCCACGCCGAAATCCATTAGCTTGACAACCCCGGCTTGGGTCAAAATCAAGTTGGCCGGCTTGATGTCACGGTGAATCACCTTCAGAATGTGGGCGTGCTCCAAGCCCTCCAAAGCCTGGCAGATCAGAGGCAGCGCGGTCTGCCACGGAATCGGTCCGCAGCGTTTGATGAGCCTATCCAGCGTCTCGCCCAGCACGAATTCCAGCACCATGAAATAGTTGTCACCATCGCGGAACAGTTGATGAAGCGTGACGATATGCGGGTGATTGAGGCGAGCGAGAGCGACGGCTTCGGTCCGGAAACGCTTAACCAGATGCGGGTTGTGCGGCAACTCGGGGCGCAGCAGTTTCAGCGCCACCTCGCGTTCCAGCAGGATGTCCAAGCCCCGGAACACCGTACCCATGCCGCCTTCGCCAACCAGCTCGATGACCTTGTATCCCCCAACGACTGAATTTAGCTGCATAGTTCCATACCTCCGGGAAGGGAGTTTGTCAGCATTAGCCGCTTAGGTCAATAGCTAGCTAAAGGCAACGGGGCCAACCGATCTTTCTGATCACTATCCAATTAAGTGCTCTTTTTCAGTGAACTACTTGTAGATAAAATACGCTAATAGGAGCTGCCGAGGCGCAGCGTAGGACGTCCCCGCCGTTCAACGCATACTGTCTGTTGCTAGCTGCTCAACGCCGCCGTCTCGCAGCCTTCCTGGCTGCCTTCTCTTCGCGGATCGCGGCCAGCTCCACCATCTCGGCTTCTATCATTTCCGGGGTTTCCAGGCTGATCTGGCCCAGGGTGCCGGCCCTTAATTCGGTCAAAAACAGTTTCGCGGCCTTATCCAGTTCGACATGGCCGCCCGCTTTCAGACATCCACGTTTCTTACCGATGGCTTGTAGCAAAGCCGAGGCTTCTCCGGGCAGGCTTTCCAGCTGATAGCGTGTTTGCAGTTGCGCCGGATAAGCCTTGAGCAGATATTCGAGCGCGAACTGCGCAATGTCGTCGTGCTGAAAGGCCGTATCCTTGATCGCCCCGGTTACCGCCAGACGGTAACCACTGTTGCGGTTTTCGACGTTCGGCCACAACACGCCTGGCGTGTCGGACAAGACGATATTATTTTTGAGATTGATGCGCTGCTGCTGCTTGGTGACGGCGGGCTCGTTGCCGGTCTTGGCGATGGTTCGGCCGGCCAGGATGTTGATGATGGTGGATTTGCCGACATTGGGAATACCCATGATCATGGTACGGATCACCTTGTTGGCCTCGCTCTTCTCCGGCAGCATCTTGCCGCACAAATCGATGATCTGCTTGATTTTTTCGGGCTGCAAGGTAGTCACGGCCAGAGTCTTTACTGCCTGCTCCCGCTCCATGTGCTGTTGCCATTGGCGGGTGATGTCGGGGTCGGCCAGATCGGTCTTGCTGAGCACTCGGATGGTGGGCTTGTCGCCGCGCAAGGCCGCCAGCATTGGGTTTTGGCTGCTATAGGGAATGCGGGCATCGAGAATTTCGATCAACAGATCGATGTCGGGCAAGACGTGTTTGATCTCCTTGCTGGCCTTGTGCATATGGCCGGGGTACCACTGAATCAGCATTGTTTACATCTCGGACTGAAAAAACAATGCCTTATTCTACAGCAGGTCAAATGAATTCGACCTTACAATGGTGGATATGCCGAATTTCGGCATATCCACGGGTCTTATAAAGCCAGGTCGAATAAATTCGACCCTACAATGCTCAACCCTGAACTTTTTTCAGCGTTTCCTTGGCCACATCCAGACCGTCGAAAGCGGCTTTGCTATCGATGGCTTTTTGCAGATGCTCGGCGGATTTCGCCTTGTCATCCAATTTGAAGTAAACCATACCCAAGTGATAATTATTGACTGGAGCAGCCTGGTCCAGCTCGATCGCTTTCAGCATGACCTCTTTCGCCTTGTCGTAACTGCCTTGTTTATAGGCGATCCAGGCCACGGTATCCAGCATGGCGGCATTGTTGGTTTTCAGCAAAGGCTCGGCCAGTTTGGCGGCGCGCTCCAGATTGGCCGGGCTTTCCGAGTAATCGGAAAGATAACTGGCCAGATTGTTGATCGCCATCACCGAATCAGGATGCGCCTTGTAGGACTCTTCATAGAGTGCCAGAACCTGGTCGTGTTTGCCGTTGCGGTGATACAGCCTGGCCAGATCGTCAACCAATTCCAATGCACCCTTGGTTTTCTCAATCCCCTTCTTATAAATATTGATCGCTTCCGCTTCGTTTTTTTGCGCCAGCTCGATCAGTGCCAGGTTGCGGTAAGGACTGAACCATTCCGGCTTGATCTCCAGTGCTTTTTGATAAGCGCCTTTGGCTTCGGCAAATTTTTGCTGGCTCAAATAAACACCGCCCATCAGATTATAGGCAATGAAATGATCGGCCTGCTGCTTGACGACTTGTTGCAGTTTAGCCAGGGCCTTGTCCGGCTGTTTCATCACCATATAGGTTTTGACCAATTCGTTCAGAGGCTCGATGGCATCCGCTTTCTTGGACAGCGCCTGTTGAAAGGCCTCGACACTGGCTTCCAGCTTATTCTCCGCCTGATAACCCAGACCGGACATATAAAAGCCGGTGGCGTCTTTGTCAAAGGTCTCCTGCACCTGCTTGGCTATCGCCTGTGCCTTGTCCCATTGCTTTTCGGCGATATTTAATTTAAACAGCGCCTCCAGGCCTTTCAAACTCTTAGGATTGTTTTTCAGCAAGTTTTCAATCTGCTGCTTGGCTTGCTCTTGCTGGCCCGCTTTTATCAGCAGGCTAGCAAGATCCAGCCTGGCCGTCTCATCCGCGGGCGCCGCGGCCACCACTTTTTCCATGTTTTCCCTGGCCAGCGAGTCTTCGTTGTTGCGAATATGCGCCGCCGCCAACATTTTCAGGACCGTCACGTTATTGGGTTGATCGACCAGTACCGAACGAAAATCGGCAATCGCTTCCGGAATCTTGTTCTCGCCCAAAGCAAACTGACCTCGCAAGGTTAAGGCTTCGGCGTCACGGGGATTAGCTTCCAATACTTCCTTAATCAAGGCTTTGGCTTCATCGCCTCGCTTGGTTAGTGCGTAGATCGATGCCAGCTTGTCGCGGGCGGATATGGCGTTCGGGCCGATTTTGTCTCGCTCAACCACTTCTTTCAATGTGGCTTCCGCACTCGGCAAATCTTTTTTCGCCAACTGGATATTGACCAGCTTGAATCTCAAGTCATAGGCATCCGGCTTTTGCTCGATCATCGGCAAAAGCTCGGCGATCGCTATATCGGGACCGCGTTTCTCCACCAGAAAATCGACCAGCATGGTCTTGGCGGCGTCGTCATCGGGCATTTCCCGCACCGCATCGCGTAACGTCGCTTCGGCTTTATCGAGTTGATTGCTACCCGCCTGGAACAAGGCTAGATTTTTATAATGCTGGATTTGCTTTGGTTCCAACTTGATGATCGAAGCCAACAACTGCTCGGCCTCGGCCAGCTTGTTGTCGCGCGCATAAAGTCCCGCCATCATGGTGCGTAGCGGAACATTGTCGGCCTTTTTGTCGGCGGCCTGTTTCAGCAAATTAAGAGCCTTGTCCTGCCTGCCGAGACGGGCATGGATGGAAGCCAACATCAGCGTCGCAGGCACATCGTCCGGGCTAATCTGCAGAGCCTTTTCCACCGTGACTATCGCCGCGTCGCTGTTATTTCGGGCGGTTTGTACGCCGGCCTTCAACACCAAGGCTTCGATGTTATCCGGTTGTTTGGCAAGCGCTTCGTCAACCATTTTTTCCGCGTCGTCGACATTACGGCTCAAAAGCATCAACTGCCCGACCCTGACCCGCGCCATCACATGATTGGGATCGTTGCCGACCACGCCCATGTATTCCTTAAAGGCATTCTCGATTTTGCCTTGCTTGCTCAGCGATTCACCCATTTGGTAATGGCTTTCCCAATCCTTGGGATCGATCTGCAACACATTCTTGAAAGCCAGGCCGGCTTTTTCATAATCGCCGGACTGTAGCAGTTGCTTACCCTCTTCCATGTATTTTGCTTTACGCTCTTCGGCCCCGTTACAGGCCACCAATCCGGTGGTTAAAACAGCAATGCCCAGATTTCTCAGAATAGTTTGTTTTGTCGTCATGTATCTCTCAATAGCGCTTGCGTTGGTTTTGTTTTAATTAATTTGATTCATTACAATCTTACAGCAAATAAGGATTTTATCTCATTTGCCGCGCCGGACGGCGTCCTATTCGGCAAGAATGAGCGTTAGGGGGGTGCGGCATGATGCCGCATCCCTTTAATTTATTGGAACACGGAATTTTACTTCCACTGCCACTGTCTGCA
>JAJRDU010000027.1 GCA_028748685.1 Methylococcaceae bacterium
GTTTGCCCAGCCGGAGCGAAACTAAAGGATTGGAAAAAGTCGACGAAGACGGCATCGTTATCAGCGTCAACTTGGACAAAGACGCCGCCAACGCCGACGGTTTGACCGTGGTCACGAGCCAGCGCGATTTCGAATACAACCTGCAAATCCATGGCTCCAACGATGGCCAGAACTGGGAAAAACTGGTCAACAATAGCGCCATTTACGATTACTCGCGTTACATGAAGGTTGGCAACCGCGACATCGAATTACCAGCCAATAGCTACCGGCAATTCAAGATCGTCGTCGCCAAGGCCAGCCAGACCCGTACTGAAGAAGTGCTGGAGCTGACCCGAACGCTGCACGGCGAAGAAGAGTTGCAACGCAGCGAAAAAACCGAACTGCATGATGAGCCCCTGCACATCGAGCGTATCGATTTCTGGCATAAGCATTCCGAAACTTTGCCGGAAGCCGAACAACGTTTCGATTATCCGGTCACCGTGGCCAAAATCGGCCAGGATGCCGAGCATAAAACCACGCTGATAGACATCGAAACCCGGCGCCAACCCTTGACCGGTTTTACGCTGAAAACCACTATGCCCAACTTCAGCCGCCAGGCCGAAGTAAAAATTCCGTTTCAGCAAGGCATGGAAACCCGTATGCAAACCCTGGGCGGCGCCACGCTGGAAGCCTTGCACTTTCAGGACATCAACCGCGACCAAACCAGCGTGACCTTCCCTGAGCAACGCCAACCGAAGTACCAAATCGTGATCCGCAATCAGGATAATCCGCCGCTGGAAATCGATACCGTGATTGGTAACGGCCCTGGCTATCGGCTGTTGTTCCTGCCGCAAGCCGGCCAAAGCTACCAATTGCGCTACGGTTCGGACAAGGCCGAGCCGCCGCGCTACGACATCGCGCCGATTCAGGAACTGTTGCGCCGTGGTTACCAAAGCACAACCGCCGAATTAGGTCCGGAAACCGCTGTTGCGACGGGGGAGCATAAACCGGATTTCGGCGAACTGCTGAACAGCAAGTGGTTTCTGGGTGGAGCGATAGGTCTGATGGTGTTGGTTTTGGGCTGGAGTTTGTATAGGATTGGCAAGCGGGTCGAGGATTTGCCGAAGTAAGCGTTAATAACTGGTGTAACGTCGTCTTGGATGCGGGAAATATTCGTCTGGTGGCGTCAAAAATAGCCTACAGTTATTTGAAGTCGGTTTTTGCACTGACAGGCGAGATACTTTTCGCTACGAAAACCATCCATGGTTTTCGCCCTTCGGGCCAGCCTATTGGCTGCGATGCTCGGGGCGGAATAACGCGACTAAAAACCATCTCAGCGTAACATCAGGATTAATGCCTAGTCAGTTTCATTGAATAGTCACAATCCCCGTATTGGTGCGCTCGCACCCGGCTACAGGCCTAGTTGGTGCAAATAGGCGATTCCGGCTTCCCGATTTTGTCTCAAACCATGGTCGCGCGTCCGTGGCATGGCTCTTGCTGAACATAAAACATGAACGCGAAGCCTACAAAAAACTATTTTAACGAGATGCGCGCCGAGGACGGCGCGGTTCGCGAAATCTATCGGCGCTATGCGGATTGGCTGGCGGATTTGCCGGACGGTACTCTGGAGCGAAAATGCGCGGAGGCGGAGTTGCTGTTTCGGCGGCTGGGTATCACCTTCGCGGTGTATGGCGAAGCGGCCGGCTCGGAACGTCTGATTCCTTTCGACATCGTGCCGCGTATTTTCGGCGCCGGCGAATGGCGGCGGCTGGAATTGGGGCTCAAGCAGCGGGTGAGGGCCTTGAATGCCTTTCTGCACGATATTTATCACGATCAGGAAATCATCAAGGCCGGGGTGATCAGCGCCCGTCAGGTGTTGGACAATGTGCTGTACCGGCGAGAAATGCAGGGCGTCGATCTGCCTAATCAGGTCTATGCCCACATTGCCGGCATCGATCTGGTGCGGGTCGCCGAAAACGATTTCTACGTATTGGAAGACAATCTGCGCACACCGTCCGGGGTTTCCTACATGCTGGAAAACCGTAACACCATGATGCGATTGTTTCCGGAACTGTTTGCCGGTCACGCCGTCGAGCCGGTCGAACACTATCCGCAAATGTTGCTGGAAACCCTGCGCGAAGCGGCGCCAACGCATGTTTCGGACCCCGTGATCGTGGTGATGACGCCGGGGTCTTATAACAGCGCCTATTTCGAGCACGCCTTCCTTGCCAGTCAAATGGGCGTGGAACTGGTCGAGGGTCAGGATCTGTTTGTGCATCAACGAAAAGTTTACATGTACACCACGGATGGACCGCAACAAGTACACGTGATTTATAGGCGGGTGGATGACGATTTTCTCGATCCGCTGGCCTTCCGTCCCGATTCGACATTGGGTGTGCCGGGCTTGCTGGATGCCTATTGCAGCGGCAATGTGGTGCTGGCCAATGGCGTCGGTGCCGGCGTGGCTGACGATAAGTCGACGTATTTATACGTGCCGGAAATGATACGCTTTTACCTGGGCGAAGCGCCGCTATTATCCAACGTACCAACCTGGCGCTTGAGCGAACAGGACGATTTGAAGTATGTGCTGGCGCATTTGCCGGAGTTGGTGGTCAAGGAAGTGCAAGGTTCTGGCGGCTACGGCATGTTGGTGGGGCCGACTAGTTCCAAGGCTGAAATCGAAGCTTATAGGCAGCGCATCCTGGCGGAACCGGCCACTTTTATCGCCCAGCCGACATTGGCATTGTCGGCCTGCCCCACGATGGTGGAATCCGGCGTCGCGCCTCGGCATGTCGATTTGCGACCCTTCGTGTTGTCCGGCAAGGAGATACGTCTGGTACCCGGCGGCTTGACGAGGGTTGCCCTCAGCGAAGGATCGTTGGTGGTCAATTCCTCGCAAGGCGGTGGCACCAAAGACACCTGGGTACTGGAGGACTAAAACATGTTGTCTCGCACCGCTGATAATTTATTCTGGATGGCGCGCCATATCGAACGTGCCGAAAACACTGCAAGGGTACTGGATGTCGCGCATCGTTCCTCGCTGTTGCCGCTGGACATGGAGGGAACGGAGGCCTATCTTTGGTATGCGCCCTTGAACATCACGGGCTGCGCCGCCGGATACGAAATCAAATACGGCCTGGCGCGAGCCGATACCGTGACCCTTTACATGGCCCTGGATCCCGACAACCCTTCCAGCATTTATAGTTGCCTTAAGTCCGCGCGAGAAAACGCCCGCTCGGTGCGAGGCGCGATCACCTCGGAAATGTGGGAGGTCATCAATGCCACCTGGCTGGAGCTCAATCGTCTGGTTAGCCGCATGCAGCGCGAAAAATTTCCGGACTTTTTCGACTGGGTCAAGGACAGGTCGCACCTGTTTCGCGGCGTGACGCTGGGAACGATTTTGAAGGACATCGCTCTCAGCTTCGTCAAGCTCGGTACTTTTCTGGAAAGGGCTGACAATACCGCGCGGATACTGGATGTGAAATATCACATCCTGTTGCCGAGCGTCCACGATGTCGGCGGTGCCGCCGATTATTACCAATGGGGAGCGCTGCTGCGATCGGTCAGCGCCTTCGAAGCTTACCGCAAGATCTATCGCGACGGCATTTCGCCTCGACGGGTCGCCGAATTGCTGATACTCAGAGACGATATGCCGCGCTCGCTGCATGCCTGCATGAACGAAGTGGAGGCCGCCTTGATCGACATCAACGGTTCATCGGGCCGGGAAGCGCGTCGCCGCGCCGGCGAGCAACACGCCGCATTGCATTTTGGTTTGATCGAGGACGTCTTCTCTCAAGGCCTGCACGAATATCTGACCGATTTTCTGGAACACACCGATTTGTTGGGACGGGAGATCGGAAACGCTTATCTGTCTCGGCGCGATCATTTCGAAACCATACCGGTGCGCGGATCCATGCAGGTGCAATAGACTAGCCTGATAAAACTGTCATGACTTATTGCGTTGCTTTGATGTTGGACGCCGGTATGGTGTTCGCTTCCGATTCCCGCACCAATGCCGGCGTCGACCAGATTTCCTGTTTCAAGAAAATGCGCCACTTCGTCAACCCTGGCGATAGAGCGATTGTGATCTTGAGTTCCGGCAATCTGTCGATTACCCAGAAGGCGATCAATTTGCTGGAACAGCGTGGACGGCACCCCGAGCAAGGCAATATCTGGAACGCCGAGTCGATGTTTGATGTCGCGCAATTGCTTGGCGAAGCCTTGCGGGAAGTCCGCGATCACGACGGCGTGTTCTTGGCGCAGAGCAATGTTGATGCCGGTGCCAATTTTATCGTCGGCGGGCAGATTCAGGGCGAACGCATGCGACTGTTTCTGGTGTATGCGGAAGGCAATTTTATCGAAGCAGGAACGGAGACGCCGTTTTTCCAGATCGGTGAAACCAAATACGGCAAGCCTATCATCGATCGGGTGATCAGGCCGGACACGCCTTTGATCGAGGCGGTAAAGTGCGTGCTGGTGTCGTTTGATTCCACGATGCGCAGCAACTTGTCGGTCGGCCTGCCGATCGACGTGGCGTGTTACATTAAGTCCAGCTTGCGTCTGGATTTCCAGCAACACATTACCGTGGACGATCCGTATTTTTCCCAGATCAGCCGCCGCTGGAGTGAAGGGCTGCGAGGGGTTTTCGCCTCCTTGCCGAATCCGGAATGGCTGACGGATATCGATATGAATAAATGATGTTCCGTAGCCTTGAGCATGGCAAATGTTTGTCGTATGGCATCAGAAACAGTGTCGCTGTTGCGACTAGTTTATTTTGAAGTCGGTTCTCGCACCGACAGGCGAGGTACTTTTCTTTGCTTGTCCAAAGAAAAGTACCCAAAAGAAAAGACACCCGGATTCCGCCTTTATCCTGTGCTTCTCGCTTTTGGCGAGGGTTTTCGAAGAGCCTCCTTGGCCCTGCGAAAACGAACAGCATCCTTGCCGTTCCCCTATTCGGGCCTTATTCGCCAAAAGCTGCGATGCTCGGGGCGGAATAACGGGACATAAATCCCGTCGCGGTAGCGACTCGATAAATAACTCAACACGGCCAAACCATGACCATACGCGTTGCCCTGCATCACCAATCGCATTATGTCTTCGATAGGCCGGTGGTCGCTTCGCCGCACGAAATTCGGCTGCGCCCGGCGGCACATAGCCGCACCCCAGTGTCGGGCTATTCGCTGAAGGTGAAGCCCGAAAAGCATTTCATTCATTGGCAACAGGACGCCTATGGCAATTTCGTTGCCCGGCTAACCTTTCCCGAGCCGACACGGGAAATTCATATCAGCGTGGATTTGCTGGCCGATATGACTGTGATCAACCCGTTCGATTTTTTCGTCGAAGACTGGGCCGAGCATTTTCCGTTTCAATATCCGCCGACGCTGAAAATCGAACTGGCGCCGTTCCTGGAAACCGAGCCGGCCGGGCCGCTGTTGAAAAGCTTGCTGGACGAGATTCGCCGCGATATTCCTAAAGACATCAGCACCACCAACTTTCTGGTGAACCTGAATCAAAAACTGCACGGACAGGTGTCCCATCTGATCCGTATGGAAGCGGGCGTGCAGAGCTGCGAGGAAACTCTGGAGAAAAAGTCCGGTTCCTGCCGCGACAGCGCCTGGCTCCTGGTACAGATTCTGCGCCATCTGGGCATCGCCGCACGCTTCGTGTCCGGTTATCTGATACAGCTGGCGGTCGACGAAAAACCGCTCGATGGCCCAGTCGGGCCGAGTTCGGATTTCACCGATCTGCATGCTTGGTGCGAAGCCTATATTCCCGGCGCAGGCTGGGTAGGGCTGGATGCCACCTCGGGCTTGCTGGCTGGCGAGGGCCATATACCGCTGGCGGTGACGGCGGTTCCGGCTTCGGCGGCACCGGTCAGAGGCATGACCGGTATCTGCGAATCGCGGCTGGACGTGGAGATGAAGGTTACTCGTATCCACGAGGATCCGCGTGTCACCAAACCCTATAGCGATGAACAGTGGCAGGCGATCAGGGCATTGGGCCATAGTATCGATCAGGAATTGCTAGCCGGCGATGTGCGCCTGACTCAGGGGGGCGAACCGACTTTCGTTTCGGTGGACAACATGGACGGTGCCGAATGGAACAGCGCCGTGCTGGGCGAGGAAAAATGGCAACTGGCTAATAAATTGTTACGGTGTTTGCTCGACCGTTTTGCGACGGGCGGTGTGCTGTTTTTCGGCCAGGGCAAATGGTATACCGGCGAGCCATTGCCGCGTTGGGCGCTGAACGGCTATTGGCGCGCCGATGGCGTACCGGTCTGGCATGATCCCGCTTTGATAGCCAAGCAGGCGGCGAATATCGACATCACGGAGGTTCGGCGCTTTGCCGAGCAACTGGCGCTAAGTCTGGGGGTGAATACCGACTATCTGATTCCTGCCTACGAAGATCCCTGGTTGGCATTGGATGAGGAAAGCCGTTTGCCGGCCAATATCGATCCGCACGAATCCGACCTGCAACGCGCCGAGGTGCGCAACGCGCTATCCACACCGTTTCGGTCCGGATTGTCGGCTGTGGCGGGTTTCGTGCTGCCGCTGAAAGCCTTCGGCGACAAAAGCATCCGTTGGCAATCCAGCCGCTGGCAGCTGAAACGCGAACGGTTATATCTGCTGCCCGGCGATTCGCCGCTGGGTTTGCGCTTGCCGCCGAACAGTCTGCCTTGGGTGGCGCCAGACGAATTCGAGGTGGAATTGCCGCTCGTTCCGTTTGCCGAACGCGAACAGCTGGCCGATTTTCCACGAACCAAGCAGGCGGCGGGATCTGAGCCAGTTGACGAACAGTCATCGGCTAATGAAGTGATTCATACTGCAATGGCACTGGAAATGCGTGACGGCCTATTGCATGTATTCATGCCGTCCGTCACCAGTCTGGAAGCCTGGCTGGAGTTAATGGCGGCGATCGAGGATTGCGCCGCTCAGTTAAGAGTGCCTCTACGTCTGGAAGGTTATCCGCCGCCGCGCGATCCAAGGCTGCTGTCTCTATCGATCACGCCCGATCCTGGCGTGATCAAGGTTAATATCCATCCCTTGGATAGTTGGCAAGCACTGGAAGAACGCACCGAGGCTTTGTACCAGGAAGCCCGCTTGACCCGGCTGGCG
Source organism: Methylococcaceae bacterium (assembly GCA_028748685.1). Classification (GTDB taxonomy): domain Bacteria; phylum Pseudomonadota; class Gammaproteobacteria; order Methylococcales; family Methylomonadaceae; genus Methylomonas. The sequence goes on from JAJRDU010000027.1 coordinate 7,095, forward strand.
ACGGAAAAATTCATGCTCGACGGCCGGCATACCGGCACCGGAGGCGGCAATCACATTACCCTGGGCGGTGCGACGCCGGCCGATAGCCCTTTCCTGCGTACGCCCGATCTGCTGAAGAGTCTGATTACCTACTGGCAGCAACATCCGGCGCTGTCGTATCTGTTTTCGGGCCAATTCATCGGTCCAACCGGTCAGGCGCCTCGCGTCGACGAAGCCCGCGACGACAATCTCTACGAGCTGGAAATCGCTTTTCAGCAAATGGATGAAAAATTCAGAGCTGGCGAGGAGAGCGCTCAGCCGTGGCTAGTCGACCGATTGCTGCGCAATTTGTTGATCGACCTGGCCGGCAATACCCATAGGGCCGAATTCTGTATCGACAAGCTGTATTCGCCGGATTCCGCCACCGGTCGCTTGGGCTTGGTGGAATTGCGCGCCTTCGAAATGCCGCCGCATTACCGGATGAGCCTGTTGCAATCGCTGTTGCTGCGAGCGCTGGTGGCGAGGTTCTGGAAAACACCGTATCGCGGTGCCATGGTCTACTGGGATACCGCGCTGCATGATCGTTTCATGCTGCCGCATTTCATCGAACAGGACATGTGCGACATCGGCCGCGATCTGCGTAGCGCCGGTTATCCATTCGACGACGTCTGGTTCACGCCTTTTCTGGAATTCCGTTTTCCGCGCTACGGCAGCGTGGTCTATGAAGGCGTACAATTAGAGTTACGGCAGGCCATCGAACCCTGGCATATGTTGGGCGAGGAAGTCAGCGGTACCGGGACCGCCCGTAATGTCGATTCTTCGGTGGAACGTTTGCAGGTCAAGATGACTGGCATGACAGGCACTCGCCATCAGGTGGCGTGCAACGGCCGCTTGTTGCCACTGCATCCGACCGGCGTACCCGGCGAATTCGTCGCCGCGGTGCGTTTCAAGGCCTGGGCTCCGCCGTCGGCCTTGCATCCGGCTATCGGCGTACATGCGCCGCTGGTGTTTGATCTGCTGGATAGCTGGAACGGCCGCTCCATCGGCGGCTGCACCTACCATGTCAGCCATCCGGGAGGTCGTAATTATGAAACCTTTCCGGTCAACGCCAACGAGGCGGAAGCCCGCCGCCGCGCCCGGTTCTGGGATCACGGCCACAGCGCCGGACCAATGCAGATCAAGGCGGAAGCCGTTAATCCGCGCTTCCCGATGACGCTGGATCTGCGCTGGCAGCCGCGATGAGGTTTGAGGCGCGAAATGGATTTAGGTCGTAACTGATGTTACGCAATCGTAGATAGGAAGGGGGTTTTTCGGATGCCATCAGCATCAGTGTCACTTTTGCGAAAGGTTTATTTTGAAGTCGGTTTCGCGAAAAATATCCTTGTTTTTCGCCCTTAGTGCCGCCTATTGGCTGTCCAAATTTGCTCCAGGCAAATTTGTCGCTTTTGGCAAGGGGTTTCAGAAGGGCTATCCTTAGCCCTCCGAAAACGAGCGGCATCCTTGCCGCTCCCCTGTCGGGCTACGCTTGCCAAAAGCTGCGATGCTCGGGGCGAAATAACGGGACAGCCGATCAGCGCAACCGGCTTATGCTTGGCTTCATATCGGTTCATACGCCAAATTTGGGTAAAGGCTGATCGCGGGAACAAATGAGGCTCGATTTGCCGGTACAATATGGCAACCAAAACGCCAAGGGGATTTGCCAGCAAGCAATTGCCCATCAAACCATTTTCTCTTACACAGGAAAATCCATGCTAGAACAATACCGAAAACATGTTGCCGAACGCGCCGCCGAAGGCGTTGTGCCCAAACCCCTGGATGCAGAACAAGTCTCGGCACTGGTCGAATTGCTGAAACAACCGCCCGCCGGAGTAGAGCAGTTTTTGCTGGATTTGCTGATCAACCGGATTCCAGCCGGCGTGGACGAAGCGGCTTATGTTAAAGCTGGTTTTTTAACGGCGGTGGCAAAAGGCGAGGCGACGTCACCGCTGGTCACGCCGGAAAAAGCCACCGAATTGCTAGGCACCATGCTCGGCGGTTACAACGTCGCGCCCTTGATCGAGTTGCTGGATAACTCCGCGCTGGCGCCGATTGCCGCCAAGGCCTTGTCGCAGATCCTGCTGATATTCGATGCCTTCCATGATGTCCAGGAAAAAGCTCAAGCCGGCAATGTTTACGCCAAACAAGTGCTGCAATCCTGGGCCGATGCCGAGTGGTTTACCAGTCGTCCGGAAGTGCCGGAGAAATTGACCGTGACGGTGTTCAAGGTCACGGGTGAAACCAACACCGACGATCTTTCGCCGGCGCCCGACGCCTGGTCGCGGCCGGACATTCCGTTGCACGCCAAGGCCATGCTGAAAATGCCGCGCGACGGTATCACAAACGCCGAACAGCAAATCGAGGAACTCAAAACCAAAGGCTTCCCTGTAGCCTACGTCGGCGACGTGGTCGGGACCGGTTCTTCACGCAAATCCGCCACCAATTCGGTGTTGTGGTTCATGGGCGATGACATTCCCTTCATTCCCAACAAGCGCGGCGGCGGCGTCTGCATCGGCGGCAAGATCGCGCCGATTTTCTTCAACACCATGGAAGATTCCGGCGCGCTGCCAATCGAATGCGACGTCACCAGGATGGCTATGGGGGATGTGATCGACATTTTCCCTTATCAAGGCGTCGTCAAACGCCACGCCTGCCCTGAGTCTATCGAACGGGGCAAAGATGAAGTGGTTTCCACATTCGCGTTGAAAACCGAAGTGATACTGGATGAAGTTCGCGCCGGTGGCAGGATTCCGTTGATCATCGGCCGTGGCTTGACCGATAAGGCCAGACAAGCCTTGGGCTTGGCGCCTTCCACGGCATTCCGCCGTCTGGGTGAAGCCGTAGATTCCGGCAAAGGCTACACGCTGGCGCAAAAAATGGTCGGCAAGGCTTGCGGTGTCGTCGGCGTGCGTCCAGGCAGTTATTGCGAGCCGAAGATGACCACGGTCGGCTCTCAGGACACCACTGGGCCCATGACCCGCGACGAGCTGAAAGACCTGGCCTGCCTGGGCTTCTCGGCCGATCTGGTGATGCAGTCGTTCTGCCATACCGCCGCTTATCCGAAACCGGTGGACGTGCAGATGCAGCATACCTTGCCGGATTTCATCATGACTCGCGGCGGCGTGTCGTTGCGTCCCGGTGACGGCGTGATTCACTCCTGGTTGAACCGTATGCTGCTGCCAGACACGGTCGGCACCGGCGGCGATTCGCATACCCGCTTCCCTATCGGCATTTCCTTCCCGGCCGGCTCCGGCCTGGTGGCCTTCGCCGCCGCTACCGGCGTGATGCCTTTGGATATGCCGGAATCGGTGCTGGTGAGATTCAAGGGCCAAATGCAGCCGGGTATCACCCTGCGCGATTTGGTCAATGCGATTCCTTATGCGGCCATCCAACGCGGCTTACTGACTGTCGCCAAGCAGGGCAAGCTTAACGTATTTTCCGGCCGGATTCTGGAAATAGAAGGCTTGCCGGATCTGAAAGTCGAACAGGCCTTCGAATTGTCGGATGCCTCGGCCGAGCGTTCCGCCGGCGGTTGCACCATCAAACTCAACGAAGCGCCGATCCGCGAATATCTGAACTCTAACATCACCTTGTTGAAATGGATGATCGCCGAAGGCTACGGCGACGTCCGCACCATCCAACGCCGGATCAAAGCCATGCAGGATTGGTTGGACAAGCCGGTATTGCTGGAAGCGGATAAGGATGCCGAATATGCGGAAATCATCGAGATCGATCTGAATGAAATCAAGGAACCATTGCTGGCTTGCCCCAACGATCCGGACGACATCAAGCCCTTGTCGGCGGTTGCCGGCATCAAGATCGACGAAGTGTTCATCGGTTCCTGCATGACCAACATCGGCCATTTCCGCGCCGCCGGCAAATTGCTGGAAAAAGCCGGCAGTTTGCCGACTAAGCTGTGGGTGGCACCGCCGACCAAGATGGACCAAAATCAGTTGGTCGAAGAAGGTTATTACGGCACCTTCGGCAAGGTCGGCGCCCGCACCGAAATGCCGGGTTGTTCATTGTGCATGGGTAACCAGGCGCGGGTGGCGAAAGGGGCGACGGTGGTGTCGACTTCGACCCGCAATTTCCCCAACCGCTTGGGCGACGGCGCCAACGTTTATCTGTCGTCGGCGGAACTGGCGGCGGTATGTTCGCTGTTGGGCAGGATTCCGACTGTGGAAGAATACATGCAGTATGCGGCGACGATAGATCAAAGCAGCGCCGACACCTATCGCTACCTGAACTTCAATCGGCTCGATAGTTATCAGGCCAAGGCCGATACGGTTGCCTGACCTGTTCTGTTCGTCCTGAAAAGAGCAGTTAGCGAGTGTTGCAGGCCGTTCGTGCCGAGTCAATCGAAGCATGAGCGGCCTGCAACACACTCACCCGTAAGGTGCTTCAAAAATCCCGGTCGCCCTTCGACACGCTCGGGACGAACGAGATTTTTCGAGGCTCTACCGTTCTTTTAGGTTCATTGCGGAGTGTGGGCATGGAGGTGTTGTCTACGCCTCTCATTGAACTTGCAAAACGTCTTTATCAAGTTGGCCAAAGGGCATAAACAAACCACCTTTCGATAACGAAGGTGGTTTGTATTGTCGGCAGTTTAGCTAGACAATTCAAAACATCAGGTTAAAGGTTGGGTTACGTTTTTCGCAACCCAACCTTTCCTACCTGATCAGTTATAACTATAGCCGACTGCCGATCCGCACGCTGGAGTCGACCCTGCCGCTGGGCTTTGTGCAGATACCTCTTTCTGTCCGGAGCCGGTATCCGTACTCGTACCCAGCGAAAATCCGGCGGCCGTAATAGCGTTATTCACAGCGGATTTGTCGGCGTCGCTGTTCGTCGATCTGCCAATCAGATTCGGAACAGTACAAACGACCGAACAGGATTGATTGCTATAGGTACCCGACAACGTGCCGTCGTTACAGAAACGGGTTTCGCTTACGCAGCTGCTCGGATAGTTGACCGTTGCAGCCTGATATGCCATTACAGAACCGCCGCTGGCAAGGCTCGTGCTCCAAGGGGTCGTGCACACCGGCCCGGTGCAGTTACCGAGTGCGATGGATGCCGTGGTGGCCGTGGCGGGAATCGTCCCGCTGATGCCGCTGACCGTACCGCCGCCACTACAACTGCCGGTCGCGGACAGGGTGCCGGTCCAATCATTGGCGACCGTGCAGATCAATCCGCTACAGTTCGCGTCGGTACCTGTTAGCGTAATGCCGGAAACGCTGCCGGTACCCGATGTGGTTACCGATACCGAGATGTTGCGTGTAGTCTGAACGGCACAGGAAACGTGAGTATATGTTCCGGACAGGATGCCGTTGGTACAGGTGCGCGACTCGCTATTGTTGTTGTCGGTACATGTAAATCCGGTCGGCACGGTTGCATTAGCGTAAGCCGTGATGGCGGTGCCATTGGGAACGCTCGTTCCCCAGGGCGACGTACAGTCCGCTGTTGAGGAAACCGTACATGATTGATTGGTAAAAGTACCGCTCAAGGTGCCCGTGGTACAGGTGCGCGTCTCGCTTTGGCAGGTGCCGCCAAATGGCTCGACTGCATTCAGATAGGCGGTCGTCGTGCTGCCGTCCGCTATGGTGGCGCCCCATGGGGTTTGGCAACTGGTGGTAGAGGTGGTGACAAAATTGTTGTGCCAGTTGCATACGGTTGCATCGGTGGTTTTGTTGCAGGCCGCGAAAGCCGCCGGATTGCTGGTGGGATATTCGGCGCTGCCGCCCTTGATGTCGATGCCGCTGACGTTACCGGCGACCGCGCAAGCATAAAGGGTTGCGGTGGTCTGAGGCGAGCTATTGTTATTCAGGTAACAAGCGCCGATTTCAGGAATATAGAATCTTAGAGAGGTCGCGTCGCTGGTTATCGAGCCGGTGTAGGTCTTGGCCGTAACAGCTGTACCTGTATAGGAGGTCTCAGCCAATACCTCATTCGGCGCGCCGCTTTGGTTCAAGGTTCGGATGATATCCCTGGGTGCCAGCTGAATCGAGTTGGCGGTTGCGGCTATATTGCAGCGTTGGTTCGCGGAAGCGCCCGTGCCTCTGGCGATGATCAGGAAGTTGTGATTGGTATAGGAACGGTTGATGCCTTCCGAGTCTTGCTGATTACTGGTGCCACTGCGCGATATGCGGCGCGACGCGTAAAAACGGTTGGTTACGGCAAATAGATAATTTTCGTTTTGTACCTCACTGCCGCTGGTCTGCAATAAGACGCTGGTGGCGGGGTCGGTGGTGTCTTCAAGGAAGCAGACTTGTTCACGGTTGCCGCCCTGATCGTCGACGCCCAATAATCCCACATCGCCGTACTCGCCTCCCGGCCCTACGTCACGGTCATTGATTTGTGCATCGGAAACCTGATTATCGGGATAGCAGCCGGTAGCCCCGAAGTCAGCGGCGGTGGCGCCGCCGGCAGTGGCGTTGCAGTTGCCAGCCAGGACGCATTCGTAAGGCATGGAATCATAAATCAACGTGCCGCTAGAAGGATGGCGCACCGGATTACCGTTATAACAGGCATTGACGTCACTGGATGTCCAGGCTACTTGGATTGTTCTAACACCGTCTTCGTCGACAAAACCATTGCCGCTGGTCGAATAAACGGTGCCCGCGATGCGCAAGGGGATGCCGCCAAAATGGTTTTGAATGTATTTGCAATGGCCTTCCTCCGTGGAAAGGTCGGCGCCGCCCTCACCGGCTGGGTAGCAAAGAAAAACCGCTATCACGCCCGGCGACACGAAAAACAAGTTAGTATCGGCCGTGGCATAAAAATGGGAGCCGGGGGCGATTTGCCTGAGTTGTACGCTTACGACGTTGTGAGTGGTCGGATTGGTCACTTCGACCGTCATTGTCGTTGAGGTGCCGGGGACTCCGCCGGACTGGACATCTGTCCACTCCGTATTGAGCACCTGTTCCGAGGCAACGTCTTCGGAGGCATTCTGCCTGGGGCTCGGTACTTGAGCGGTGCCCGCGCCACTATTGATGTCGGCCAGTAGCGCGCTTTTGCCGGGATCGATCCAGGCCATTTGCGTGATGACTTCGACGCGCTCGTTGCCATCGACCACGCCGTTGCCATTTCCGTCCCAGCTGACTTGTACCGATATATTTTTACGATTTGGCGCGGACGCTAAAAATCCCGTGACATCGCCGATGGTCCAACTGCGGGTAAAGGTGGCGTTGGTTCCAACTATATTCGATTCGGTGGTGGTGCCGGCGGTGATGGCCTGATAGCCGGCAACATTTGCGTTATTCCTGAGTTCCTCGATCTTGCGTTCGGCCAAGGCCAAGGCCTCCGAGCGGGTCTTGTTGTCTCCGCTATCAGACATGAGGTGGCCCTGTAGTGTGGCGACAGCCACTAATCCAACGGCAACCACCACCATGGCAATCAGGACTTCAATCAGGCCGATGCCGCCTTGTAATTTAAAAGTTGAGCGTTTCATAACAAACCCCTTTTAAGCGATTAAATGATGGATGCTTACCAGTCACGCCAAGATCCGCTAACGACAGCGGTCAATGACGGTAAAGGATTGCCTGAACCCGCCGCAAAAGCCGGCCAGTAAACCAGGGAGATGGTGCCTGTTCCGCTAACGATCGGGGGCGCGGCCTGCAGGTTGGTGGTCAAGTCCGTGCCTTCCACGATATTGGCGCCGATGATTTGCGGCGTACCGTTTATGGTGTAGGTGCCGGCAACATAGAGCAAGCCGTAGATGGTGGCGCCGCCTGTGAGGGTCATGTCACCGTTGACGACTACGATCGCGGGTTTTGCGAGACTGCCTATCGTGCCGCCATTCATGGACTGGTTGCCTTCAATCCATACCAGGCCGCCGGTGGCAGGGGCGGGGGATGCCGGGTTTAAGGCGCTGCTGATATTGGTATAACTTTGTCCATTATCAACGGCGATCTGTTTGAGTTGAGCCCGTGTTTCGACGGCAAAGAAATTCTTGAAAAACTCCAGCCCCACCAAATTACCCAAGGAAGGGTCGTCATCGATGATGTCCAGGCCGTTACCCAAATTTCGGTTCGAGACCAGCTGGGCATGCTCGTCGTCGTCGGTGTCGATGCGTTCGGCTTCCGTCGTTGCCGGGTCGCTGGTGCTGTTGATGAAGGTTTCCATCGCCGAGGAACTGCCGATCTGAACCAGTCCACCCGACCAGACGGTGGTGTCGGTATAGCGATTGATGATGCGGGCGTTACCGGTCAGGGCGACGTTTCCCTGCGCCACCAGTGGCTGCTTGGGACCGTTGTCGCGCAAGATATTCAAGGGTGCGATGCATTGGGTAATGGTGCGGGTTGCCAGGGAGTCGTCGCTGAAGCCCGTTGCGGTGATCATGCCGTGTTGCATGTCCGGTGTTGCTCCGGCGGCCACGCAGTAAGTGCCGGCCGCGTTGTTGAATGCCAGCGTCGCGGTTGTGGTTTGACTTAGATCAGCCGATTTCAAAGAAAGAGCATTAAACTGCTGATCAATGGTGCCGTCGCCGTCGGTATCAGCAGCCCCTGTATCAACAATGCAGTCACTGCCGGGGCTGCCAGCGGCAGGGAGGGGATTGTCGGGTGTGCAGCCGGTGATGGCCGTGCCGGTGCCACTTGCATTGACAACTCGATCAAAGCCGCCCGCATCGAAATAATTAACGCCATAGTCCAGGGCATAATTGGCCGCCGCCACCGCTTGCGAGGCCCGATAATTGTCGGCGGCTATTTGGGTCTCGACCAGGACCGTTTTCGACGAAACCAGGGCCACCAAGGTGATGCAGATCAACAGGACCAGCGCCGTCAACAGGCTGGCCACTCCCCGTTGACTGTTCAACTTTATTTGTGTCATCACTTTCATCGTGAGCACCTCATTGAATCGGCTCGTTAAGACAGCTCTGATTTAGTCCTTCGACAGGCTCGGGACGAACGGCAAGAGGGTGATTCCGTTCGTGGTGAGCTTGTCGAACCATGAGCGGAATCAA
>JAJRDU010000028.1 GCA_028748685.1 Methylococcaceae bacterium
TATTCAATTCCCATTACATCGTGAAATTTGAGTTTAGATACTTTGCAAAAATAAAGTACGCCACTCATCGAATTGAGCATCTGTTTGGCAATTTAGAGTTTTTTCCCAAAATAATGAATGGCATGGGTTTTTGCACCTGAAACTGTCGTGGCCTCAGCTACAAAATGGCTGATTTCATTAAATAGAGATAGTTCTTCAGCAATCTCTGTCGGAACAAAATGTTTCATTTCCACATTGAAAGATGCTGTGAACGTGCCCGTTGAAGAATAATGGATGTTTTCCGACCGATGAAATTCGACGCAATAAATGATGCCACCGTTATTCAGCGACTCATAGGCCGATTCGATGATTTTCATGCGCTGAGCCTTAATGGGAATGCAGGTCAGTACGGCACAAAATAAAATGACATCGAATTTTCCAATGTCGGCCGTTATTTCATGACTATCTATGTAACGCAGGTCGAGCGTTGGATAGTGTTTTAAGCCACGCCTAATCATTTCGATTGAGGTATCTACGCCTGTTAAACACCCGTATCCTCTGGCGTGCAGCTCGCTCGTTACCCTGCCATAGCCACAACCGTAATCCAGGATTTTTGCATTCTTGCCAATTAGCGTTGCTAACTTATCCAAGTCCGGGTCAAGCGAAAATGAGATTTCACCGGCTATTTTGTTCCATGCATTTTGCTGGGTATCGACAAGCTCTACAGGATTATTGGAACTCACTCTGCCCCCATGAACGCAAGCATTAGATTCATTTGCGCCGCCAACATGGGAACGCCGGTTTGAATTGCTTTTCCTTGATTAGCAGCTTCTTGCAGCAGTTTCGTCATTTCCGGCGCGATAACGCAATCGGCTATCAGATCGCAGCGCGCGATCAGCGATTTGCTAATCGGTAGATCATCATCCGCTTTCATGCCGAGAGAGGTGCTGTTGATCGCGATGTCGTAGTGCGATGTTGCCTGGATTGCTGTGGTTACCTCAAGTTGAGGATATGCATGACGGACTCGCTCCGACAGAACGCTCGCCCGATCCTGCGTACGATTATGTATGCATAGCGAAGCGCAGCCATGTTTTGCCAGCGCGAAGGCAATGGCCGATGCCGCCCCCCCGGCTCCGACAAGAAGGACGTGCGCGCCTTTCACGTTGTATTCGGCTCCAGCTAATCCGGCAACAAAACCCTCACCGTCCAGTATGGTGCCAATCAGACGACCATCACCGTTACGGCGAATGACGTTCACGGCGCCGACCAAGCGCGCATCGGGAGTCAGCTCATCAACTAAGTTGGCGGTGGCGATTTTGTGCGGCATGGAGACGACTGCGCCCCCGAAGTTTTTCAAAGCGCGCAGGCCCGTGATGAATGCGGGAAAGTCTTCGGCCGATACTTGCATGGGGAGCATTACAAAGGCCCCCAATAGTCCCCGTTCATCCAGTAATGTGTTTGCCATGGCCGGCGTTCTAGCCTGGCTGACAGGGTCGGCTATTACGCCAAGTATTTTGGTGTTGCCGGTAATCAATGCAAGCATGTTTTTTGAGTGCTACTTAAAAGTGATAGGGATTGCCCTTTGCATGTCATGTTGCACGACAGTGATATACCCCATATTCCCAATAGCCGCCGCCCGGCTTTGAGGGACCAACCCAGTTACTGGCTAACAACTCCTGGGCTATGAAGTAATTGACGAAACCATGCCCCACCAGCAAAACACTTTGATGCTCATACGCCATGTCTATTAATGTCGATGTCGCAACTTGCGCCCTCTTTTTTGCCATTATCAACGACTCGCCGTTTCGCGAGAAACCTACCACCGACAGACACCGCAACAGTATGCCCCAGGCATCGACCGACATCGTCAATGAACCCGTTTTGAAATGAGGGGCGGCAATTTCCCGAAATAGTGGATCGCTCAGTAAAATATCGCTAAATCCCAGTGCCTTGGCCGACTCTAAAGAACGAGTAAAATCACTACAAACGGCAGCATGGCATGCCGATGCACACTGCTTGGCGTTTTCCGGCGGCTCGTCTTCTATACCGGATAATTCATAACGGCTGATAATCTCGCCAACGTCCCGCGCTTTGGCTTTGCCTTTTAGCTCGAACGTCGGTTTACCGTGCCTGATTAAGGTAATTTCCATCACTTAACTTGCAATATGACCTGGAATGTAATTCAAGTAATCTGACAAAGTAGAACTAGGCGCTGCCGTTACATTTGAGCATCATGTTAAACCTCTACACGGTCACCTAGTGTAGCCGGATGGGAGATCACCAGGAACTGGACGTCAGCACTCGATTCATTCCTGAATTGGTGTGGCGTACCGGAAGCCACCTCAATGCCTTGTCCTTCGGACAGTAGAATGGGGTTGCCGTTTATTTCAATAACTGCGCACCCATGAAAAACATAGAAAAACTGGCGAGCGCTTGTATGAAAATGACGTACTTCGCTTGCGCCGGGCGGAACACGTTCGGAGATAACCGACATGTCGGCTCGTTTTACGAGATGCCAGCCGTCGCAGGCATTGCCCCAATGGTAGTGCTCGGCGGATGAACGGTCGATTGCTTGCATAAAGGCCTAAGGTAAATCGGGCGTGTCGCGGACGATAAACCACTCGACTACTGCCGACAGGACAACGCCGGTTCCATCGATAACCTCCACCGAAATAGACGCCAATACCCGCCCGCGAGACGCAAGTTCAGTCGACCAGCGGACAAGTTCATCAGAAGAGACTTCGCACCGGGCGGATACCTGACCAGACGCTGGTTTACGAAACTTGGCTTCGAGTTTTCTCACGCCCGGAATCACTCCGATCGATGTTCAAATTAAGTGGGCTGCCAATGTTGGCAAGCGCTGTTCAACTACCATGCTAGATAAACAGGCTGTGTACAAAAACAGGTTTTGGCCTCAAAAAATAGCATGTCATGAGTCGCTGTGTACCAATAACTTGATTTTCGTACCTATTTCAATGGGATCCGCATCTGGATCTATGCACACCGAAATATGACCCGAGCTGATAGGGCACACAAACTGGAAAAAGTTTCCGTAGCGCACAAACAGGTATTCCAAACCGCCGCAGTCGATGTTACCGCGTTGCGAGGCCAATTTAAGCAAAGTAGGATTGACCAACAGCTCTTCATATCTATCGCTCTCCGAACTACTTGCGTCCAACGTGTTCGACTTTGCTTTCGATTCTAGCTGACCATCCCGATAGATAGCGACGTAGCGAATGCTCTCTGACAGCTTGAATATTTTTTCAATCATAATTTCTCAATACAGGACAAATAGCGTTGTTAGTTGCTGACAGTTTGCCTTGTTGCGCTAGGCAATTTTGCAAGCAAATCAACGTAGGCATCTTCTATTAGCTGATGATGACTGATGCCCAGTTTTTCCAGTAATTCATGGGCAATGGACACACCGGTTTCGCTAGGTTCGTCTTCAGCCAACACCACTTCCAATTCCAGAAAATCACCCAGGCCTTCCACTTTATCCAAATGCACCCGAGTTCTGCCGACCATGAACAATGTGCGGTGTTTTCGCACCCTACCGCTTTCACCATAAGCAAGCGTCAAGCTTTGCCGGAGTGTATCGGGCGATTCGGTGGGCGAAATGACATAAAAAGACTGCTTTGGACCAGCGCTGTCGGGGCGCTGATAGAAAATCAACTGTCCGCCATGATCGGAGAAGGCGCGAAGTTTTAGCCTCCCGTTGGGGCAAGCGAAAAAAGTATCATCCTGGATGATTTCGGTAGGCCCCTCATCGGCGATATTGACCACCGGCGGCCACAATGATTCGACGCTGTCGATTCGCGCGTTGATTTCGATATTTCTGGCCATATTCGCTTCTGTTAGACCGTATGAGTTTGATGAGCAACGTCCGGCAAGTTGTCATAAACCTGCTCGACGGTTGGGTTCTCGGTTAAGGCTTTGACGACAGCCGGCAAGGGTTCCGCCCGGATGCCGGGTAAATCTTGTTCCAAAGGATTCACAATCGGAAACGCCAATTTTTCCAGCGGCGGGCAAAAGTCCGCGTCTACGCCGGGCTTGTTGCCGCGCGCATCGATCCGGTACCAACCGTATTGCTGCAGGTAAACCGCGTTCAAACCGTGCAGGCAATATGGGGGTTGGTCGCCGTCTAGCGTCAAGCGCTGGTAACACAGTCCGGCCGGAATACCGTTGGCTCGCAACAGCGCCGCCAGCAAATGGCTTTTGGCGTAACAGTAGCCGGTGCCGTGGATTAATACCTCGGAGGCTTTGCAGGTCACCGGATTCAGCCGGTAGTCCCAGCTGTGTTTGATGACATCGCGAACGAATTCGAAACAGCGTTTGACAATTTCTTCCTCATCACCACAACCGTCCGCCAACTTTGCAGCTTGCGCGACGATGGCGGGATGTTGGCTATCGATATAAAGGCTGCTGTCCAGGTATGGTTTCATCGCCGGCGATCGATTCACCGCGCGTTCGATTTCCGCTAATACGTCGGTAAGCAAAGAGGCTATTTCCGGCGTAGCCAGCAGGTCTGCTTCGTCGATATTCGCGCTCGGCAACGGTAAAGTGATCGATGCCGCTTCGATCAGCGTGGCCGACATCGTGATCAAGGTTTCCCGGATCGCGGCATCGGCATGATGAGCGCGGGGCATCGCGTTCAATACCGCCACCGGCTTATCCGCAAAGCCCTCGAATGCTACTAACCAATCCAGCGCGTTTTTAATGGTGCCGGTAACGCCGTGGGCGTATTCCGGGCTGGCGATCAGCAAGGCATCCGCTGCGGCTACGTCGTTGCGCAATTGCTTCGCGATGGCCGGAGGCGCGATTTCCAAATCCGGATTGTATAAGGGCAAGTCGCCAAGCCCGGAAAACAGACTGACATCAATCGAAGCCGGCGCCAAATGCCTTACAGTGCGCAGCACGGCGGAATTGATGGACGCCGCCCGCAAGCTGCCGGATAAAGCCAGTATTTTCATTGCAAAGCTAAGTATTGAACATCAAGGATAAAATGGTGACTGTTTAGTTTTCATCGGTTACTGCTGAACAATCAAAAATACGCTGCTGAAATACAGGGTAAATCTCAAGCTCCTTAAATTAGACGCTAATTTCAAAGCTCCAACAACTGTCAATATTGACAGCTTATATCGCCATTCTGCGTTGTAGGTAAAAACTCTGGACATATTGAGTTTCGGCGATTTCGCTCTTTAGGTTAAGCTTTCGAACAGTTCTAACGACGGTAAACCCATGAAAGCCTGGCAAGAAATTCAACTTCAAGCGTTGCAGACGAGCGATAGCGAGCATCAGCTTTTTCAAACCATTGTTTCACTGGGTGCGGAATTGGGTTTTGATTACTGTGCCTATGGACTTAGGTTGGCGCTGCCGCTGAGCAATCCGAAGATCGTGAAAATAAGTAATTATCCATCGGCTTGGCAAGCGCAATATCAAACAAAAAACTATTGTGCGATCGATCCCACCGTCAAACACGCCCTGCGCTCGACTCTACCTATCCTGTGGACGGACGGTTTGTTCGCTTCAACGGCGGAGTTTTGGGAGGAAGCGCGTTCGTTCGGGTTGCGTTACGGTTGGGCGCAATCCATGCGGGATGTCCATGGCGCAACCGGCATGCTGACTTTAGCGCGATCCGATGAGCCGCTTAGCGAAACCGAGCTTGCGGCTAAGGCTTTCAAAATGGCTTGGTTGACCCAAAATGCGCATATTGCCTTGTCACGTAGCTTGTTGCCAAAATTACTGCCGGAAGCGGATACGAAATTATCGAACCGCGAGATTGCGGTACTACGTTGGACTGCCGATGGTAAAACCGCCGGTGAAATAGCCAGCATCATGAAAATCGCCGAGCGTACCGTTAATTTTCATATTAGCAATGCTGCGGCGAAATTAAATGCGACTAACAAAACCTCGGCGGCCGTTAAAGCGGCGATGCTCGGTTTATTGTAATAACCAAGCGATCAAATTTGACTACCGAATCCCCTTGATCACTGCGAAAACGAACCTCTGACCTGTAGAGCGTCTTTCAGCGCTCGCTCGGACAGCCTCATCTTATAGACGGCGCGATCAGGCTCAAAATGACGTTGATTTTCGCATGCAATACAGGAGCG
>JAJRDU010000029.1 GCA_028748685.1 Methylococcaceae bacterium
CTTTTCATGGCGCTTGATCTATTCGGAGGTCTAGGGAAACTCTGAACAATTCATCATTCCCGCGACGGAGGGAGCGACGGCGTTGTTCAATCGGCACTTCCTAGCGGTCCAGACCCATGGCATCCCAGGCTTTTTGAATCACGCCTTCATCCTTGTAATCGCCCATAGGCGCGCCATTAGGATAGTTCAGCGTGTAGATGCGCTCGGCGTCGGCGGCCAGATCGTCCAGGCCCAGTTTCCGGTAACCGTCCTGCATGATCTGCAGCGCAATCGGCACCGCCGGAGTGCGCTGGTATTCCTTGATCACATGGTTGGCGCGATTGACGGCAGCCTCATAGGCCTTGCGGCGCATGTAAAAATCGGCGACGTGAATTTCGTACATCGCCAGATTGTTGCGCAAGGCCACCATCCGCTGTTTGGCGTCGGCCGCATATTGGCTGTTAGGGAAGCGACGCAGCAGCTCCTGAAAATTGTCGTAGGAGTCGCGAGCGGGGCCGGGATCTCGCTGCGAAGCATCGGTAGGCAGGAAGCGGTCGATAAAGCCGATGCCGCGGTTGTAGTTGATCAGGCCTTTCAAGTAATAAGCGTAGTCCACGCTGGGGTTGCGGGGATGCGTCTTGATGAAGCGATCCGCCGCCGCCAAAGCCGCCTCGGGATCATCGTTCTTGTAATAGGCATATGCCACGTTGAGCTGTGCTTGCGGAGTATAATCGCCGAACGGATAACGGGCTTCCAATGCCTCGTACAAGGTCACCGCTTTCTGGAAGTTTTTGGAATCCAGTGCTTCCTTGGCCTGATCGTGGAATTTTTTCTCGTCCCAGCCGGTGTACTCATCCTCCTTGCTGGCGGAAGAGTCCTTGCTCGTAAACGCTTCGAGGGTTTCGCAGCCCTGCAGTATCCAGGCCAGACTGGCGATAAAAACGGTTTTTACTAAAAGTAATCGCATAGAAAAGACAACACGTTGTAATATTGCGGGTTTTTTGCAGCATTTGGCGGCATTCCGTCCGCGAGTATAACTTAAAAACGACTATGACGATATTAACGGCAAGGGTTCCGGAAGAACTGGCGGGCATGCGCCTCGACCAGTGTCTGGCGGAGATGTTCCCCGACTATTCACGCAGCAAGCTGCAAACCTGGATCAAGGCCGGGCGGGTAATGGTCGACGGCGAGGTGCTGAAAGGCCGGGAGAAGCTGGACGGTGGCGAGGAAATCGAGCTTGATGCCGAAGCCGAACAAGTGCTCGACCTCGATCCCGAGGACATCCCGTTGGACATCGTCTACGAAGACGACTCGCTGTTGATCGTCAACAAACCCGCCGGTCTGGTGGTGCATCCGGCGGTCGGAAACTGGAGCGGCACGTTGGTCAACGCCCTGCTCAATCACGATCCCAATCTCAACACCCTGCCCCGCGCCGGTATCGTGCATCGCATCGACAAGGACACCAGCGGCTTGCTGATGGTGGCCAAGACTCTGCAGGCCCATAATAGCCTGATAGAGCAATTGCAGGAACGCAGCATCAACCGCGAATATCTGGCTTTGGTTAAAGGCTGGATGACCGCCGGCGGTACCGTCGACCAACCCATCGGCCGGCATCCGGTCGATCGCAAGCGCAACGCGGTGCGCCGCGACGGCAAGGAAGCGGTCACCCATTACCGGCTGGAGCGGCGCTTCAAACGCCACACGCTGATCCGCGTCAAGCTGGAAACCGGCCGCACCCATCAGATTCGGGTGCACATGGCGCACATCAATTATCCGCTGGTCGGCGACCCGGTTTACGGCGGCCGATTCCAGATGCCGGCCGATTGCAGCCCGGCGCTGGCCGAAGCCTTCCGCAATTTCAAGCGCCAGGCGCTGCATGCCGCCAAGTTGGGTCTGGATCATCCCGTGACCGGCGAATACTGCGAGTGGGAACAAGCCATGCCGGAGGACATGCAAGGCCTGATAGCTTTATTGGCCGAAAATGAATCGGATCAAGCCTGATTGGCCCTTGCCGGCCCATGTGCATGCCGCCGTGACACTGAGGACCGGCGGCGTCAGCGGCGGCGGCCATGCCAGCCTGAACCCGGCGGCTCACGTCAACGACGATCCGGCACATGTCCGGACTAACCGGCAAATCATCAGGGACATGCTGCAACTGCCGGCCGAGCCGGTCTGGCTGCAACAAGTGCATGGTACCCGGGTGGTCAAGGCCGACAAGGCCGATGGTTCGGAAGAAGCCGACGCCAGCTTTACAAATCAAGCCGGCACCGTTTGCGTGGTGCTGACCGCCGACTGTCTGCCGCTGTTGTTTTGCGGCGACCAAGGCAATGTCGTCGCCGCGGCTCACGCCGGCTGGCGCGGCTTGCAGGCTGGCATCATCGCCCAGACGCTAAAAGCCATGAACTGCCGCGATGTGACGGTGTGGCTGGGGCCGGCGATAGGGCCGGACAATTTTGAAGTCGGCGACGAGGTACGCGCAGCGTTCGTCGGCGGAAATTCCAAAACAGCCTCGGCATTTCGCACTGCCGAGTCCGGCAAGTGGCTGGCGGACATTTACTGCTTGGCGCGAATCGAGTTGGCCGAACTAGGTATCGAGCAAGTCTTCGGCGGAGAATTTTGCACCGTCGCCGATTCCCGCCGCTTTTATTCTTACCGCCGCGACGGCGCCACCACCGGCCGCATGGCTAGCCTGATCTGGAGAGATTAATTTTGAACATATTACTGTTAATCATTCTGTTCACGGCCTTGGGCGGTGTCCTCAGCGTGTTGGCCGCCAGCGTGTTTTTGCTGCTGCCGGAACGGCATCGGCAACACGTGCTGCCGCACGGCATCAGCTTTGCGATAGGCGCGCTGCTGACCGGCGCGTTTTGCGGCTTGATCCCTCATGCCTTCGAAGAAGTGCCCGTTGAGGATATGTCCGCACTGTCGGCGACGATATTGGCCGGCATCCTGCTATTTTTCGTGCTGGAAAAGCTGCTGATATGGCGCCACTGCCATGCCGACGATTGCGAAGCTCATGGCGAAGAGTCGCACGACGATCATGACCACGGCCGCGGCCACGCTCACAGCCATAGGGCCGAGCCCGGCCATCGTCCGGCAGGCGTGTTTATCATCCTGGGCGACAGTATCCACAACTTCGTCGACGGCGTGCTGATCGCGGCCGCGTTTTTAACCGACGTCCAACTCGGCATCGTCACCAGCCTGGCGGTGGCTGCCCACGAAATTCCGCAGGAAGTCGGTGACTTCGCGATCCTGTTGCACAGCGGTTACCGGCGCGGGGAAGCCTTGTTCTACAACGTGTTGTCCAGCCTGGCTACCGTGGTCGGCGGCATGCTGGCCTATTTCAGCCTGGGCGATCTGCATCACGTCCTTCCTTATTTCCTGACCCTGGCAGCCTCCAGTTTCATCTACATCGCCGTCGCCGACCTGATTCCGTCGTTGCACCAGAAGACAGACATCAAAACTTCTTTGCAGCAGATCGGCTTCATTCTGGCGGGCGTAGCCTTGATCTTGGTGATGCAGGGGATTGCGCATGGGTTTGAAGGGAATGTTGGTGTTTGATTGAAGCTTGAGGATGGGCACAACTTAGTGCCAATGCGGATTTAACGCATTGCAAAAGTAAACCGTAACAGTTTATTTGAACTGGGTTGGCGAAAAAGGCATCCTGCCAATTTGTCACTACAAAAGCTCCGGTGCTCGGCGCGGCAAACGGGAGAAAAACCATTCCGAATTTGTAACGTATTCGCGGTAAGGCGTAGGGGCGAATTTACTTGTGCCCTATGGGTATTCGCCATGGGCGATTGAATCGCCCCTACAGAATAACATCGATAGACAATAAAAAAGGCGCATGACCGAAGCCATGCGCCTTTTTTGTGCCTGAGAGTTAGCGCTTACAGTTTGTCAGCGTTTTTGCTCAAGTATTCGGCTACGCCGGCTGGGTTGGCGTTCATGCCTGAGTCGCCTTTATTCCAGCCCGCAGGGCAAACTTCACCGTGAGTTTCGTGGAATTGCAGTGCGTCAACCATGCGGATCATTTCGTCAATGTTACGGCCCAGCGGCAGGTCGTTGACCACTTGATGACGAACCTTGCCGGCTTTGTCGATCAGGAAGCTGCCGCGGAAAGCAACACCGCCAGCTGATTCTACATCGTAGTCTTTGGCGATGCTGTGAGTAATGTCGGCGGCCAGCGTGTAACGGACAGGGCCGATACCGCCTTGGTTGATCGGGGTGTTGCGCCAGGCGTTGTGTGTGAAGTGGGAGTCGATGGATACGCCAATCACTTCAACGCCACGGCTTTTGAATTCGTCCAAACGGTGATCGAATGCGATCAATTCGCTAGGGCAGACGAAGGTGAAATCCAATGGATAGAAAAATAACACCGCGTATTTGCCGCGAGTTGCTTCGGAAAAACTGAAAGAGTCGACGATCTGGCCGTCGCCCAGTACTGCGGGAACTGTAAAATCAGGTGCTTGCTTGCCTACTAAAACGCTCATCGATTTTCTCCAAATCTAGTTTAAAAACAAAAGCTTACAAAGTTATCTGCGCCTCTTCGAAAAGGCTGTGGATTATTCTACACTAAATTACTAGGTATTCATCACACATTTCGATGAAATTCTACTTGCGCAACTGACAAATTCACGTTAATTTGTAGTCCGTGACTTACACAAATGGGCGACTCGTTCTTCCAATTTCAATTGCCGATGCACGAGTTCTTATTATGTTCCTTTCTTTTGATGATGACGTATGACAAAAGTTAAACATGTTACCGAACCCGATGCCTTCGGTTTCCAAGTTCGCATCGTTCGTCGCGGCAAAGAAAGCAGCCGCTATTTTTCCCATAAATTATGGGGCAGCAAAACCAAGTCGCTGAAAGCCGCCATCACCTGGCGCGATCAGATGCTGGTGGTGCTTAAGGGTAGCAAGACTCGCTTTTTGAAGCCGCCGAAAAATAAAACCACTACCGGCGTGACCGGCGTATCCAGAACCATCAAGTTCGACCACCGCAAGGATAAGAGCTATTTATGCTACACGGTGTTCTGGGTGAAAGACGGCAAGTCGCGTAATAAAACCTTCCAGGTAGGCAATGTGCAAACCGTAACCGCCGACGATGAATTGCATGCGTTTAGAACCGCGCGCCTGTTCCGCAGCTGCTACGAACAAGCGATCGACCACGATGCGTATTTCGACGACAGCAAATTTGCCAATTGGAAGAAGCTGCGTATCTACGAAAACGAAAATCTGAACGCCGTAAGCTAAGAAAGCCCTGATTAAGTTGATTCCGTTCATGGTTCGACAGGGCTCTCTTGAGCGTAGTCGAAGGGCTAACCACGAACGGAACAAACTTTTACGGTTTTTCCTGAGAGTCGAAGGACTTCTCCCTAAAAAGCCCTGAATATATGCTTTCGTGGGAATGACGGCTTAATTGGAACTTACAGCTCTCAGTTCGATACGCATCGATAGGTCGACCGCCGCGATATTCTTGGTCAAGGCGCCGATTGAGATGTAGTCGACCCCGGTCTCGGCAATCGTGCGAATGTTTTCCAGCGTAATGTTGCCGGACGCCTCAATCTCGACCGGGCCTTGGTTTTCCTGAACGGCAACGATCGTGTCGGCGATAGAGAAATTGTCCAGCATGATGCGATCGGGTTTTGCCGCCAAGGCTTGCCGGAACTCGTCCATATTTTCCACCTCGACTTCTACCGACACCTCGCTGCATGCTCTTGCCATCTTGACAGCCTGAGCGATGGAGCCGGCGGCGATAATGTGATTTTCCTTGATCAAGATCGCGTCGAACAAACCTATGCGGTGATTGACACAGCCGCCGCACTTGACCGCGTATTTCTGCGCCAAACGCAAACCGGGTATGGTCTTGCGGGTATCCAATACCTTGCAACCGGTGCCCGCGACTGCATCGGCGTATCGGCGAGCCGTGGCCGCCGTCGCCGACAAGGTTTGCAGCAGATTCAGCGCGGTACGCTCGCCGGTGAGCAGGGCGCGGGCCGGGCCGCTGAGCCGGCAAAGCAGGGTGTCGGCGGCCACCTGATCCCCTTCCTTGCACAGCCATTCGATGACGACATCGGCGCTTAATTGCTTAAAAACGGCATCGAACCAGGCCTGGCCGCACAGCACCGTATTTTCGCGGCTAATGACGGCGGCCGTCGCCTGGGTGGAAGCGGGAATGATATTGGCGGTCAAATCGCCGCCGCCGATGTCTTCGGCAAGATAGGCAGCTATTTCCGCGCTGGTTGGTTGCATAATCCGAGTCTCGATGCGGGGTGATTCTTGCTATTATAAGCGGCAAACGCACGCCCTGTAGGGGCGAATTCGCTACGCGCTCTTACGCGTCATTCGCCCTGGGCGATTACCCTTGAGGGCACAAGTAAAATCGCCCCTTGATTTTGGAGAAATTATACCTTTCGCACTTCAAATTTCGGCACATCCGCTCCCTCGCCCTTTGGGAGAGGGCTGGGGTGAGGGGGGCAAAAAACCGAAATTTGAAGTGCGATGACTATATTTCCAACCAATTCCTGAAAAGGCTCAATCAGAATTTCCTGAATGAGCGAGTAATCCGGGGAGTCAAAACCAATGATAATACGCGATCACTATCTACGCGCCGCCAGCCAGGTGGCTTCGCCCAATTGTGACGACCGGCCCGATCCCGAGGACATATCCCTACTGGTGATCCACTGCATCAGCCTGCCGCCCGAACAATTCGAGGGCGATTATATCGACCAACTGTTTTGCAACGGCCTCGATCCCGACGAACACCCTTATTTCAAGGACATCTACAGGCTCAAGGTATCGGCGCATTTGCTGATCCGCCGCGACGGCAGTATCCGCCAGTACGTGCCGTTCAATCGCCGTGCCTGGCACGCCGGCGAGTCCCGGTATCAGGGCCGGGTGCGCTGTAACGACTTTTCGATAGGCATCGAACTGGAAGGCTCGGTGACACAGGCCTATGCCGATGCCCAATATCTGCAGCTCTCCGATGTGATCAAGGTCTTGCTGGCCAACTATCCAGGGCTTTCCCGAAAACGCATCGCCGCGCACAGCGATATTGCTCCTGGCCGCAAAACCGATCCCGGACCATTATTCGATTGGGAACGGTTTTATGGATTGCTGGAATGAGCTTTTGTGTTTTGCATTCGCTAACACGAAGGCTAAATTCAAGCGGCTTTCCGCTTCAATAACCGGATTAAAAAAACATCCCGGGCAAACAGCGACAAAAAAACCGGATTGGTGGTGAAATAGCGTTTGATCAAGCGTTTGTCTTTAAACATCCGATAAAGCCATTCCAGCCCGCTTTTTTGCATCCAATCAGGCGCGCGCCGGACGTGCCCGGAATGAAAGTCGAAAGCCGCTCCTACGCCGAGTTGAACCGGCGCCCGGACTCGATCCAGATGCGCCGCTATCCACTTTTCCTGCTTGGGAGCGCCAAGGCCCACCCACAAAAAATCCGGACTTGCACCGTTGATCAAGTCGACCAACTGCTGATCTTCTGCATCGGATAGCGGCCTGAAAGGCGGGGAATGCCAGCCGACAATTTCGACACCTGGATAGCGCTTCCGCATCGCGTCCACCAAGTCGTCCAACACCTGTTGCTTGCCACCCAGAAAAAAATGCTTCCAGCCCTTTTCCCGGCCTTGATCCAGACATTTCAGCATCAGATCGGGGCCGCACACCCGGCTGGTGATGCCGGCATCGTGGACCAGATTGGCATACCAGGCCAGCGGCAGGCCATCCATTGTCACCAACGACGCGTTATTAATGTCGCGCAGTTCCTTGTCGCTTAAACAGGTCACCACGGTATGCACATTGGCAATGCAAACCTGATGCGCTACTTTTGAAGTTACCCAATCCTGAAAAATCTCAAGCGTTTGCCCATAATTGAGTATAGGGAACGTTATGCCGAGAACATCGACAGTTTTAATGGGGTGCATACTGGTAACCGAATAACTGAAAGATATAGAGTACGATGGAAAATCCTCCATCTGAATAACTTGAGCGAGCAATCGATCATCCATGGGGCCGCATTTGATTAATCTCCTTTAATGATGGGCGCAATTAAACCTGCTTTATGGGCTTGATTCAATCAGCAAGTTCGATGAGTTAATCAGTTCCGAACTAATCCAAGCCGCCAAGCTGTCCGGCAGCTTCGTAAATCGCCATCAACTCGCCATAATTGCGTTCCGCGGTGTACTTTGCTAGGAAAGTGTTTCTGGCATTTTCACCGAGTTTTTGCGCCTGTTGCGGATTTTCAAACAGCCATTTGGCCTTGTCGGCTAAATCCTTGGCATCGCCAGGCGAGAACAGCAAACCGGTTTCGCTATCCTCGATAATGTCGGCCATGCTGCCCAAACGGGAAGCCAGAACCGGCAAACCATGCGCGAAAGCCTCGACCAATACCAACGGAAAACCCTCGTACCACTCGGAGGGCAGCACCAGGAAAGCGGCCCGACGCATCAGTTGACTGACTTCGGTGGCGTTTTGCCGGCCCAAGGCCTCGATGTTCGGCTTGTCTTGCAACAAAGCTTCGAGCGGACCGGCGCCGGCCACCTTTAATACGGTTTGATTAGCCAATCCAGACCAGGCTTGCAGCAAGGTTTTGATGCCCTTTTCTTCGCTGATTCGCCCCACGAACAAGGCAAAACCTGGCGCTACCGAATCATCGAGCGGAGATTCCGGCAGAGGATCGTGCAGAAAATTGGCTTTGACCGCGATCTTTTCGGCCGGGAATCCGGCCGCGACGAATTTGCCTTTGCCGAATTCGGTCAGCGCGATGAAGCGGTTGACCTTATGCTGCCAGGTGCCTTCCCTGCGATGCCGTGCCACCATATTCGCAACCACCAGGCTGCCCAATTTTGAACCCTTGTAACACCCGTGCCAGGCCGCACGATAGGGCGAACCGGAAAGGCATTGTTCGCATATCTTGCCGTTCCGCATCAGCATCGCACCGGGGCAGATCAGCCGGTAATTGTGCAGGGTCTGTACCACCGGCACGCCTTCGTCCAAACAGGCATCGTAGATGGCCGGGCTGATTTGCGGGAAAAAATTATGCACGTGCACCACATCGGGCTTGAATCGCCGCAACCGGTCGCGGGCGGCAACCCGGCTGGCGGGAGAATAAGCGGTAGTCAGCGCGGTTTTGATTTTTCGAAATAAGCCGCTCGGCAGGTCTTTATTATCGATACTCCATAACTCGACATCATGGCCATGATCGGCCAGCAACTTCATCTCGGCGGCCACCACATTATCTTCGCCGCCGGCATGTTGATAGTAGTTATGAACGAACAGGATTTTCATAGATTAATCGGGTTTATCAAAGTGCTTTATTTGCCGGTCTGTTTCGACTGTAATGGTTTAATGATCCCGGACACTTCTAAAGGCAGACTTTATACTGTCAGTAGAGGTGACCATGACAGACCTATTTACACTTACATAAACAGCTTTCTTCATGCTGGATTCACGGCCGCCAACACAGCATCTAAAATCCCGCCGGCCGCCGCATCATAGTTATAAGCCTGGACTTTCGAGATACTGTTCTTCGAAAACTGTTCAAGTAGGGCCTCATCACTCAGCAAATTGGCGGCATGTTTAATCCATGAGGCCAGATCAAACGCCAACACATAGCCGTTTTCGCCATCGCAAACCAGTTCGTTTGCCACGCCGGCATCGGGAGTGACGATAACCGCCTGGCCGGCGGCGCAAGCTTCGTTAGCGACTACCCCCCAAGTATCTCCGGACGAAGGGAACAAAAACAGCTTTGCCGAAGCATATAAATTTGGCAGCTCGGCCTGTTGAATGAAACCGGGAAAGGTAGCCTCCACGTCCGGAAGCGTATCGGCATATTCCCTGGCCTGATTGAGCATTGGCCCCGAACCGACCATTAAAATAGACACTTTACGATTTAATGCCTTCGCCACGCCCGCCGCTACATCCAGCGCAAAAAGCGGATTTTTTTCCGGCGCAAAACGGCCGGAAAACATTAGATCGAAGCGGCGGGTACCGCCGATAGTTGGCGTAAAGGCCGCGTTGTTTGCGCAAAGATGCGACTGGAAAAACCGTTCCCTGTTAATGCCATAACTTTCGTAAAGCCGCCATGAACCCTGGCTTGCTCCGATAAATGTTTTTGAAAAGCGAAAAACAATGCGGCGGACGACGCGATGCCATACCGACAATTTTTGTTCGGACTCAAATGTGCCGTCCGTCATGGGAATATGCACCTTGTTATAAAAAACCGTATAGCAGAAAGCCAATAAATGGGTGGGATTGAAGCCGGTGGTTATGATGACATCGGCATTCAGCAAGCGCAGATCTTTTAGAACGTCAGGATTGTAATGAATATAGCGGCCTTTCCAGTTGATATAATGCGTCTTAAGGAAAGTATACGAAAAATCGCTCTGTTCCAAGATCCACTCCCGGTTATCCTCTTTCTTCGAGCAGAAAATCACATGGAAGCGGTCGCTGCCCAGTTTTGCCGCCAAATTTTTATATATCGGAATTCGATAGGGTGCGGGGATATTGGTAACGATGGCAACACGTGGTATATCGCGCGTCTTGCTAACAGACATGGTTTGTCTCGGTTGGTGAATGGAGATTAAGGAAAGGCTAAAAGTGTGCCAATAGACGCCTATTGCCTTTCCTTGCATAAAGAAAATCAGCTTCGCTTAATAAAAGCTCATAAAACCCGGAGCGAGCGGTTGATTTAAACCGTTTATTGCTCGTTTAAAGCTAAACACCGCCGTATACCCGTTGCAAAATTTTCCACCATGTTCTCCAGGCTATATTTTTCCGCGCTGAGCGAGCAACCTTTCCGCAAATCTTGCCAATAATTATCATCGATTAATATACTAGTGACTTCATTGACATAATCGCTGACATTATTGGCAGTCATGAAACCATTCACGCAATTCTCAAGATAGGCAATTTCCGGCCCGTGTTTACCGTTATTGGTGGTCACCAGCGGCACCCCGGATACGAAGCTATCGATGACGACTAGCCCAAGAGCCCCCGGTATCAACAATACCCGAGCCAAAAGAAAATAGGGAATCCGCTCGTCTCCAAAGATCGGCCCCATATAATGCAGCCAGTTCCTGCTTGTTGCTGCTATCCTCACTTTCTCACTGTCTGGGCCATCGCCAATGATGATGCATTCAAAATCGGGGGTTTTTTCTTTCAACTCGTCGCAAGCCCGTAGTAGAAAATCAATCTGCTTATCGGCATACAGGCCGCCGCAGTATAAGCCCACTCGGTTCGAGCGCAGACCCAGCCGCTGCCGCAAGGTATCCAGTTCTTCCGCTGACGTCCGTTCCACCGCCTCCTTCAAGCAGCTGGTATCGATACAGTTTTGAACCACCGTCACCTTTTCAGTTGGAAATGTCGCCATTTCCAAATGCCTGATGGATGCCTTGGTGTAGGCAAACCACCAGTCCACTTGTTTGGCCAGATAGCGTTTCAATCGGTTATCCAGGCTATTCGGGTCGGATGACTGAAAATTGGTGCCATGCCCCCAAAATGCTACTTTACGCTTGTCATTACGCCATAGAAATTTCAATGGATAATTGAACAGCAAGCGATTGGCTTGTTCGACAATAACCAAATCGGCGTCGACGATATGTTGCCGGCAAGGTTGCCAAACAACCTCGCCGAGGAGGGGCAGATCGAAATAGCGGTTGTTAATCCTTATCGCCCACTGCTCATCAATATCGACTGTTT
>JAJRDU010000030.1 GCA_028748685.1 Methylococcaceae bacterium
GTAACCTGATCAACCGCGACCAGGGCAGCTTCGTGGCCGAGGCCCAGCAAAAAGTCGCGGCTCAGGTGGATTTGCCGCCGGGCTATCACGTCGTCTGGAGCGGCCAGTTCGAAAACCAGCAGCGGGCCATGAAGCGGCTGTCCGTCATCGTGCCTATCAGTCTGGGGCTGATTTTCGTGCTGCTGTTCTGGGCCTTCATGTCCATCAAGAATGCACTGCTGATCGTCATGAACGTGCCGTTCGCGATGATAGGCGGTCTGTTGATTCTATTGGCAACCGGTATCAACCTGAGCGTTTCCGCCGCGGTCGGCTTTATCGCGCTGTTCGGTATTGCGGTACAAAACGGCGTGATTTTGGTCTCGCAATTGAATAAGCTACGCCGCGAAGGCCAGTCGCTGCACGATGCCATCGTCAACGGCTCGGTTAGCCGCCTGCGGCCGGTGGTGATGACCGCGCTGATGGCGATGTTGGGGCTGTTTCCGGCCGCGCTCTCGACCAGCGTCGGCTCGGAAACCGCCAAGCCTTTCGCCGTGGTCATCATCGGCGGCTTGATCACCGCGACGATTTTGACCCTGACCTTGCTGCCGGCACTGTATCGCTATTTCGCCGAAGCCGACGAACCTTAAATAAAGGAAAGCCATGAAAGAGATACGCGCTTACATCCAGCCCCACAGGCTCAGTCATGTGACGATGGCCTTGATGGAGATTCCGAATTTTCCAGGCATGACGATCGTCGATTGCGAGGGCTTTGGGCGAGAACGCACCGAGCATATTCAGGATTACAAGCCCTTCCTGCCCAAGAAGCGCCTCGAAATTTTCGCTCCCGACAGTTTGGTGGACATCATTTTCGACACCATCATGCATGTCGCCCATAGCGGACATCACGGCGACGGCAAAGTCTATGTTCTCGAAGCCATCGAAGGTGGGCGTATCAGCACCGGCGAAAGAGATGCCGATTTGGGGTAGGCGATCTTGATTACCCTTTTTTGTTACTAACGGCCGCTTGTAAAAAACAACTCGCGCATTTTCTGGCCGGGATGCTCGGCGCGCATGAAGGCTTCGCCCACCAGAAAGGTATAGATGCCCTGCTCCATCATCAGCTTGACGTTGTCCGGGGTATGAATGCCGCTTTCGGAGACGATCAGACGGTCGGCGGGAACGCTGTTTTTCAGTTCCAGCGTGGTTTGCAGCGACACTTCAAAGGTGCGCAGGTTGCGGTTGTTGATGCCTATCAGCTTGGTATCCAGCTTCAGAGCCCGCTCCAGTTCCGCCGCGTCATGCACTTCCACCAGGACATCCATGCCCAAACCGGTGGCGGTGTCGGCCAGTTCCTTCATCAAACCGTCTTCCAGCGCGGCGGCGATCAACAACACGCAGTCCGCGCCCAGCGCTCGAGACTCGTGGATCTGATAGGGGTCTATCATGAAATCCTTGCGTATCACCGGCAGCGGACATTTTTCCCTCACCATTTGCAGATTGGCTTCAGAGCCCTGGAAAAACTGCTTGTCGGTCAGTACCGACAGGCAGGTCGCGCCGTTCATCGCATAATCGACGGCGATTTCCACCGGCTTGAAGTCTTCCCGGATCACGCCCTGGCTGGGCGAGGCTTTCTTGATTTCGGCGATGATCGCCGGTTTCTGCGCCTCGGCCTTGCCGCGCAATGCCTGGTAAAAACCCCGCGGCCCTTGCACGGTGCCGGCCAATTCCCGTAGCAGCTCTAGCGGCATATTGGGCTTGCGGTGAGCGACTTCCTCGGCTTTTTTGGCGAGTATGGTTTTCAGTATGTCGGGTGTGTTGGTCATGGTTCGTAGGCTACTGGATGGATGCGATGCGGATTGGGAAGCTATTATAAGGGATAGCTGAAATTGTCGGAACGCGGGATGCTTCCATGCCGCCAGATTAGCTGCAAGCCGGCGCGTTATCAGGATAGGATAGCTTGCGATCGGGCGAAATTAATCCCACGATCGATCCGGAACACGATACCATCTGGTCGGCGGATCGGCTTTTCCGGTCCGATTTATGATGCCTTACTCTATGCGCAAACGTATCATCAATCCACTTCGGAAGGAAACCGCAGTTTCAGACCGGGACTGGCTGAATATAGCGAGCCTCGCCGAGGTGGAGATCACTTCGGAAGACGCCGAGCATCCCATAGAAGACGCCTTGCTTGCCGACCGGGCCGGTGGCTGGCGCGCCTCGGAACCGGGGATTCAGACCATCCGGCTTATTTTCGAGCTTCCGCAACGGCTCAGTCTGATAAAACTGGACTTCGTGGAGACTGGGATTGAGCGCACGCAACAATACGTCTTGCGCTGGTCGACGGATGGTGAGTCGTTCACGGAAATCGTCCGCCAACAGTGGAATTTCAGCCGGCTCGGCGCAAGCTTCGAAACCGAAGAACATCATGTCGATCTTCCGGCTGTCGCCGTGCTGGAATTGTGCATCATCCCCGACATCGGTGGCGCACCGGCTGTTGCATCCCTGGCGCAACTGAGGTTGGCTTAGAAAAGCTCGTATCTAAGTCGTGATGTTCCGCTCGAATACGGCTGGAATGACCGAAATGCGGCGAAAGCCGCC
Organism: Methylococcaceae bacterium; assembly: GCA_028748685.1. Classification (GTDB taxonomy): domain Bacteria; phylum Pseudomonadota; class Gammaproteobacteria; order Methylococcales; family Methylomonadaceae; genus Methylomonas. The sequence continues at coordinate 2,578 of JAJRDU010000030.1, forward strand.
TATTTCTCTGTGATCGTCAGCGTTCGCCGCCCATAATTGCCCTCCAAAGTCTGATAAAATAGCCTGCATCCGCATGCGCAAGCCTGTCTTTTATTTCTCAAACTAGCGAAGCTTTCTTTACCCCTAATCCTCGGACAAACTCTTGATTTCTACCGCCAATATCACCATGCAATTCGGGGCCAAGCCCCTGTTTGAAAATGTTTCCGTCAAGTTCGGCAACGGCAACCGTTACGGTCTGATCGGCGCCAACGGCTGCGGCAAGTCGACTTTCATGAAAATCCTCAGTGGCGACCTGGAACCCTCGGCCGGCAACGTCAGCGTCGACGCCAACGAACGCCTGGGTATCTTGCGCCAGAACCAATTCGCTTATGAAGACCAACGCGTATTGGATGTGGTGATGATGGGGCATGCCGAGATGTGGGCGGCCATGTCGGAACGCGACGCGATTTATGCCAACCTGGAGGCCAGCGAAGACGACTACATGCGCGCCGCCGAGCTGGAATCGGTGTTCGCCGAATACAATGGCTACACCGCCGAAGCCAGGGCCGGCGAGCTGTTGCTGGGTCTGGACATTCCACTGGAACAACATAACGGTCCGATGAGCGCCGTGGCGCCGGGCTGGAAGTTGCGGGTGTTGCTGGCTCAGGCCTTGTTCGCCAATCCCGACATCATGCTGCTGGACGAGCCCACCAACAACCTGGACATCAACACCATCCGCTGGCTGGAAAACGTGCTCAACGAGCGCAATTCGACGATGATCATCATCTCGCACGACCGCCATTTTTTGAACAGCGTCTGCACCCACATGGCCGATCTGGATTACGGCGAACTGCGGGTTTATCCCGGCAACTACGACGATTACATGACCGCCGTGACCCAGGTGCGGGATCAATTATTGGCCAGCAACGCCAAGAAAAAAGCCCAGATC
>JAJRDU010000031.1 GCA_028748685.1 Methylococcaceae bacterium
CCACATATGTCGAACCGTGGCCGTTGGCATTGTTGTTCAATTTGCCGCCGTTAGCCACGGAACCGACATAGGCATTGCCGCCGTCGTTCATGTTGACCGAACCCGCAATACTGCCGCCGACATTGAGACCCTGGCCCTTAGTTTGAACGTTTCCAGCCACATTACCGGCTACCGTCAATGACGATATCGTGTTCGAGATGACGTGCATGTTGTATTGGCCGCCATACAGGTTGCCGCCGATCAGTGCGTTTCCGTCCGTTTCCGAATAGCTGGTGGTATCGCCCGAGGTGATCAGGTTGTAGTTGTCGAGCAAGTTCAGAGCATCGATGCTACCGGCATTGGCGGCATGAACGGGGCCGGCAAGTAAAACAGTCGTTACGGCAGTTCTAAAAGGGAAACGCATGTTTTATCGATCCTTTTGGTAATTTCAATGGCATCCGCGGCAAGCGGACCCTTGATAAAATGAATAGTCATTAGCCGGATTTTAAAGCAGGTTTAATGCCAAAGTAATTTGCCGATGGGTGTGAGGCGGAACTCGCGCTTTTGCCACTAAAGGGAATAGTTATGTTTCGCGCTGAAGGCTTGATTTTTGGGCTTGATGCCATGACAAATCTGGCAGCTGTCATGTCAGTATTGGCGGGAGCGGGAATGTTATCTTCAACAGGCCTTTCGGAGCCCTGGAAAGAGCATTATCCGCTCTAGGAGCCTGTCCGAATGGTGTAGCGTTGTGCCTTGCTTATCAGTCTACAGGCGAACGGCATCGAGACGTCGCGGTTCGTTCCGGACTTCGATGGGTTTTATTTGTATTTCCGGGGTCAATAAAACACTCTGAACAGGCGCTGGATTTGTTCGAACTCGTATAAATAGGGCCGCGCCACGTCGTGATTGGCGGCGACGACCAGCAGGTCGTGGGAAAACACCGAGGTGTTATACCAGTTGAAACTGCCTTCGATGACGATGTAGTCATCGATCACGCAATATTTGGAATGTATCGGCGAATAGGGTACCGGCAGATCGTCCTGACCGTATACCAGGCCTACCCGAATGCCAGCCCACTTCAAGCGTTGCACTGAATGCAGCAGCGGCCGGTTCAATTCGTCGTGCATGGAGCGTTCCACGCCTATGCGTCCTTCCCTGACCACATGCCCGTTGAACAAGAGCTGCACGTCTACGCCGCGTTCCTTGGCCTGAATCAAGGCGTTGATCACGCTGTCGTGATGATCGCCTTGCAGGTCGCCTATCAGGAACAGACAAAGTTTGATCGAACGGCGGGCACGGTGGATCTCGGCGATGATCGCGTGATGGGGACGGTAGACCTTGCCGTTCGCCATGGTGTGCCGGCCGAAGGTATACAATAAATTGAAGGGGCTGAAAGGATCGATGCCGTATTTTTGAATCACGCCGCCACGCTGGCTTTGAAAGATGTTGTCCAGCAGGCGGCAAACGCCCTTGGAATGAAAGGTCATCCCCGATTCCCAGTTCGCCCACCAGCGGTCAAAGGTGATGTTGAACGATCCCAAAATGGCGTCTTCATCGTTGAAAATGATGAATTTGGTATGCATGTCCGGTTCCACTTCGATCAGGTGATGATGGGGCGTGCAGAACACGCCGATCAGTTCAATACCGGACCGCTTCAAAGCCGCATAGGCGTGGCTGTTGGTCAGCGTCATCTTGCGCCAGTCGACGATGCATTGCACGCATACGCCTTGATGGCTGGCATGGATCAGATGGTTGATGAAATCGTGATCGTCGATGCAATCGACGCTGACCTTGATGGTGCATAAGCGTCCCGGATTTTTGTGCTTGCAGTGTATGACTTTGTCGATGTGATCGTGAATGAAGCGCTTGGGATGATAAGGATGATATTGCTGACCCTTGGTGAATTTAGGCGTCAGATTCAAGGACTCGAAATGATGGTTGTACCAGTCGACGTCGCTTTGCAGTTCGCCGGGATTCAGCTCGTAGGCGCGGTAATGATTGGGTGTGGCATGTTCCTCGGTAATGGTGCGTTGTTGCTGATTGCCATCCTGGAGTTGGTACCAATCCATAAAAATATATTCGCTACGCGAGGCGATCGAATGTTCGCCGAGATGGACGATGAAAGCAAACTTGATGCAGTTGATCTTGCCGAACTGGCTGGAAAAGGGATGAATGTAAAAATCGCGCGTACCGCGTTTGTGCCGGTCCCATTGGATGTCATAGGGATCGGTATCGACGATATAGGTTTCGCAGACCGCATCGCGGTAGACTTTTAGAACGATTTTCAGATTGGCGGACATGCCGTGATACATGTCGAAGTCTATCCTGCCCCAGCGGATGCTGAAAGTGTCCTTGAAATCATTGACGCGCTGGAAGTAACCGCCCAGTTTGCCAAATACCGGTTTGGCGTAGTGTTCTGCTATTTGCATGTTGTGTTGTCTCGAAAAACGGGTTTATTTCGGTTCAAAGGTCATCAGATAGCCGCAGTGATCGGATACTCGGCCGTAGTCTTGGTCGGTAAACAAGGCGCGGGCCGAAGTGACGCGCAACTGGCTGTCCTTGTTCATAAAAATGTAATCGATACGATAATCGTCGCTGGGGTAATGCTGCCAGTGAGGGTCGTCAACCCGAAAAATCTTTTCGAACAGCCCTTGAGCGTTGGCGGCCAGATACTGGTCTTCATATTGATTGGCCTCGACTACCTGCCGATAGCCGGCTGTGCCGGCGGTGATGTTGAAGTCTCCGCACAGTAGCGTGTTCGTCATGGCTTTGCCGGATTGGTTGTCCGCCCATTCGGACAGGCGTTGGAATTGCAGCTGAAAACCGTCCTCCCACCAGCTCAAGTGCGCGGAAAATACGTTTATGATGCCGATATAGGGTACGTCAATTTGCGCCATCACCACCTTGCGGGAATGTATGCTGTGAACATCATGGCTATCGGAAACATAGCGCGACTGCCTATGGATCATGGGGTAGCGGCTGAGTAAGGCCACGCCTTCGCGATATTTGTCGAAACCGATGTGCGACCAGTCGCTGTAGAGTTGAAAAGGCTGTTTGAGACGCAGGTTGATGATGTTTGCCGAGTTGGAATCCCAGTCGCCGTTACCATGATTCCAGTGTTCGGCGACTTCCTGGAAGCAGACGATATCGACCGCCAGTTCGTCGATGGCCTTGGCAATTTGCGAAAACTTGCGGTCCTGATGGTCTTCCTGATAGCAATGCAGATTAAGAATCATCACTTTCAAGGGTTTGCGGCTGGCGACATAATTACAGCCGCCGTTGTTATCCCATATTTGTTGATGCCGGTTTTGGCAGACGATGGCGTATTGCAGCCGAAAGGCGTCGCCAACCTTGAGGCGCGTGGTCCAAATCTGCGCGCCCTCTCGCCTGCTTTGTGAATTTTGGCGGCAAGATGCCTGTCGGCAGTGTAGCCAATTGTCGGTTGTCCAATGAACTTCGACACTGTCCGCTGAAAACTGGGGATTTACCGCAACCTTGATATTGAGCCATTGCTGGCTCTCGTCCATCTGCGTTGTAAAGCCAAGGTTTTGTAGCGTTATTGCCTTCGCCAGTTCGATACCTGAGCCAGCCAAACTGGTATAGTTGTTACTGTCATTGTTATCCCAATATTCGCTGCCTGCGTAGCGCAAGCGAAGCGCGAACCGGATGGCTTTGGGCTGGGGGCGGCCGGTTTGGGAATGAACCGTCATCCGAGCCCGCCAGCATTCCTGACCGTCGCCCCGGGAATAGAGATACGAGGCTGGCAGTGTCTGCCAGACGCCGTCTTCTCCGGACCAGATCACTTCGACTTGTTTGTCGTAACCGACGTTGGCGACGCGTATCAGGAAGACCAGCAGTTGCTGTGTGCCGTTGGTTTTTCGGCTAAGGGTGTTTTCTACGGTCAGTAGCTGGATTATCTCTGTCATCCTGAAACTCTCGGGTTGGCCTTGCAGTATTGCAAATACTCGCTCAAAACACGATCCCAATAAAGCGGTGATTTAAAATTTCGTCGGCATGCAAAGCTGGTGGAAGATAGAAAGCGGGTTTTTTGGAACTTGCCCTCGAAATACGCATGGTTTTTCAACAAGCCCTGTTTTTATAGTAAACTCGCCGCGGTTGAATTTTATTGAATGAAAATTCGTTGTTTTATCCGGGAGAACCTGATGCTGACTCATGACGAAAAGCGCGACTATATCCGCATGGATGTCGATTGCGATATTACCTACAAACCAGCCGACGGCAGTCACGCAAAAACCGGCAAATGCACGACGCTGAGCGGCGCCGGCGTGTCGTTCATTGCCGACCAGGCTTTCGACCTGGGTTTGGCCATGGAAGTGAGCATCCTGCCTAAAACCGCTATTACACCGCCGATGACTGCTTATATCGAGGTGGTGCGTAGCGTCAAACAGGGCGATGGCAGTTACGAAATCGCCGCTTCCATCAAGAGTATCAAGGGCAATTAATCGCCGGTTTTCCCAACACACAGGGACGTATCAAACGATGTTTATAATTACCAAAGAAGTACATCACTTACGTAAT
>JAJRDU010000032.1 GCA_028748685.1 Methylococcaceae bacterium
TTTATCACTTTTGAACAGGCTCATTTTTCTTTTTTGGCCATTCGAGCCAATAATTCCACTCAGTTTAGCGAGTTTTGCAAGTTCCTCCAAAGAAAAGGCGACCCGGATGCCGCTTGTTTCCTGCGTTCCTCACTTTTGAACGGGGTTGCCGGAAGGGGCTCCCAGCCCCTCCGTCAACGCGATGCATCCCTGCATCGCCCCTGCGGGCTGTTCCGTTCAATAGCTCCGGTACTCGGCGCGGCATACGGGAGAAAACCATCCCCGAATTTGGAAATTAATTACCATCGGATAACACGGTAAGATTCTTTAGCGATAAGCAGAACTGGCTACAAGCGGACAATCGCGTAATAAAATCTATCTGTGGATACAGGGAGATATGAGCAGTGATTTTATTGCCTAGTGCGTGTCAATCAACGATGATGTATGGAAACCATAAACTCATTTATAAGGACGTGGATACGTGAAAGTATTTCTAAGCTGGTCTGGCCGCAGCAGTTTTGAAGTTGCAAACAGTCTAAGAACTTGGCTACCAACAGTGCTTCAAGCAATCAAACCGTGGCTATCGGAAGAAGACATAAACAAGGGTGCTCGCTGGGCGTTTGAATTGAGCGAAGAGCTAGAGACGACCAACGCATGTATTGTGTGTCTGACCCCTGATTCATTAACTTCCGAGTGGATACACTTTGAATCCGGTGCTGCGTCAAAGGTAATAGAAAAAGCTTTGATTTGTCCTTATCTTGTCGGGTTGAAAAAATCAGCTCTTTCCGGGCCGCTTTCGCAATTTCAGGCCTCTGAGGCTACGCGCGAAGACACATTCAAGCTGCTAAGATCGCTAAACGAGCAGCTCGGCACCAACACATTGAATGTAGATATATTAACTAAGACATTCGATAGGTTTTGGCCAGAATTAGAGTCTTCGCTTAGCGCCATCGATCTAAATTCAAATGACGCACAATCAATCCGTCCTCAAGGTGAAATTATTGAAGAAATACTTGAGCGAGTTCGCCGAATTGAAGAAGCGAGCCCCTTCAGTAGCATGAGTAAGCGGATGACTGTTGATGGTTTATCTGGAAGGGAAAAGCAAGTACTCAAGTTAGTAATATCAGGAAAGAGCTCTGACGAAATAAGTGAAATACTCATGCTATCACCAAAAACAGTATTGACTTACAAACGTCGAATATTTGAGAAACTGGGTATCGAAAATGATGTTCAGATGATCCGTCATATAGTAGATGTTAAAGCGCTTGGAGAAGTCGAGATTGACATATAACTGAGGGCAAATATTCGCACCCTCCGTAGCCGATAGTCAAAACAAACTACATAAAAGTGAATCCCAATGACTGAAGATGAAGCCAAATTAAGGGCGATCAAGGAAACTGATTACTGCTATGTCCTTGCGCGAGCGTGGGAAGGTAAGGCAAACGATTCCATCTGCTTAGAACGCATCTTCACGAAGGGTGGCTGTGAAGAAATTCGGCTTGCATGGTGGAAGGATGGCAAACAGACGATGCGGCCCGCTGATATTAACTCGCCTGATTGGGTCCCACTCTTCCAAAAAGCGATTAAGCAAGGCGTCTTCACTGCCGAAGAGCAATTGGGCATGCTGAAATCCCTGATCCAATGACAATTGCCATCAAATGGTCTACAAGGCGTTCCAGTATCGTAGGTTGGGTTTTCTCCCGTTTGCCGCGCCGAGCACCGGAGCTTTCGGCGGGATTAGCCCGCAGGGGCGATGCAGGGATGCATCGCGTTGACGAAGGGGCAGGAAGCCCCTTTCGGCAACCCCCGTCGTAAGCGAGGAGCGCAGGATTCAAGCGGCATCCGGGTCGCCTTTTCTTTGGATACTTTCTTTTGGCGACGCAAAAGAAAGTATCGCGGCTGTCGGTCCGCGAACCGACATACAAATCCGTCGCGATAGCGACACCATCCGATACGCCAAAACGCTAGAACCACTTCAATCTATGACCTAGCCCGCCTGCCATTGCGAGAACCACTCGGTCAATTCACGGGCATCGCCTAGACCGCGTAGCCGGTTATCGACTGCGTCGTGGTTGCCCCATACCACCTCGGCCAAGGCGCCACTGGCCACGCGCGACTCGATGTCATTACAGTAAAGCCCCTTGTCACGCTGGACATAGAAACCGTAGGTTCGACAAGCTACCGGGCGATGGGCGTAGACTAGGCAGGCTCCTTCCGCCTGGTCCAACATCGGGCAAACGATGGGGCGCGAGGTTTGGCCGGCCAGCGCGGCGATCGCTTGGCCGATTTTTCGAAGCCTCTCCGGGGGTAGAGCTGCCAAGCCCTCTCGCAGCAAATCCCATTCTTCAGCCGTGAGTAGGGGAATTTCGGCGAGCCGCCGGCAACAGCCGTCGCAGCCCCGGTGGCACAACCAATCGGGATGCTCGTCGCGAATGGTATTTACCCGCGAGTCGATGTCGGCATGGAGTTGGGCGATTGTATTCATCTTGATTTCCGGCCTGTTGAGCGCGTTATGAACGGAGCACCGGAACAATAGGAATAGGAAAGGTCCAAATTACAAAACCGTCCTCTCCAGCAACCAATAAGCCCCCATCAGACTCACCACCACCGAACAACCTTTCAGGAATTTCTCGGCGATCTCCGGCTTGTTGTTGAGCCACCAGATCAAGGGCAGAACCACAGCTGCCACGCTGATTTGTCCGGTTTCTATTCCCAGGTTGAACGACAACAAAGGCAGCAGGATGCCGGTGGTGCCCGACGAGATTTCCATTTCCTGCAACACGCTGGCGAAACCGAAGCCGTGTATCAAGCCGAAGCCGAAAGTCAGCCAGTGCCGGCCCTTGGGATGATCGCCGCGTATCAGGTTTTCCACGCCAACATAGACGATGGTGGCGGCGATGAAGGGTTCGACGAAGCTGCTGGGCAGATCGATCACATTCAGCCCGGCACAAGCCAATGTGATGGAATGGGCGATGGTGAAAAAGGTGATGATCTTGATCGCCGGCCAGAAGCTATGGGTGACCAACAACAAACCGAACAGAAACAACAAATGGTCGTAACCGGTGACGATGTGCTCTATGCCCAGTTTCAGGAAATCGACGAAGGTGTTGAACGTTGAATTTTCGGCCCGTGGCTCGCCATCTCCGCTAGCCGAGATTTGAACGCCAAGCTGGTCGTCGTTCTTGGCCAACATTTTTTCGTTGAGAGTCTTGCCGCCAGCATCCCTCACCGTCAAAAACTGCTGATGCCCCTCCGGCAACATCGCCAGGAACTTGGATTGCACCAGCAACTGCAGGTGCGGCACGGCCTGATAATGAAATTCGACATGGGCATTATTCTGATCGTCGAAGCTCACATTACCGGGTTCCGCCGGCGCATAGTCCTTGCCATCGATGGCGATGCGCAACTGCTCGGCCAACAACTTGGCGATGCTGGGTTTGGCCGCCTCGCGCTCGGCATCGCTGACTTCGGCGTCCAGATCGCTGTCCATGGGCGCGAAGGCTTCAATGTCCTGCAACGCGAAGGTCACCTTGACATCCACCTGCGCCGTTTTTAACGACACATCCACCGAACTGAGGCCGGGCGGGTGAGCACAAACCCAGGCCGATTGCAGCATAAGCAGCATGGCAATCAGCCACATTCCGTGGCGGACAAAGTTCATCGAGCCGTCTCCGTTATTGGTTAGCTTCATCGCCGGCTTTTTGTTTGAATTTGTAGAGATAGACCAGAAAAATCAAACCGATCAACAACAGCCCGGCAACGGCGGCGATTGCGATCAGATGCATCGGCATGCCGTTGGGATCGACGCCGACTTCCAGCGGCACCCTGAATTTGTCGTCGTCCTCCATGGCTTCGCCTATCATCAAGAACAGCACGTAATCGCCGTTCTTGTCGATGTCAGCCTGTGCTTCGACGGCGCCACGCGGATAAAGCTTACTGGGAATTTCGGCCACGGTGCGAAGCTCGCGAATGTCGTTCGGCGCCGGCTGGCCGGTTTTTTCGACTTCCACCAGGCGTATGCCGATCGGCGTGGTGCGAATGTCTCGGTCGATCAGGTCGGCGGTAAAAAACATCTTGCCGGCACGGGGGATTTTTTGGCAATAAGGCACGAAAGCAGCCTTCGGATCGGCGATTTTGTCGTCCTTGGAGGGCTGGATATAGGCGCTGAAATGCACGGCATAAAAGTCATTGGCGATGATGCAATCCAGGTCCGGCCGGTTGCCCAAGGCGTTGGATTGTTTGGCGCCGAAGCCGAGTTTATCGCAGCCGCTCAGGGACAATGCCCCGATCAGCAACGTGGCTATATAAAAAAAACGTAGTGGCAAAATATTCATGACATTAACGATTGCAAATAATAGCAAGAGCTTAGGGTTTGACGGTGAACTGGAATTTACCGGTGACGATATGGGTATCCTCTGAAACCACGCGATAACGTACCGTATAAGTGCCGGGCGCCAGCGTCGGCACCGAGGCGTGAATATGGGAGCCGTCGGTCAGGCTCTGCTCGACATCGTGGTTGTCGACACGTTTGCCGCTGGCATCGATCACCGCCAAGGCCTTGTATTCGCTCCTGACGGCATCGTTAAACCACAGATCGACCTGCTTCGGCGACTCGGTGATGGTTTCGTCCTTGGCGGGCTGCGACTTCACCAGAATGGCGTGAGCCCATGCCGATAGCGGACTAAGCAATGCGGTAGCCAGCAAGGCCGGTTTTATTATTTTTGTTATGACAGACTTGGGCATGACAACCTCTTTGTTTAATAAAATCATTGAAGAACGGCGGACAACCACTGTTTGCCGGCGCCGGGCCGCTGTTCCGACCACATCGCCAGCAATCCAGACGAAGTTTTGACGATGCGCGGAAACTCGGCCGAAGCGCCCGGAGAAGACAACAGCCTGGCGTCCGACCAACTGCTGCCATTATCGCGCGATTCGCCGATATAAACCTGGGAACCCTCCGGTCCCATGGCATCCCAAACGATCACCAGCCTGCCGGCATCGGCGGCAATATCGGCATGAAAGCCGGCAGTACCTTCGCCAATGCGTTGCGGCGGCATCCAATTTTTGCCGTCATCGGCGGACTGCATATGATACAGCCCAGTGCTGTTTTCCGCGCCGGTCCAGACCACGCCGTGCAGCGATCCGTCGCCGGCGTAGCTCAAGCCGCCGCCGTTATGCGGGCAGCCGTCGAATTTCCAGTTGAATGCGCCGACCGTACCCAGCCGCTGCCAAGTGGCGCCGGCATCGGCCGATTGTGCCAGCGCCATGTCGCGAAACTCCATGTCCCGGTAAAGCACGTCGATCTTGCCATTGGCGGAGATGGCCAGCCGGTTCCAGCAACAGGAGCAACTGGAATCATCGATGGTTTGCGCCAACTCCCAATGCCGGCCGGTGTCGCCGGAGCGGGCATAACGCACACCCTGGTAGCCGTTTTCGTCTCTATCGTCCAGCCAGACGGCGTGAAACCGGCCCTCGGCATCGGCGGCCAGATCGTGATGCGACTGATCGCCGTCCAAGCCGGCGGGATTGGCGGCCAATTGCCAGGTGTTACCGGCATCGTCGGAATAAACCGTCAACAATGGCCCCATGCCCGGCAATTCGCCGCGAGTCTGCCACATCACCATCCGCTTATCGCCGGAGGCGGCGATTTGAATATCATTCCCGGCCTTGGATTCCACGGCCTGCTTAAATTGTTCACTCAAGGCTTGCGGCGCGGACCAATGCAAGCCGCCATCCTCCGAATGCAGATAGGCAATATAGGCTTGCTTGCCGTCGACCGGCGTGGCGACAAAGGCGGCATGCACGGCCTGCTTATCGACATAGACGTCGAAGCTGACCAGATTGCGTAATCCCAGGGCTTTGGCGTCGAAGGGGCTGACGACAGTCGCGCGTAATGGCTCATTGGCGGACTGAAGATTAAAGGCCTGTTGCGAACATCCGGCCAGCGTCAGACCGGCAATCGCGCCCAGATAATAGCCCCAAGAACGGGACTTTACATTCAACATAGGAAAAACGACTCGATCAGGAAACAAAAGGTGATGATTAGACCATATTGAGGCGGAAAGCAGAACCGTCCATGCTAGCTACACTCTAATGTCCGCAAAAAATCTATCCGCTCTTCGCCTTTTGGTGTTTCTTCAAACCGTAAACCCTACCCGTGCCAACGGTTAAACTGGTTTCCCTCTCATCCGGCAAGCCGGCCAGATCCAGCTTTAACAAGGCCTTCAGTCCACCCAACTGTGATTTGGCGAAACTAATGTCCGCAGCATGCAAGGCGACAATGCGTTGGGCGATAGACAATCCGAGTCCGCTGCCTTCGACGGTGTTTGCGGTTTCCAGGCAGCGGTAAAAGCGCTGGGTGATGCGCTGATAATCACCGTCGGCGACGCCGGGGCCGCTGTCTTCGACGCTTAGCCAACACTGTTTATTCCTGCGCCGGAAGCTAACCTTGACCCGGCTGCCGGCCGGCGAATATTTGATGGCGTTATCCAGCAGATTGCGCAGCAATATCTGAATCAGCTGTGGATTGGCGTCGATAGCGATACCGTTCTCGCCTTGCAGTTCTATTTCTATGTTCTTTTCGTGGGCCACATGATCCATGTCGGAGATCACCGCAATCACCGAGTGATTGACGTCGACCGGCTGTTTGTCGATGCCGGCGGCGTGGTGCTGCACCCGCGCCAAGGTCAACAATTGCTGCACCATGTGTGTCATCCGCAACACTGCCTGTTGCGCCTTTTGCAAGGCCTGCTCGCGCACTTGCGGATCCTGGGTTTTTTGCGCCACTTGCACCTGTGTCAACAAGCCGGCCAAGGGTGTTTTTAGCTCGTGCGAGGCATCGGAGGTGAAGTTGCGCTCGTTGGCGAAGGCCTGTTCCAGCATCTCAAACAAGGCGTTGATCTGTCCGACCACCGGCAACATTTCTTCCGGCAGATTTTCGTCAGACAAAGGCTGCAAATAACCGGCTTCTCGACTGGCAAGCTGTTCTTTAAGCTGATTGACCGGCGAAAGCGTACGGCTGACGATCAGCCAGATCACCAACGCCAACACCGGCAAGGCGCTCAGGAAACCGATCACCTGCTGTCCGGCGATACTTTCCACAAGCTGGCGGCGGATGTCGT
>JAJRDU010000033.1 GCA_028748685.1 Methylococcaceae bacterium
GACAAGGCAGTGGAAGTCGCTGGCATTGAAATCGCTGAACTCCCTGCCGATACCGAACCCGCCTCAATGCAGGCCGACTTGCCGACGACGGCATGGATGCAGTTGCCGAAAGGCGCGCAAACCGGCAACGTCGTCCACAGCCTGCTGGAAACCGTTAGTTTTCAGCGTCTGGCCACCGGCGCCGACATCAGCCAGGCCCGCGACCAAGCCATCCGCCGCTACGGCCTTAACATCGAAACGCCAATCGTGATAGACCGCCTGCTGCAAACCGTGGTCAACTCGCCGCTCAGCGAAGACGGCGGTTTTTGCCTGAAAAACCTGCCCGCCGAGCACTGCCTGAAGGAAATACCCTTCTATCTGGCGATGCAAGACATGGACGCCGCCCGCATCAACCGTATCCTGGCCGACTCGCCGGCCTATCAGCCCTTGTCCCACAAACAGATGTGCGGCTACCTGACGGGCTTCATAGACCTGATCTGCAAATACCGAGGCAAATACTATGTGATGGATTACAAGACCAACAGCCTGCCCGACTACCGCCCAGAAACCTTGCTGCAAGCCATGCGCGAACACAACTACGGCCTGCAATACTGGCTCTACAGTGTGGTGATGGACCAGTATTTACGGCAGCGTTTGCCCGATTACGAGTACGGACGGCATTTCGGCGGGGTGAAGTATTTGTTTGTGAGGGGGATGGAGGTGGAAACCCCGGGCGTTGGGGTGTTTGCGGATTTACCGGATGAGAGATGGATTAGGGAGTTGACAGAGGTGTTTTTTGGTTAGTTATTTGGAAGGTTGACAGTTTCCGGTTAGCGACTAGCATTAGTCGATGAAAGCGTTGGCGCATATGCTCGGCAAGGCTTATTCGCTAATAAGACCGAATCACTTAAATATCTTACGAAAAATCCTATTTAGTTGGACGACTGGCGCCGTAAAATTTTGCGTCCTTCTTAGATGTCCCGCTCCAAATAGATCGGCGGCGGAAGGTTCGCTGAACGCAACCCGGGGCAGGAATAGAATTTTTATGGCGAGAAAATTGTCGACCGGTTTTTATACGCTTCTGACTAACAATATCCCTTAACGCCATTTCCCAATGGAGAATCCACGTGACTACCCGAATCATCATGAGTTTTGCAATGGCCGAGGGCGGTATGATGTTTGTGCAATGGCTACGCAACCGGCTGATGCAACATTACGGTTTGTTCTCGACCAATTCCGTCTACGTGGATTTCGTCTCAGCCAGGGCGGGTGATGCGTACTACGGCGTAACGCCCGAAGCACCACTGCCCCACTATGCGACCGTCAAGGCCGATCTACGCGAACACATGCGTTCAGCGACACAAGCAATCCCGATTGGTGCCATGCATCCCGACTGGAAAGAGATGTTCACCAAGGCCATGAATGAAGCCGACGTGGTCCTTTTCATACTGACTAAGGCTTTCATGGCGAGCCAGTGGTGCCTCCAGGAGCTAGACGGGTTCAAACTGGTGCTTGAAAAGCGCCCTGGCGTCAAAGGCATTATTTTGGACCTCGAGGGGATCGGTTTCGATCCTGCCCAGAAAGGGTTGCCAACCGCAAACATCACATTGGTCCAGGCGGGGAAAGAACTCTCACAGGGTGGAATCCTGTGGGACAGGGGACTTTGGAAAATATCGGACCGAGATTTCGACAGTCTAATCCGGGCAATCGGAGAGCATGGGGAGTGGAGGGAAGGCTAACCATCCCCCAATATAACAGAGCGAGGTTCCACATTCGGGGTCACTGGATAAGCGCGCTGGCTCTGGTTCAGGCGGAGCGCCAACAGTGGCCCATGCTCTCATTTAATGATTTAGAGACAGCGCCTGGGCTTCTATTGCCTCTTCGGCAACTCACTACCGAAGGAATTGGTGGACATTATCAATGGGCGACATTATCCGCTACAAAAGGCCAAGGAATCCTACACCAGATGTTCTCAAGTGGTGCTGAAAAAAACACCCCGCCAGCTGGTTAGCGGTGACCTGAAACCGGATGAATGTGAATCGGCGGACGAATCGCCTTAGGGTAGATGAAAGAGAAGCTTGCGACTATACTTCTGATTCCGGCAACGAATGCCGGATGCTAGCTACGTGATTTTGTCGCCTACACATCATCACCCGTCCATCCAACATTACTTCAGGAGAACCGTATGATCGGATATGTCACACTAGGCACCAACGACATCGAACGAGCCGCCAAATTTTATGACGCCTTGCTTGCCGAACTCGGCGCAGGACGCATCATGGATACCGATCGATTCATTGCCTGGGGAGGAACCGCACCCGATGCGGCGGCGTTAAGCATCATCAAACCCTTTGACGGCAAACCGGCCTCGATCGGCAATGGCGTGATGGTGGCACTCTATGCCGACAGCCCGGAAAAAGTCCGGGCCATTTACGACAAGGCTCTTGAATTGGGTGCAACGGACGAGGGCGCGCCCGAACCACATCGCGATGGCGGCTTTTACGCGGCCTACTTCCGCGATCTCGACGGCAACAAACTCAACACCTTTTTTGTAGGTTGAGGTTATCTGGTGTTCAAATCATTAAAGCGTTCTTTTGGTCTATCTTCCGGCGCATACAGGTGTGAACCAATTAAAATCCACCTCTCATAAGAAACCTTGATGGCGCCGCCGCATGTTTATTCTGGACGGAAATCCGGGATAGAATGAATCGCACTTCATTTATACGGTTGCCAACGCAAACTTGCCATGCCTTGAATTTTGGCTATATCGGCAGCCCAGTCGCCCCTATAGCCTATGGAGTTTTAAGATGTTCAAAGGAATTTTGATCACCAACGGCGACAGCGGTTACAACGCTCAACTTCGCGGCATAGACGAAACCGTGTTGCCGGAAGGCGACGTCAGCGTTGGCGTCGAGTGGTCGACGCTGAATTACAAGGATGCGCTGGCGATTACCGGCAAGTCGCCGGTCGTGCGCCGCTTCCCGATGGTGCCGGGAATCGACCTTGCCGGCACCGTACTGGAGAGCACCAATCCTGCCTGGAAAAACGGCGACCGCGTGATGCTAAACGGCTGGGGTGTCGGCGAAACCCATTGTGGGGGTCTGGCCGAGATGGCTAGGGTCAAGGGCGAATGGCTGATGCCGTTGCCAAAATACTTTTCGGCGCGTCAGGCCATGGCCGTCGGCACCGCCGGTTACACCGCCATGCTCTGCGTGTTGGCGCTGGAAAAGCACGGCATCGCGCCGGATGACGGCGATATTTTAGTGACCGGCGCCAATGGCGGCGTCGGCAGTATCGCCATCATGCTGCTCGCCAAGCTCGGCTACCGGGTGGTTGCCTCGACTGGACGAAGCGCGGAAGCCGATCATCTTAAGGCCTTGGGCGCGGTCGACGTTATCGACCGCAGCGCACTCGCAACACCCGGAAAACCGCTGGGCAAGGAACGCTGGGCCGGCGTCATAGACACCGTCGGCAGCCACACGCTGACCAACGCCTGCGCCACGACCCAATA
Organism: Methylococcaceae bacterium; assembly: GCA_028748685.1. GTDB lineage: Bacteria > Pseudomonadota > Gammaproteobacteria > Methylococcales > Methylomonadaceae > Methylomonas. The sequence goes on from JAJRDU010000033.1 coordinate 3,491, forward strand.
CCGTGGTGCAGTCGCCGCCTGCGGCTTGGCCGGAGGCATGGATTTTCCGGCCACGGTCGCGCCCTTCATCCTGCGCGGCATCACCCTGTACGGCGTCGACAGCGTCATGGCTCCGCTCGAGCTGCGACTTGAAGCCTGGGATAGGCTAGGCCGCGATCTCGATATCGCCAAGCTCGATAGCATTACTCGTGAAATCCGCCTTTCGGACGCTATTGCGACCGCCGCCGAATTGCTCAAAGGCAAGGTGCGCGGCCGGATTGTGGTCGGCATTAACAATAACGCCTGATCGGTCTGACAGGCTTCATTGTCGGCGACTTCGATAAAAGCAGTAGTCGAGGATACCGTACGGCAGATTTTGGTTTTAGCGCCAAAATGGCTGGATACACTTGCTTTTGCATCTCGCTAGACATCTTCTGCGACCATCGGGGGCGCACTTTAGGATCATAGAACAATCAAGCAAGAATCCAGCAATTTAGGCCGGAATAAGCGAGAGCGTTTCCTCCAACCTTAAATCGCCAGAAACGCCTATTGACTTATCCTGGCCTACGAGCTGGCCGATGAGGGTTAAGCTAACAATAGTTTCCCGATAGCGCGCCGAGAAAATTTTTTCCGTTCGTTTTTATGCTCTGTGGGTACTGAGCCAATCTAAGGACGGAAAAACTCCAGCCCAAAGCGGCAGGCGGGGGAGTCTAAACCAGCGGCGGATTCAGGCTGTCGGCCTTGATAAAAGCAGATTTGAAAAACCGCAATCGCTATGCTATTTTCGCCGCGTTATTTTGGGCGCTAATGATTAATAGCCGCGCTCGGCGACTGGTTCGGCCGGCTGGTCAGCCCGATTTTCAAACCCCCGTTCATCTTGAGCAAGGCATGGCCGTGCCAAGGGACCCGACTACTCGAATATGGATTTTGGTATGGCTTTGCGGTTGTTTTTGATGGTGACTATGGGCGGCTTTTTTTCTGTTTTTGCCTCCACTTCCTTTGCTGTGGGTGATCATGTAATACCAGTACCCGGTATGGGCCGATGCGTGCTATCTAACCTACAGAACGAACATAATACTGCGGCACAGTGTATGTATTTTGCAGGTTGTTGGCGTACTGACTGGACATGCTGGTATCAAACTACAGGTAATCCGGCCACGTTGACAATTTGGTCTTTAATAGGCCCGCAACCACCGCAGGGAGGAACAACAACATGGACTGCCGATTCAGGTACCGCCTCAGTTGGTAAGGGAGATCCAGCTACTCCTCTCAAAAACACCGGACAGCCTTCCTGTCCTTTAAGTGCCGGTAACCCAATCAACATCGGCACCGGCAACAAATACCAACCCGAGACCGACTATCAAGGCGGCGGAGATTTCCCGTTGACGTTCGAATGTGTTTACAACAGCGATACCTCGACCTTTAGCGAGGGCTTCGGTACCGCCAGCGGCTGGCGGCACAGTTACGAACGCTCGATCGTTTCGACTGCCAACACCAGTCTGGTGGTCGCCTATCGCCACGACGGTAGGGCTTATAATTTTTCGTTGGTCGGCAGCGGCTGGCTACCGGTAGCCGACGTCAATCTGAGACTCAGTGGTTCGGCTAGCACCGGCTGGCAATTGACCACCGAAGACGGCAGCGTCGAGACCTATGATGCGGCCGGCAAGCTGCAAGCTATCAAAAGCCTCGGCGGTACGACACAAACACTGACTTACGGCACCAACGGTTTGTTGTCCACCATCACCCATTCCAACGGCCGCCGCCTGACCCTGAGTTACGACGGCGCCTCGCGGCTTGTTTCCCTGCAAGACCCGGCTGGCGGCCTGACGCGCTACGGTTACAACGCCGCCACCGGCGACCTGGAGACCGTGACCTATCCGGACGCGACACCGGCCGATTTAAGTGACAACCCCGGCAAGACTTATCTCTACAACGAAGCCGCCAATACCTCGAACACCAATCTGCCGCACGCCCTGACCGGCATCGTCGACGAAAATGGCAAACGCTTCGCCACCTTTCAATACGATGCCCAGCGTCGGGCAATATCCACCGAACATGCCGGCCACGCGGGTTTCGTCGGCGTCAGCTACG
>JAJRDU010000034.1 GCA_028748685.1 Methylococcaceae bacterium
TATCCTTAGCCCTCCGAAAACGAGCGGCATCCATGCCGCTCCCCTGGCGGGCTATTCTCCCCAAATGCTGTGATGCTCGGGGCGGTATAAGGGGATTAACCCCATGCCTTCGGCATATTTCTGCTTCGCGGCTTTATTGGAGACAATCGTATTCCGCCTCGGTTTGAATCGCACCCGATCCGCCCAGGCTACAACTCAATCCGAATGCCCACCTCGATTACGCGTTCGACGGGAATCTTGAAATATTCGATGGCGCTCGAGGCATTGTGCAACAAGAATCTGAATAATGCCCGGCGCCATTTTGGCATCGGGCTTCTGCGACGAAACGAAATTCGCTCGTTGCCGATGAAAAAGGAGGCTGTTTTTTGATCGACCGCCAGGCCCTCATGACTGCATAGCTGCAAGGCGCGGCGTACATCCTGTTCTTCCTGAAAGCCGAAATACATTTTTATCCGGTAAAAATTGCCTTCGTCGCCAAAGGCTCGAATTTTTACCCGATGCGACTCATCGACATAAGGTTCGTCCTTGGTGACTATGGTCAACACGATCATTTGCTCGTGCAGCACGTGATTGTGCTCCAGGTTGTGCATCAAGACCTGCGGTACGCCGCGCAGGTTTTTTGCCAAATAGATCGCGGTGCCGGCTACTTTGGCCAGTTTTCGGCCCTGGATCTTGTCTTCCAGGTCTTCAAACATCACCCGTTTTTCATCCATGTTTCTGGCCAGCATTTCCCGACCCTTGATCCAGGTGGTCATGATCAAAAACAACACGACACCCACGGTGACAGGCAACCAGCCACCTTCTGGGATTTTCAGGCTGTTGGCCAGGAAATACAAAATATCGAGCGTCAGAAAAAACGATAGGAAGTTGATGCTGGTGGCCTTGTTCCAATGCCACAATTCCGAAATCACGATAAAGGCCAGGATGGTGGTGGCAATCATCGTCCCGGTCACCGCCAATCCATAGGCGGAGGCCAGGGCCGTTGAGGATTTGAAACCCGCCACCAGGATAAATACCGATACCATCAACAACCAGTTCACGGCGGGGATATAAATTTGCCCCATTTCGTCGTCGGAAGTATGCAGGATATTCATTCGAGGCGAATAACCGAGCTGAATGGCCTGCCGGGTCAGCGAGAATGCCCCGGAAATGACCGCTTGCGAGGCAATCACCGTTGCCAAGGTGGACAAAATCAGCAGCGGAGAAAGTGCCCAGGTCGGCGCCAACAGATAGAACGGATTTTCGATCGCCTCGGGATGGCCGATCAACAGCGCGCCTTGTCCGAAATAATTCAGCAGCAGGGCCGGGAATACGAAGCCGAACCAGGCGTAGCGTATCGGTTTCAAACCGAAATGGCCCATGTCGGCGTATAGGGCTTCGGCGCCGGTAATCACCAGCACTACAGACCCCATTATTAAGAGGCCTTTCCAGCCCAATTCACTCAACAGGCTGACCGCATAATAGGGATTAACCGCCTTCAACACCTCGGGCTGCTGGAAAATATTGATCAAGCCCATGACAGCCAATACCACGAACCAGACGCACATGATGGGGGCAAATAGCTTGCCGACAGCCTCCGTTCCCCGGGACTGAATCAGAAACAATGCTCCCAGGACCGCAAAAGTCGCGGGCAACACATAATGTTCAAGCTTGGGCGCGATGATTTGCAGTCCCTCCACCGCGCTCAGCACCGAAATGGCGGGGGTGATGATGCTGTCTCCGTAAAACAGCACCGCGCCGATCAAGCCGGTGGTGACGATGAACCGGGTTTTCAGCGGATTATTCTTCGCGGTTTGCAGGGCCAGAGCCAGCAAGGCCATGATGCCGCCTTCGCCCTTATTGTCGGCGCGCATGATGAAGATCGCGTATTTGGTGGTGACCACCAGCGCCAGCGACCAAAAAATCAGCGACAGCGCGCCAAGGACGTGCGGGGTATCGGTCGTCAAGCCGGCATGGAATACTTCCTTGACCGCATACAAGGGGCTGGTGCCGATGTCGCCGAAGACCACGCCGATGGCGCTCAGGGTTAAAGTGGAAAGCTGGGATTGATTTGGGTTAGCGGACATGGTGGAAATAGTGAGTGGTTATCTGGAGCTTTGGCCACAATGGCAAAAGGATAGCCGCGCGCCGACGGCTAAAATCCCACTGATCGTGGCGAAGCCCGGCACTATACGGAAACCGGTATAAAAAAATTGTAAAAATTCCGGCGCCAGAGTGATTTGAAGGCCGGAGGCCGGGTATACGGTCTCGGTAGAAGAGGGCGAGCAAGTTGCTATATTTAGGAAAACTCGGATTTAGTCCTTCGACAGGCTCAGGACGAACGGAAAGTGGCTGATTCCGCTCGTGGTGAGCTTGTCGAACCATGAGCGGAATCAATTTGTTCAGAGTTTCCTTAGATAGAGCGCTCAATCCTGACTGGAATGGTCGTCAACGGCCAGGCGATAGCCGACGCCCATCTCGGTCAGCAGGTATCGTGGCCGGGCCGGGTTGATTTCCAGCTTGTGGCGCAATTGGCCGAGATAAATGCGTAAATAATGTTGATCGTGAATGTGTTCGGCGCCCCAGACTTCCTGGAGCAGTTGCCTATGGGTGACGACCAGGCCGGCATGGCGGATCAATATGCTCAGCAAGCGAAACTCGATAGGAGTGATGCGGACTTCGTTTTCGCCAACGAACACCTTGCGGCGCGTCAAATCGACCCGCAATTGCCCGGTTTCGAAGATTTCCTGATTGGCGATGCCGCGTGAGATTCGGCGCATCAATGCTTGCAAGCGGGCATGCAGTTCGCCGCTGCCGAAGGGTTTGGTCAGATAATCGTCGGCGCCGGCATCCAACGCCATGATCTTGTTTTGTTCCTGGCTGCGCGCCGACAAAATCAGGATTGGCAAATCGGACAATTGCCGCAAGCGTCGCGTCACCGCGATACCGTCCATATCCGGCAATCCCAAGTCGAGTATCACCAGATCGGGATTTTCGCTGTTCAGCATCGCCAGGCCGGTCTTGCCATTATCTGCCTCCACGGTTTGCCAGCCGCGGTGGTTGAGGCTGGATTTCAGAAAGCGCCGGGTTTGAATGTCGTCCTCGATTAATAGAATCAGATGCGATGTCGTCATGACAGGCTTCCCGTTATTTCAGGCTCGGCAAACTGCGGGGGATCGCGTAGCGGCAATTCAATGACAAATTCCGCGCCTTTGCCGGCCCGGTTGCCGGCTTGAATCAGGCCGCCATGAGCTTCGACGATGGCCTTGCACAGCGCCAGGCCCAGGCCGACGCCGCTTTGCTCGGATTCCGCGATGCCACGATAAAATTTGTCGAAGATTTTGAGTTCTTGGCCCTTGGCAATACCGGGGCCATAATCCGCCACGCTTAAACGGCAACTTCCCTCCCGCGCCAGGCCGCCTATGTCGATCGGACTCCCCGCCGGGCTGTACTTGACGGCATTTTCGATCAGATTGACCAAGACTTGCTCCATCAACACCCCATCGATCCACAGCAGCGGTAGGCTATCCGGAAGTACGGTACGTACCGGTCTATCCTTTAAATGCTTGTCCAAACGATTCAAGGCGCTGCCGACGATTTCTTCGATGGCGTTCCAGTCGGGATGCAGATTGATTTCACCGCTACTGAGTCGGGCCATATCCAGCAGTTTCCCGGTCAATTCCGACATGCGTTGGGCTTCGTCCAGGACGATATGGTTAAAATCCTGGCGCTCGGCAACTGATAAATCGCTATCGCTTTCTATCAAGGTGCCCGCCGCGCCGATGATGCGGGTCAATGGGGTGCGCAAATCGTGGGAGATGGAACTCAGCAGCGCATTTCGAAGCGCTTCGGATTCGGCTTGCAGCGTCGCCTCCTTGGCTTGGGCGGCGAACTGTAGCCGTTCCAAGGTTTGGGCTATCAGGTGGCAAAAAGTATCGATGAAGGCCGACAGTTCCGAGCCCTGCCAGGGAAATGGCTGGGCTGCCTGAATAATCAAAATACCCTGCCAAGCGCGAGAACCTTTTAAAGGGTAGTACCCGAAATTGTTATCTTGTTTGGCCGTTCGGTTTTCAAAAATGCGTTGCGCCGAGGCCAAGTCTACGCCGGGTAATGCCAAATAGGATGGCATTTGTAAGTGGTTTTCGGCGTCTATGTTTAATAGCATCGAAGCGACGCCAAACTCATCGTGAATGTGTTTGACGGCGATCTGGGCGACGGTGTCATGGTCTTGGGCGGTGGACAGATCGTGGCTCAAACGATAGAGCGCACTGGCCAGGGCTTCCCGTTGCGCGGCTAATTCAGCCTGTATTTTCGATTTTTCCAGTAAGCTGCCGGTGACATTGGCCACCACGATCATCACCACCAGGCCGATGATGTTTTCAAGATCGTGAATCGCAAACGAAAAAATGGGTCTGGCAAAATAAAAGGCGAATACCGGCGCGCTGAGTAATGACGCGACAATGGATGCCCCTCGACCGTAGCGACTGGCCACCAGAAACACGCCCAGCAAATAGGTCATTAATATGCTGGCCGGGCCCAGCCAATGCCGCAAGGGCCAATCGATCAAGGTGCAGGCCAACGGCGCCAATATCCCCCATACATAGCCGGGCAAGTGGCTTTTAAGGGGTAATGCTCCTGAAATAACCGCTTTATGCGGTTGCTGGCTTTGCATCGGTATTTATATCTTGTTGACCAGTCTCGAGTTTAGAACGATCCGGCATTGACCAGAAAATGCACGCCGATGGCGGCAAAGTAGCCCAGTAAAATCACCGGGCACCACTTCATGTGGCTGCTGAAGGTGTATTGCCCCTTGGCTTGTCCCATCAAGCCGATTCCGGGCGCGGAACCAATCGCCAGCAAGCTGCCACCGACGCCGAGCGTCAAGGTTAACAGCAACCATTGGCCTTGAGGAATGTCCGGATGCATGGTGAGCACGGCGAACATCAATGTGCCGTTATCGACGAAGGCTGAGGATAAGCCGATTAAGATATTCGCCAAGGTTGGGCTCAACTGCCCGTACAAGATATGAGAAATGGCATCCAGATAACCGATATAGCCAAGCCCGCCGATCCCCATCATCGCACCGTAAAAAAACAGCAAGGTATCCCACTCCAAACGCCCGACCTTTTCAAATACATCAAAACTGCCTTTTCCTGACTCGGGAATACTGATGTCATGAACATCGGGTCCGGTAAACAAATCCAAACCCAGCTGTTTCGAGGAAGACGAGTTCGTGGTTTTGGTCAGATAAAAATAGAAGAACTGCAACAAGGATAATCCGGCCATCATGCCCGCCGCCGCTGGCAGATGTAGCGTCATGTCGAAGCCGACAGCCAAACTAATGGTCACGGCAAATAAAAAGATGATGCGTTTGGCGCCACGCGGTAGCTTAACTTGTTCGGTGTCCACTGCGGGCTTGTCTTTTGGCAACGCAAAATGCATTGCCAAGGCTGGAATCGAAAAGTTCACCAGACACGGCACAAACAGTTTGAAAAACTCGAAAAATCCCAGCATGCCATGCTGCCAGACGAACAAGGTCGATATGCCGCCCAGCGGACTGAAGGAACCGCCGGCATTGGTGGCGATGACAATGTTGATGCAGGCTAGCGACACAAAGCGCGGACTGTTTTTGCCAACGGCAACGACCACCGCGCCCATCAACAATCCCGCTGTCAGGCCGTTGACCACGCTGGAAATGAAAAATACCATCAGACCGGTAATCCAGAATAGTTGCCGGTAACTTAGATGCTTGCTGACCAACCAAACCTTTAAGGCATCGAATATCCGCATGTCTTCCATGGCATTCAAATAAGTCATGGACACCATGATAAACAACAGCAATTCAATGTATGACTGCAAGTTGCTTTTAAAAGCCGTGATCGCAAGTAGGTCGTTGCCTTGTTGCTGATAGGTTAAAACGATGACGAACCAAATCAGAGCCGCCGCCAGTAACATCGGCTTGGATTTGCGCAGTTCGGTGATGTCTTCAAACATCGCCGCGATATAGGCGGCAACCATCACAACCAGTGAAAAATACCCAGCCCAGTGATGGGTCAGATCGAGTTGTTTTAACGCAGGTGTGGCCGATTCCACCTCGGCATGCCCTATCAGCGGAAATGCCAATAACGCCAAACTAAACACATATACAGCAATTGGCAACATGCGTTCTCCATAATCAAATTAACCAAAAGACCGCCAAACGCCTTCAACGCTGGAAAGGTTTGGGGAAGGTGGGCCAAATTTTATTGGCGGGCGCGTAAAAAAGGCGTAAAGAGCGTTGCCTTGGAGACGGGGGTTAAGGCAATATCGGAAAGACGGTTTATCACACCGTCCGCGTCAAAATCGGGAAAACAGCGGCCAAGCCTTGGGTAATAAACTCCACGGCAATCGACAGGATAATCAGGCCAAACACGCGGGTAATCACATTCATGCCGGTTCTACCGAGTAAAGTGGCAATTTTTTCAGCCAATAACAAGCAAATCAACACAATTAAAGCAACCGAGGCGATGACACAGGCGGCCAGTATGTCGTAGTTCCAGGATGGATTCAGGTTATGGTTGACGATCACGGTACTGATCGCGCCTGGGCCGCTCAGCAAGGGAATGGCCATCGGCACCACGGCGATGGAATCCTTATCGACCGACTCGGCCCTTTCCTCCGGCGTATTCCGGGAACGGTCGTGCGAAGCCTTGACCATGGAAATGCCCATTAGCATGATGACAATTCCGCCGGCAATCTGAAACGACGGAATGCCTATCCCGAAAAATGCCAGCCAGGAGGTGCCGCTGGTGTGAGCCAGCATCAACGCGGTGCCAACCGATAAAGCACAAACCCATGCGATGCGCCGCCGCTCCTCGGAGCTGCGATGATCGGTCAGACTTATGAACAGCGGAATGGCGCCGATGGGGTCCACCACGGATAGCAGTCCCGCCAACAGTCTGACGTATTCGTCTATTTCCACAATCATTGTCGTTCCAAGTCGGTGCCTAAATTTTGGCAGGATTTACTCGATTGTAATATGCGCGACGGCGGAAGCTATCAATAATTGCAGGCTGTTTGGATCTTTTGACTGAGGCGTCACCAGATTTTTAAACGATAACCGACACCCGACTCGGTTAGCAGAAATTTTGGCTGGGTGGGGTCTGTTTCCAGTTTTTGACGAAGTTGGCTCATGTAGATACGCAGATAGTGGGCGTTTTCCTGATAGGACGGCCCCCAGACTTCCTTGAGGATTTGCTGGTGAGTCATGACTTTGCCGGCATGTTTCACCAATATTGCCAGCAAGCGGTATTGGATCGGGGTGAGGTGAATTTCCTGTTCGTCGACGCTGACCACGCGATTGATTAAGTCGACCTTTAAATTGGCGGTGATGAAAATATCGCTTTGACTTGGTTCCTGCGGCCGTATCGAATGCCTAAGGGCCACGCGCATCCTGGCCAATAGTTCGCCGAAACCGAAGGGTTTGGTCAAATAATCGTCTGCCCCGACATCCAAGGCGTCGATCTTCTGCTGTTCGCTGCTGCGCGCCGAGAGAATGATGATGGGCACGGCCGACCAGCCGCGAATGGCCTTGATTACCTCGACGCCGTCCATGTCAGGCAAACCCAGATCGAGTATCACCAAATCCGGCTTGCGGACGCCAACCTCGACGATGGCTTGTTTGCCGGTGTCGGCTTCGAATACGCTAAAGCCATGCGTGCCTAGACTGGTGCGTAGAAAGCGCCGGATGGAGGGATCGTCTTCTATTACAATGATGACGGGATCGGTTTTAGCCATGGGCATTAACGTAGGCTAAAGGAGAAAGATGTTTTTTTCGCTGTCCGGCGAGCCAGCATTCGTCTTTTGCCTTGTATTTTTTTATCTTTCATCATTCTTCCGGTTCCACGGTGGGCGGCGCTTGATCCAGAGGCAAGGTAATCACAAACTCGGCTCCGCCTTCGGAGCGGTTTCTAGCAAC
>JAJRDU010000035.1 GCA_028748685.1 Methylococcaceae bacterium
CTTTGGTTGCTTTCTTTTGGCCGAGCAAAAGAAAGCAACTCGGCTGTCGGTCCGAGAACCGACTTAAAATCAGCTTCGCGTAGCGTTTCGTTAATTTACGCCTCAGTTTGAATCGCACCCCATTAGAAACTATTTATTGCCTCGCCAAAATTTAAAAAATATAATCGCGGCTTTTTTTCAAGCTTTAATCCATTTTTAAAACACTTTCATGGCTTTAGCAAAATGACTACCCACCTCATGCCCACTTACGCTCGCCAGTCGGTCACTTTCGAACGCGGTGAAGGCGCGTGGCTCTGGGATGTCAACGGCGTACGTTATCTGGATGCGCTTTCCGGCGTTGCGGTCTGCAACCTGGGGCACGCCCATCCCGCCGTGCATCGGGCGATTTGCGAGCAAAGCGCCAAGCTGCTGCATACCTCCAATCACTACGGCATCGCTCTTCAGACCCAGTTAGCCGACCAACTGGCTGAACTTAGCGGCATGGACAACATGTTTTTTTGCAATTCCGGCACCGAGGCCAACGAAGCGGCCATCAAGCTGGCGCGCAAGTACGGCCACCAACAAGGCATAGCAAAACCCGTGGTGTTGACCATGGATAAAAGCTTTCATGGCCGCACCATGGGCGCGCTGAGCGCGACCGGCAATAGCAAAATCAAGCAGGACTTTGCGCCCCTGCTGGAGGGCTTCGTCCAAGTCGCTTACGACGATATCGATGCCATCGGCGCGGCTATCGAAGCGGACAAGAATATCGTCGCGATTCTGGTTGAACCAGTTCAAGGCGAAGGCGGCGTCAACATTCCCACTCCCGATTATTTAAACCGCATTCGTGCCTTATGCGACAGGCACAATCTGCTGATGATGCTGGACGAGATTCAAACCGGCGTCGGCCGTACCGGCAAGTTCCTGGCTTACCAGCATAACGACATCCTGCCCGACGTCTGCACCATGGCCAAGGCTTTGGGCAACGGCGTACCGATAGGCGCCTGCCTGGCCAAGGGCAAGGCGGCGGAAGTATTGTCCGCGGGCAACCATGGCTCGACATTCGGCGGAAATCCGCTGGCTTGCAGCGCGGCGCTGGCGGTACTCGCCTCGCTCGAAGACGGCCGGCTGATAGCCGATGTCGAACGCAAGGGCCAACAAATTTGCGCCGAAATCGGCGAAAAAATCGCCGGCAATCCGCACGTCGTCAACATCCGCCATCTGGGCCTGATGATAGGCATAGAACTCGACCGGCCTTGCGGCGAACTGGTCGGCCAGGCGCTAGCGAAGGGCTTGCTGATCAATGTCACGGCCGACAACACCATACGCCTCTTGCCGCCACTACTGATCGACGACTCACAAATTGTCATGCTGACCGAAATTCTGTCAGAGCTAATTCAGGAATACACCCGGTAACATCAATCATGCAACCCAGACACTTCATCAGCCTGCTGGATTTATCCAGCACTGAACTGCGCGCCCTGATAAATCGTGCCATCGAGCTCAAAAACCACCGCGATCCCGATTTTCAACCTCTGAAAGGCCGTGTCTTGGCGATGATCTTTGAAAAGTCGTCGACCCGCACCCGCATCTCTTTCGAAGCCGGCATGGCGCAATTCGGCGGTAGCGCGATATTCCTGTCGCCGCGCGATACCCAACTGGGCCGTGGCGAACCTATGGAAGACAGCGCCAAGGTCATCTCCAGCATGGTCGATTGCATCATGCTACGAACGCACAAGCACGAGACCGTCACCACCTTCGCAAAACATTCGCGGGTACCCGTCATCAACGGCCTGACCGATTTGCTGCATCCCTGCCAATTGCTGGCCGACATGCAGACCTATTTCGAATTGCGCGGCGACATCGCCGACAAGACCGTGACCTGGGTCGGCGACGGCAACAATATGTGTCATTCCTATATTAACGCGGCTCGCCAATTCGACTTCAAACTTAATATCGCCTGCCCCGCTGATTATCGCCCAGAGCAAAGCATCGTCGAAGCGGCTGGCAATAAAGTCGCTTTTTACGACACGCCCGAACAGGCCGCGCGACAAGCCGATCTGGTAGTCACCGACGTCTGGGCCAGCATGGGCCAGGAAGACGAACAGAAAAAACGCGAAATCGCCTTCCGCGCATTTCAAGTCAATGCGCAAACCATGCGGGCCGCCAAAGACGATGCCTTATTCATGCACTGCCTGCCGGCCCACCGTGGCGAAGAAGTGACCGAGGACATCATCGACGGCCCGCAAAGCGCGATTTTTCCCGAGGCGGAGAACCGCCTTCATGCGCAAAAAGCGCTGCTGGAATTTCTCATCCGCCGATAATTTCGCTAGAATTACCGGTTTAATTCATTATCCAAAGAGCGTAACCGTGAAAAGATCACTAGCCTGTGTGTTTGTTCTATTCAGCATCGGCGGCTTGGCAAATGCCCGAACGGCTTATGTTACCGACAGTGTCGATATCCCCTTGCGTAGTGGTGAAAGCGAACGCACCAAGATTGTCAAAATGCTGGCCAATGGCACACCACTGACCGTGCTGGGAGAAAATACCGAAAACGGCTACACCTATGTCCAAGCCAGCAACGGTGCCGAGGGCTTCATCCTGACACGCTACATGACCAGCGAGCCCAGCGCCCGCAGTCAACTGGAAGCGGCCAACAAGAAGCTGGAAGCCGTGCTGGAAGAAAACAAGCAACTAAAAGCCGCCCAAGCCAGCAATCAAGACGTCGGCAAGGAACGCGACAAACTCAGCACCGAGCTGAGTGAACTCCAACAAACCGCCGCCAGTGCTATACAACTCAAGCAACAACGCGATCTGTTTCAGGAGGAATTAGCCGCCGCGCAACGCGAGCTGCAACAATTGAAACGCGAAAATCAGGCATTGACCGACAGCAGCAATCAGGACTGGTTTCTTTACGGCGGCGGACTATCCTTGTTCGGCGTGTTACTAGGCTTTATCCTGCCCAAAATCAGCTGGCGCCGCAGATCCAGCGGCTGGGATAGTTTTTAATTTATAACGGAGTTAACCGCAGGATAACCCTGCGATTAATGACGCCCTTTCCACCTCGGCAGTTTAAGTGCTGCTTTTTGCGTTCAGTTGGAATTACCATGCCTGCATACCGTTCTCATACTACCACTCAAGGCCGCAATATGGCGGGTGCGCGCGCATTGTGGCGCGCCACCGGCATGAAAGAAGGCGATTTCGACAAGCCCATCATCGCCATTGCCAACTCCTTCACCCAGTTCGTACCCGGCCATGTGCATTTGAAAGATCTGGGACAGCTAGTGGCTCGCGAGATTGAACAAGCGGGTGGCGTGGCCAAAGAATTCAACACCATAGCGGTCGATGACGGCATTGCCATGGGCCATGACGGCATGCTGTACAGCTTGCCCAGCCGTGATTTAATTGCCGATAGCGTCGAATACATGGTCAATGCGCACTGCGCCGATGCCTTGGTCTGCATTTCCAATTGCGACAAAATCACTCCCGGCATGTTGATGGCGGCGATGCGCATCGATATCCCGGTGATCTTCGTGTCCGGCGGCCCGATGGAGGCCGGCAAAGTCAGCTTAGCCAATCCGCAAAGCCACTCCATCGAAATCAAAAAGCTGGATTTGATCGACGCCATGGTGATGGCGGCCGACAGTAAAGTCTCCGATAGCGATCTGGCTGCGGTCGAACGCTCCGCCTGCCCGACTTGTGGTTCCTGCTCGGGCATGTTCACCGCAAATTCCATGAACTGCCTCACCGAGGCACTGGGCCTGTCCTTGCCGGGCAACGGTACGCTGGTCGCCACCCACGCCGACCGTGAACAACTGTTCAAACAAGCCGGGCGACGTATCGTTGAATTGGCCAAACAGTATTACGAACAGGGCGACGAGTCGGTACTGCCGCGTTCCGTTGGCTTTAAAGCCTTCGAAAATGCCATCGCCCTGGATATTGCGATGGGAGGCTCGACCAACACCATTTTGCATTTGCTGGCCATCGCCCAAGAGGCCGGCATAGCTTTCACGATGGCGGACATCGACCGCATGTCCAAGCTGGTGCCGCAGTTGTGCAAAGTAGCGCCGAACACCAACAAATATCACGTCGAAGACGTGCACCGTGCTGGCGGCATTATGGCGATTCTGGCTGAACTTAACCGCGCCGGTAAACTGCATACCGACGTACCCACCGTGCATGCCAAAACCCTGGGCGAAGCCTTGGCGCAATGGGACATTACGGCTAACCCAAGCGATGCGGTAAAAACTTTTTATTTGGCGGGGCCTGCCGGGATTCCGTCTCAGGTTGCCTTTAGTCAGAACAGCCGCTGGCCGAGCCTGGATCTGGATCGCGCCGAAGGTTGTATCCGTTCGTTCGAGCATGCCTTCAGCAAGGAAGGTGGTCTGGCGGTACTGTACGGCAATATCGCCCTGGATGGCTGCGTGGTAAAAACCGCCGGCGTGGACGACAGCTTGCTGGTGTTCGAAGGCAATGCCCATGTGGTCGAGTCGCAGGACGAAGCCGTGGAAAACATCCTGAACGATAAGGTCAAGGCCGGCGACGTGGTGGTAGTGCGCTACGAAGGCCCCAAAGGCGGACCGGGCATGCAGGAAATGCTTTATCCGACCAGCTACATCAAGTCCAAGGGCCTGGGCAAAGCCTGTGCGCTGCTGACCGACGGCCGCTTTTCCGGCGGGACCTCAGGCTTATCGATCGGCCACTGTTCGCCGGAAGCGGCGGCGGGTGGAGCGATCGGCTTGCTGAAAAACGGAGATCGGATTCGTATCGATATTCCCAATCGTGCGATCAATGTATTGGTATCCGACGAAGAGTTGGCCCAGCGCCGCGCGGAACAAGACAAGCTGGGCTGGAAACCAGCCAAGCCGCGTTCCCGCAAGGTTTCGGTGGCGCTCAAGGCGTATGCCCACTTTGCTACATCCGCCGACAAGGGTGCGGTGCGGGATTTGGCTAAGCTCGAAAATCAGTAATCGAGCACGTGCTTGGTCTCATAAACCCTTGAAACGAAATCAAGCCATCACCCCTCTGTCAAAACAGCCCGCTCCGCGTTATACCCGAGGCGTATTGGCAAAATATGCCAAGCGGGTCAGTTCGGCGCCTAAGGGAGCTGTGACCGATAATCTGGATTGAATGCCGATATAACGCATCCAATGATTTTTAGCCATTCATACGCGAGGGGGCTGCTGGTTAAAAGCGGCATTCTACCGCGCTAAAAGCTCTCGAAGCGGTTGTTCAGTCGGGGAAGGTCACGACTAATTGAATACCGGTAAATAAGGTAAATGGCTTAATCCCGAACGACGAAAAGTATGGAAAAATTTAAGCTCGGGTTTGTTAAGAATTTGAGCCGTGCCGCTCGGCGAATCAGGCAGCGATAGACCGAAGCTGGCAGCGTCAAACCATTTGGTATTGCTCAGCCATAGGCCTTGATACTCAACGCCCAGCTGCTGATTGATAATAATGGTTTTCTTCTGCTGAGCATCCATAAACACCAATCGGTTGTTAGGTCCTATCTTAGCGGCGAGGTTTTGTTGAAACGCTTCGTTATGCAGTATTTTCGGGGTTTGCTGCAATAGCGGGGTCAAATAGTCATTCACAATATGCCAGCTGTCGGAACGGCCTGGCAGGCGGCAATGGATGTTCAGGGTGCCGTTGTGGGCCATGTAAATCGAGTTGGTCACTCGAAACGGATGTGTATTCGTTCTGGTTATGTTGCCCCGAGTGCATAAACGCAGGTGTATAACGCATTCATGTTTTGCCACCTGCATATAAGCGCGGCGCAGCTCATCAAAATTTGTACAGTGATGTCGGTGAATACTGATTTTTTGCGGGCCGGTGAGAGCCATCAAGCCATAGCCGTGAGGATTGTACTGGCAGGCTGAATGCAGCAAGTCTGGGTGAACTTGAACCCCTTTGGGTTTATGAATAATGAGGCACATATTATTTTACAACTATTGGTTTTCGGGCTTGAGGACGACGGCATTCGGTAGCCGTTCAGCATACAGCCGATAAAAACGTCATATATAAATAACAGCAGTATTGATGCCAAAGTAGTCAGGCTTATCGAGTATGGCTTTGATAGATGCTTAAATTGCCTGAAGTACGTGGAAGTACAGAGGGGCGCTTAATCGGGTAACGGTGTTGGAGTAAGCTTTTTGGGATGATCGAGACACCACATTGTCCGCGTCTGCACAGCGTAACAGCAGATACTGCTGGATAATCAGCAGCTTTTGTCTGGCGCATGGCAAAAATGCCTTTTTTCGGAAACGGGGAAGGTACAAGTTTTGATTCCGTTTCATGTTGGAGAGGTCGAATGGTAGGATTTTGAACAAGCGGAAAGCCGACACTAGCATTCATCCCCCGTTTCGTTGACCCAAGTACATCAGTTGTTCCGGCGAATGCAATAGCAAATTGGGTTCGGCCGCCGTCAGTTCGGCCTGGCTGCCATGGCCCCACAGCACGCCGACCGAACGAAAACCGTTAGCGACGGCGGCTTGAATATCCACCGCCCTATCACCGATCATGGTCGATGCAGCCCCGACCGCGCCACCGTTAAGCAAGGCACGCAATTGCTGCGTTTTCTGAATTCCAACATCACCACCACTGGTAACACTAAAGTACTCACGCAGTTCAAACAAGGTCAAGATTCGTTCCGCGAATTTCAGCGGCTTTGAAGTGCACAAACCCAGCGGCATACCTTGCGCCGCCAAGCTTGCCAAAGCTTCGGCGATGCCGGGATACAAAACATTTTCGGCAAACCCAACATCCGCATATCGTTCCCGATACTTGTTAACCAAGTCCTGTACGTGGGTTTGCGACGTGGATTGCGTCAACAGCCTGAACGTTTGATCCAGCGGTGGCCCGATGTATTGCGAGACCTCTTGCTCAGCCAATATCGGATAATCGAAGGCGGAAAGCGCATAATTTAGCGAGCGGCCAATACCAATGGAAGGATCGCTGATCGTTCCATCCAGATCGAATATTAGAAAAGCAGGTATTTTCATGTCAATTGAAGGCCGGGTTACGAATTTTTATTGATTGATTAAATATCACATTACCAGAAAATATGAGTATGCTTTTTTTCGGCATTAATATTAAGAAATAGCATATAAAATACACCAGCCCGCCAACCCCTGAATATGTTTTGTTCACTAACACTAATGGATTATTCGCAACGTTCATCTACGCCTCTTTAAAATAAAATATAACTTCACGATTGGATTACTATTGCGCATTTCAGCGTTTTTGTTTTGTGCGCACCGTACTAGTCCACCACCAACCAAATTTTATTTCAGTAAAAAACATAATGGTTTCAACTAGATTAATTCCCGCCTGGCTGTTACTAACCTTAATTTGCGCGGGCTGCGTTCAACAACAGCATTTTCGTTCGAACATTAGCGACGTTCCTTGCGAACAAAATCGACTCAATATCTGTAATACCTCGAATCTGATCGTAAATAAAGACGATGAGTACACCTTGGGATTCGTGGAAATCGACGACCAAGGCCAATTTTATGAAAGGAAACAAGCGGAATCTTTATTGAACCTATTAAAGCAAGAACGACAACCGCAATATGTCACCATTTTTGTCCACGGCTGGCACCACAATGCCAACGAAGATGATATTAACGTAAGGCGCTTCAAGGAAAGCTTAAAAGAAACCAAATTACGCAACCCCACCTTTAAAGTCACGGGTATTTATGTTGGTTGGCGCGGCGAGACGATCTCATTTCCCGGATTAAGGCTATTATCTTTCTGGGATAGAAAATCGGTCAGCGAAGAAGTCGGCCGCAATGCGCTATCGGATTTTTTATTGCGGGTGGAAACCGCCGTTAACAGCAAAAGCCCTGGACAAAACCACTTGCTGACAATTGGTCATAGCCTCGGCGCGTCGGTGATCTTTAATGCCCTACATCAAGTGCTGCTGGAGAGGATGACCCAACCCGATAACGACGAACCGCGCCTCGGATTTGGCAACTTGGTGGTGTTGGTCAATCCGGCAATGGAAGCCATCCGCTACACCACCCTCAGAGAAGCGGCTCATCGCTATCATCGCGAACACGGCTTTAAAGACTCGCAAAATCCGCTGCTGATCATCGCCTCCTCGGAATCG
>JAJRDU010000036.1 GCA_028748685.1 Methylococcaceae bacterium
CTTTAATCGCTTGCGGTGCCGAGGCATCAAACAGCGGTGAAAAGCTTTTATGAATTTCGGTTGAAATGAAGTTCAACCACTGTTGCAGTAGATAACGCTCGAATGTTTCCGACGCCGGGGCCAATTTTTTATCGGGCGCGCGGTCGGCAAGATACTGGACGATAGCCGGTCCTTCCGTGAGCTTATTACCATCATCGAGTATCAGCACTGGCACATAGCCATTAGGATTGATCCGGCGGAAATCATCACCCGTCTCGGTCACTTTGCTCTGTAAATCGACCTTAATCAATTCAAACGCCAACTCCGCTTCGCAAGCTACGATATGAGGTGACAGCGAACACGCGCCGGGGCTGTAATATAGTTTCATGATAATACCTCGGGGTTTATGGTTTCATGGATCACAACTTTTACATCATTTACTAGGGCTGGGACATGTTTGTCAACGCCAAATTCGAGGCGTTTGATGTTTATGTGGGTATGTTGGGTGAAACTAATCTAATTCACGGCCCCATTTAAGCCAAAAACTGTATCAAAAGCATCTAAGGCTACGATGAAATCGGAGCAGGTTGCCGCCACTCTAAGGAAACTCTGATTAAGTCCTTCGACAGGCTCAGGACGAACGGTAAGTGATTGATTCCGTTCGTGGTGAGCATGTCGAACCATGAACGGAATCAACTTGCTCAGAGTTTCCCTAAATATATACATCACTCGAAAGCCGTCCCTCGCGGTTTACCAGTGCCCTGAGTCGATCGACTTCGGTGACGACCACCTATACGCCGTTGATATAACGATAGCTTCGAGGAAACTATCGTAGCAAAATGCAAGGGCAAAAAATCAAATTCCAACATGGCTGTCGGGTGGCGGGAGGGCGCGATGAAGGCAATGCTATTGGAAAGGCTTTGTGATCTCTCGGAGCATCACCAGCCGTTGACACTGACCGAGTTGCCGGTTCCGGTGCCCGGTGAATATGAGATCCTGCTGAGAGTTTTGGCCTGCGGGGTTTGCCATACCGAGTTGGATGAAATCGAAGGCCGAACGCCGCCGCCCCGATTGCCTATCATTCCCGGCCATCAAGTGGTCGGCGATGTGGCGGCGGTCGGCAATCGGGTCAATACCCTTAAAATTGGTGATCGCGTGGGGGTGGCCTGGATTTTTTCGGCTTGCGGGCAATGCAAGTTCTGTCTGTCTGGCAACGAAAACCTGTGTCCAGCCTTCGCGGCGACGGGCCGCGATGCCCACGGCGGCTATGCGCAGTATATGACGGTCGGCGAATCCTTCGCCTATCCGATCCCCGAGCAATTTTCCGATGTGCAGGCGGCACCCTTGCTGTGTGCCGGTGCGATCGGCTACCGCTCGCTACGCCTGACCGGTTTAAAAGATGGGCAACGCCTGGGGTTGACCGGCTTCGGCGCATCCGCGCATCTGGTGTTAATGATGGCGAGGCAGCAGTATCCAAATACCGAAGTCTATGTATTTGCCCGTAGCCCCGAAGAACGAGCGTTTGCCAGGGAAATGGGCGCGGTGTGGGCTGGTGAGACCACCGAACGGGCGCCACATAAGCTGGACAGCATTATCGATACCACGCCGGCCTGGCAGCCGATAGTGGAAGCCTTGGCGAATCTGGAAGCGGGCGGCAGGCTGGTGATCAACGCGATACGCAAGGAAGGCGACAAGCGCAGCCTGTTGGACCTGGATTATCCGCTGCACCTGTGGCGGGAAAAGGAGATCAAGAGCGTCGCCAACATTACCCGCCGCGATGTCATGGAGTTTTTGAGCCTTGCGGCCGAAATGGATTTAAAGCCGGAGATTCAGGTCTTTCCGCTTGAACAGGCCAACCAGGCCTTGATCGAACTCAAGACCGGAAAGATACGCGGAGCCAAGGTGCTGCAAATCGATTGAACAAGGGTTATGCTTGTTTCTTCCCACCGTTTTCAAACTGGAGGCCGTGCATGAACGATCCCAATCCTATTTTTCATCGCCTGTTCGATTCATTGCCGGTTTCGCCGCTGTCCGTGCTGATGACCATCGCGGTGTTGATCGCGGTATCGATGTCGTTTTATACCATTCCGGCGGAATCGGAAGGTATCGTGCTGCGTTTTGGCGAGTACATTAATAAAGTGCCGCCCGGCCTGCATTTCAAGATTCCGTTGGGCGTCGACAGCGTGATCGAAGTGCCGACCCAGCGCCAGCAGAAACTGGAGTTCGGCTTTGCCACCCCCGGTTTTACCAATCCCGATCAAATCGGCGACGAGCCGGCCCTGGAAAAGTCCATGGTCACCGGCGACCTGAATTCGGCCTTAGTAGAGTGGATCGTGCAATACCGGATTACCGATCCCGAGAAATATTTGTTCGATGTCCGCGACCCTGGCCTAACGCTAAGAGACATTTCCGAAGCGGTGATGCGCGAGGTGGTCGGTGACCGGACGGTCGATGAAATCATCACCGTTGGCCGACAGGAGATCGAGGAGACCGCGCTGCTGCGTACCCGCGATTTGGCCGAACGTTATCGACTGGGCGTCTCGATCAATCAAGTGCAGCTAAAAAACGTCAACCCGCCGGTGCCGGTGCAGCCGTCGTTCAATGAAGTGAACCGCGCCCAGCAAGACCGCGAGAATGCCATCAATCTAGCGAACGGCGAGTACAAC
>JAJRDU010000037.1 GCA_028748685.1 Methylococcaceae bacterium
AATGTCTTGCTCCGCCACCAACCGCCGTTCGCGCTTCAACATTTTGCGCTTGCTGGCGCTGAAGCTTTGCAGATAGTCATCGAAATCGCGGTAACCCCGGTTGAACCAATGAAACTGCACACCCTCGCGGACGCTCAATCCCAGGGAGCGTAGTTGTTCGAGTTGTGGTTTTACGGGAAACAGACAATGCCATGACGAAACGTTTTGCAGCTCCGAAAGCTGTTGGATATACGTCAGCAAACATTGCATGACGGCGAGCGAATCGGCGCCCTGTCTGATGGCTATACGCCGCCCTTGGCAAGGCGTCAGCGGGACGGCGGTGAGCCATTTTGGATAATATTCCATACCCTGTTGCTGATAGGCCTGCGCCCACTGTTGATCGAATACAAACTCGCCCCAGGAATGCCGTTTCAGATACAGGGGCATGATGGCGAGCAGTTCGCCCTTCTCCATCACCAGTAAATGCGAAGGCAGCCAACCGGTTTGTTCGCAAATTGAACCGCTCTGCTCCAGTGCCGACATAAATTCGTGG
This sequence comes from Methylococcaceae bacterium, assembly GCA_028748685.1. Taxonomy (GTDB): domain Bacteria; phylum Pseudomonadota; class Gammaproteobacteria; order Methylococcales; family Methylomonadaceae; genus Methylomonas. Next base: position 533 of record JAJRDU010000037.1, read on the forward strand.
CGCAGAAATGGATAATCAAATCCGGCCAGCCGATTCCAATCCGCGGCCTCGACCTCCATTAAGCCGTTGATTTGTTTTACTTCCATTTTCAAAAACAGTACAGTGAAAGCCATAAGATAACACCAATCCATCAGCCATGACTTCCCAGAAACCCTTTTCCCAAGCCTGCGAAAATAATAAAGATCCTATTTTGCAGGTTATTAGCCGCGTATTTTCCCGCCGTACCACGGTTTGGGAGATCGGCAGCGGCACGGGCCAGCATGCCTGCCATTTTGCCAGGCATCTGCCGCATGTCGATTGGCAGCCCACCGACAGGCGGGAAAATATTCCCGGCATACGTTTGTGGATGGAAGACGCGCAACTGGGCAACCTGAAACCGCCATTGTGCCTTGATGTTACTGACGAGGTTTGGCCCTGCGATAGCATGGGTGGATTATTTACCGCCAATACGCTGCACATCATGAGTCGGCGGGAAGTGGAATTGTTTTTCGACCGCTTGGGCGTTTACCTGAACGCCGAGGCGCTGATCTGTATTTACGGCCCGTTCAATTACGACGGCCGCTATACCAGCGACAGTAATGCCCGTTTCGATGAATGGCTTAAGAGCCGAAATGCCCTGAGCGGCATCAAGGATTTTGAATACATCCTGTCATTAGCGACATCCATCGGGCTAAGTTTGCAATCCGATACGGCAATGCCCGCCAATAATCGCTTGCTGGTTCTGAAAAAGGGGGTTAGCTAAGCCACGCGTCATACCTTGGGCAATTTTAATCGCCCAAACAGCGGTGTGTGGCTAACTGCGTACCCAATAGGCTTTGTGCAAGCTTAAGTTTCTGCTGACGGCGAGTGGTAAGCCAAACTTCACCGCTCCACCCAGCTTGAATCCCAGCCATTTCAAGCCGGTGCGCAGTATTGCGGACGGTATCAGCCAAGGGGAGTGTTTCCGCAGATAACGCATTTCCGATACCACGAAACGCAGGCCCTCGCCGCTGGCTCCGCCGAATGTTTCTTGCAGCCAAGAGGTATGGGTATGAAACACACCGATATCGAAGTAACGTTTAAATTCGTCCAGGAAGCTGTAATCGTGAGAATGAAACACCTGGGCATCGGCGCGATACGCGACTTTCCAGCCGGAAACCAACATCTTGCCGGCTACATAGGTATCTTCGTTCATGATGGTATCAACCGGAAAACCGCCTACCCGCATCAGCGCCTTGCGCCGATAGGCCGAAAACGAGTTGGAGATAAATACCGTTTTTATGCCAAAGCTGGCCTTGTCTTCCAAGCCCCGCAACTGACTCTCGGCCGGATAATTGAAAAGACGGGCATGAGCGGCAATCGGCCCGGCATCCCGATGCGGCAACTGGCGTCCATAGGCCGCGCCCACGCGTTCATCGTCGAAGGCCTCAATCAACTTTTCGATGGCGTCGGGGCCAGCCAATAAGGCATCCTGGGTCAGGAAGACAATGATCTCCACACCCGCCAGCACGTTAACGCCGAACTGGCGAGTGCCGCCGTGATTGAACGCCGACTGGGGAATGACCTGAATCTCGAAGCCCCTGCTTCTGGCCATCGCAACGGTGTTGTCATTGGACGTCGAATCGATCAATAACAGATAATCCGGTTTACGCGTCTGTTGTTCGAAGACATCTAGCCAGGATTCCCAAAGTTTGCCGGCATTAAGCGTGGGAACGATCAGGCCAACCTTACTCATGCGACGAACCCTCGGCAAGTTGCCGTAAGCCGCTGTCCTGCATGGGGTTGGTCATCGCTTGCCAGACCCAATCCCCAAGCTTCACGGGATCAAGATGATTTTCCACATAGTGTCGCCCGCTCCAGGACATACGCTCCCAATCCATGCTGTTCAAGGATTGCGCCCTGCTCAGCGCCTTGCAGACCGAGGCTTCGTTTCTTTCGAACATAAAACCAGCGCCAAAGCCTTCCAGATGATCCCAGGCCAAGCCTTTGGCAACCAGCACCGGACGTCCCGATGCCATCGCTTCGGCGACTACATTGCCGAAGTTCTCGCGCATGCCGCCGGCTTCCTCCAGACCGGAAGGCAACACCAGGAAGTGGCTGGACGCCAGTAAATCCAGGACTTCGCCGTGCTCGAGGTAGCCGCGATAGACGATGGCACCTTGCGCCTGCTTGACCAGCGCCTGAAATTCCTCGAAATAGGCGCCGTCGACGCTTCGACCGGCAATCACCAGACTATCCGCCGGTCGCCGCACTTTCAGCCATGCCCTGATAAAGGCATTGATGCCTTTTTCCTGCTGAATATGTCCCAGGAAGCACAGCCGCATGCCCTCTCCCGCCGGATAATTGGCGACTTTGATATGTCTCGCATCGATGCCGTTCGGTACCAGCAGGATTCGGGCGTCGTTGCCCAGCACGTCGCGCACGCCCTTGGCCTCGGTATCACTGGTGCAATGCACGGCGATGGCCCGGCGCAGGGTTGGAAAGGTCAAGCATTTGTAGAACAGCCACTTATGCGGTTTCCGGCGCCGAATCAGGTCGACATGCTCCGGCATCAGTCCGCCGTGAACGGCCACCATGAACGGCCGGCCCAGCAAGCAGCAAAACACTGCCGCAAGCGTGGACGGCCAGGTGGCGATGCCGTGTATATAGACCATGGGCGCCCTAAGACACAGATCAAACAGCGCGGGTATCGCGCCAAGCCCAAATCCCCAGCGCCTGAAACCGTAGCAACGGTAAAGCCGAACCTCGACTTGTTCGCCGAGTTGCACGTCCTCCGGCCGCAACCGGCCGGTTATCGATTCGTCGGATGCGACCAATACCATCTTATGACCTCGCTCGGCCCAGGCCTTGGTCAAAACGCCACAAGTGACGGACACCCCGCCGTAACCCTTGGCCGGCGGCACATGGGTGGTAACTATGCCTATATCCATTGATCTCTCCTGAAACTGTTTATAAAAAGCGGAATGGTTAAGTACAGGGTTCAAGGTACAAAACCCGCTTAAAGGTATTGACCTTTTTCCTACCTGCCATAAGCCAGAAATCCACGCCAGATGCCGACCAGGTTGTAAAAGGAATAACTCAATTTTTTCGGATTTAATAACAGCAAAGCCAGCATCATCTTGAAGACCGGCGCGATAAACATCTTGCGAAGGATGTAATACAGAATGAACAGATCCTGCTGATTGGCGAATTTCCGAATGTATGCGCCGATGCCGGTGGAATAAGCCAGCATCCTGCTGGTTCCCAGTTTGTAGTGATCCTTGTCCGCATGATAAATCCTGATCTTGGGCGTATAAAAAGCCGTGGCGCCGGCGCGCAGCAAACGATATAAGAGCTCGAAGCCCTCCCCGCCCGAATATTTGGAACCGATGCCGAAATCGTGGTCCAGATGGAACTGCTGGCGATCTATCCTTTTCAGATCAAAAAAATGCGTGAATTCGACACCCATCATCCGCAAGCGTGAAAAATACCGGGGCGTGCGGCTGTTGACGCCGATGCTGAACCGGGTGGATGCGAAGTCGTACGAACCCACGACCAGGATGCCGAGATCCTTGCGGCACTCGAATTCGGCAACGACTTTTCTCAGGACGCTTTTTTCATAAACGCAATCGTCATCCGGAAACGCGACGATTCTGCCCTGGGCAAGACCGATGCCGTAATCCCTGGCCCTGGCGTTGCCCGTGAAATCGACTTTCACGTGCTTCACGTCGAAACAATCCATGAATGGTGCGACGACGGCGTCGATTTTGCCGTCCTGATTCTGATCAATGATGATCAGCTCGAAATTTTTGTAGGACTGGTACAGTAGGGATTTCAAGAAATCCACCAGTTCCGTATCTCTTCCCAGCGTGGCTAAAACCAGAGAAACTTTCATATTCTTTACCTTGCCTGAATACCGGCTTTTGCTTGCAGATAAATGGTTGCCTCATACCAAGTAAACATCAGCGCAAACTCCAACCCGGCAACTCCGTCCAAAAAACCACCCCGAAACACGAAGTGATATAAAAACCGGGCGACCACCCGGAGCCAGGACCGCCCCAATAAAACGCTCAACCGGCCGCGAGTGGTCATCACCGCACCCGCAGTCGGTTGAAGCCTTACTTCCTGAGCGGCCTTGTCGACGTGTTTGTGCATCCATTCGATGATTTCGCCATGATAAAAGTAATGGTGGTAGGGAATGTCGCCATGACCTATCTTGCAAGTGTCGAGGACGGCCTCGCCATGTCCGGTATGGTTACGGACGAATCGAACCGTTTCCCGGCGCACCAGCCGAGGGTGGTAAATCGGATAGCCCGGCGCGTGATTCAGGCGTTTGTCCCTGAGATACAGTATCGACGGCACCATCATCACATCGATCGCGCTATCCGCGACGGTTTCCGACTCGAACTGGTCGTAGAAGCTCCGCGGATAGACCTCATCGGCATCGACGAATAGAATCCAAGGCGTGTCGATGTCACAACGATCGATCGCAAAATTCCGCTGCTCAGCGAACCCCGGCCAGGGATTGCTATAAATACGGCATCCCCGGCTATTGGCAATGGCGACGGTATTATCGGTACTTCCCGAGTCCACAATCACGATGGGATAGCGTTCCGGAATAGCCGCCAGGCAGCGAGGCAAATTGGCCTCCTCGTTTTTGGTCAAAATAACGATAGTCAACATAAATTTCTTGTTCAAAGGCGAGGCAAGCGCCTTATTTCTTTACCGCGTATAGATTGATGTAGATACCCAGACCCAGGAAATTCATCAGACCGGCAAACGGAATCTGCAAATACTTTACCAACGCGTCGGCGATTGCGGCCGGCCGACCTTTCAGCCCTAGCCTTCTGGACAGGGCATCGAACGGGATGCGGGTGATTTGCTCCGCCCTGACGACGCGAAAACCGTTGCGTTCGAGTAAGGCCTCCAGCCCTTTCCGGGTAAAATAATTGACATGCTCCGGTATCCACAGGCATGCGTTTTCCCGAGTGCCTAGCAGCTTGACCAAAAACGAATCGTAATTGGGTACCGCGCAAGCAAAGACGCCATTGGCCGCCAGCAGATCGGATACCTTGCCGATGGCGCGATCCGGTTCCAGCAAATGCTCCAATACCTGCGACATGATCACCACCCCAAACGGCTCGGAAGCTTGATAATTTTCGAACATTACGGGCAGCGGGTCATCGCCATTCAAATCCTTGAAAACCTGATTTTCGAATTTCCCAGGATTGATACTGACGGTCCTATAACCGATTTTCCTGAGTGCCTGGGTGTAAAAACCGAAGCCGGAACCAACGTCAAGCCCCCTTCTATTACCAGACCAGTTAAACAGGTTGGCCGCCCTGCTCATGCGCTCGGCGTCCACCGTGCAATTGGGAAATACGGCTTCTCTAGCCAACACTTTCTCCAGGCTGATTGCCTGAGTCAGCGCTTGACCGGAATACTCGTAAATGTCTTGCAACCATTGGGCATGTGGCGGTTGATTCAGGAAGCCGGTGCCGCAGTTATCGCAGCGGTAGATATGGAACTCACTCTGTTTGGCGCTTTCAGTATAGTGAAAATTTTTCTGGCGCCAATATCTGATCTTCCCGTCTCCGCAGGCTACACATTCGTGCAAAGTTTCGCCGTAAATTTCCGTTATTGTTGTCGCGGTTGTCATGGTATTCACCTTGGATAAACAAATCTGTTGCAGTACACGTGCCTTAAGCATTCGCTGCTGGTTATTGCTGAGTGATGGAATGCCGAAGATGCTCATGCCGAAGCCCTTAGGCGCACTGTTTCATCTTCGGCCGGATTAATCATGCCCATGTTCTTCGCGCCGAGATAGCGCCACGGCTTGGCCAGCATCGTTAAAACCAAGGCTTCTACGCCGAAATAAATAGGGTTGGCCATCGCTGCCCCCGGTAATCCGTAATAATGAACCATCAGCGGTATGCTGATGGCGGCCACCACCGCGCCGCAGACACGGCCTTTCAACATCACTTTCGTTCGTTTATTGGCCAGCAGCGGTTGCGCCACCACGGTACCCAAGGCATGCAATGCGCAGCCGAGCGCGATGGCTGGCATCAACTCAACCGCCGAATGATAGGATTTAGCCAATATCCAGGTTGCAACCCAGTCTTTGGTAAACCATAACAACGAAATACCAACCATCCCTAGCGCGGCTAAACAGGCCATCCATATCCACAACACCATGCGAGCGTCCTTGTTTTGGTTTTCCGAACTCGCTTGAAAATAGACCGGCTGAAAAATACGCAGCAAGACCATGGCACTGCGATTGAATGCCTCGTTGATGATGGTGTAAGTCGCCGCGTATAACCCTACCTCCGTCGCCGTCAACATATAACCGATTACATAGCGATCGCCCAATCCGCTCATCCAGAAGATCAGTTCCATCGGAATTAATGGGGCTGCATAAGCCCAGACGTCACGTTTGAATGTGCGGAGGATAAAAGGCTGGGTCCGCATATGCTCGTCGGTTTTCTCGCCTCCGACGATAGCCCAAATCGTATTCGAAATCAGGCTAGCCAAAATATAACCCGCCAACACCCAGGCAGCCTTTTGGCCCATAAACCACACCAAACCTATCGCAAACAGCGGGCGCAGTAGGCTGTCACTGGTTTGCCAAAGACTGGCACCGCGTTGTTTGCGTTCGCCGATCAGCAACTGTATCCCCAGTTCCCTACGGACCGTCACCGCCAGCAAAATGGCGGTCAGCACAAACAACCAGATATCGCCATCCATGCCGTAAACGTATGCCCCGCCACCTAGTAGCAACAGCCCTATCGCCAGCGCGCTTGACCGCGCGGTCAGGCCGGACACCACGCTATATAAACTCGCGCGTTCCCGCTGGTTGCGGCATTCAGGCAATAAGCGCATGCCGGCGCAAATGAAGGGATAGGAAAAAACCGCAACCCCCAACGCGACGAATCCATTCAATAAGGCGACTTGTCCATAAATATCGGGCGTTACCAGTTCGGTAAGCACGCGCGTACCCACCAACAACGTGATGGCGGACACCAATTGACCGAACAAGGCCCAGAATGCGTCGCCAAATAGCCGTTTTTGTTTCAATAGCTTGAACATGGTATCTGTCGCCGTATCCGTTTGCTCAGAATGGGCGTTGATAATACACACCCGAGGAAACCGAGCGCGCCGCTATCGGAACCGGATTAGCCTGATATCCGGTACCCAGTACCATGCCCCACAGGAACATCAACATCGCGTTCTGCGGAAAATATTCCCACATATTGAATGTCAGTCCGGCGACGAAGATGAACATCACCACCAATCCTTTTTGAATATGAACGGACATCCGGGTCGTAACCCACAAGAAGGCCAGATAGGCAATCAGGCCCACTAACCCGTAACCGTTCAACAGGAATAAGTACAGGCTGTCGGAGTCGAATTGCCCCGGAAAATGCTCGGCGCCAAACAGGATGTTGATGGTATTGGAACTCAAACCCAAGCCCCAGCCAAACAGCAGGTCCATGGGCTCATGAATATGGTCGGCGAATACCCGTTGCCACAGATCGATCCGGCCATCCTCGGTGGGATTGGCATCATCCCTGCCACTCAGCAAGGGGCTGGACGCCAACAACAAGGCCGCCACGGCCAGGATGGGGGCCGGCATCACCAGCGCCCAACGATCACGCGGCCTTAGCGCGGCATAAACCTCAAAAAACAACACCAGCAGCGAGCTGATGAACGCCGTGCGCGAACCGCTCAGCAAGGCCAAAAACACGCTAAGCATCAGCCAGTTGCGCATGCCCGGCACCAGGGCGAACAGTAATGCGCAGGTCGCCATGGTCGCGCCAAACAGGTTGGGGCTGACAAAAGTGCCGAATGGCCGCCCGCCGCCCAGAAAAGAAACCCCGAACAAGGGTGGCGCCCACATGGCCTGAGCTATCGCCAACACGGCCTGCAACGCCACGTAATAGCGCAGGTAATGGGCAAATTGATGAATCACATAGCTGCCGGCGCCCAAGCGGGCCGTGACGAAGCCTATCAAAGCCAGCGGCATATATTCGAACACCCTGAGGCCCGCCATTGGCACCACCATCGGCAGGTCCAGATACAGCGCATAGCCGACTTCGAACAATATATAAGTGGCAATCACCGCAAAGAACGCAAGTACGGAACTGGTCAATGCACCGCTCCGCAGGCGCGGCTCTAAAAATGCGTAGATTATCAGCACTACCAGCATCAATTCACGCAGGATACGCAAGCCGAAATCCTGTTCGCCATACACTTCCTTGACCCCTTGCCAGGCGGATTCGACCTGAGGCAAGGCGGCCACGGTCGATGCGCTAACCAGCGCGATCAACAGTACAGGCAAATCTTTTTCGAAGCGTAGCACCATTGCTTAAACCTGCGCGCCTTCGTCGGTGTCTTTGGAAATTACCACGGCGGGGAGTAACTCGCGATCGAGTTGTTTACCCAGCCAATCGCCCACCGCTTGGTATTTGTCGGCCCATATTGATGCGTTTTTCGACTCATCATCGGCGCGTTGGTAGCCGTAGCCGTAATAGTGGTAATAGGACGAGCCTTCCTTCATATCGTTGATGATGAAACCATTCGGTTTTACACCAACTTGTTGGAAGCGCCGGAAGCTAATTTCCAATTCCTGAGCCGTGTAACGGCCTTCCTTGACCACCAGGAAGGTGGCGTCGACGTGCTTGCCGATAATGGCGGCATCGGTCGCCCCCAGAATCGGCGGCGAATCGATGACGATATGGTTATAAAAGCTCTTCAACTGTTCCAGCATATCGGGAAGGCCGCCCAGTACCAGCAATTCCGCAGGATTCAGCACCATGCTGCCTCTGGGAATCAAGTCCACGCCAACATCCGGCAAACTGATGATCACTTCGCCAAGCGTGGCCTTGCCGGACAATAAGTCGGAAAGCCCTGGTTGCTTGTCCACCGAAAACGTCTCATGCAACTGACCGTTACGCATGTCGGCATCGATGACCAATACCCGTTTCTTGATGCTGGCCAACAAGGCCGCAAGATTGGTGCTGACAAAGGATTTGCCCATGCCAGGCGCCGGGCTGCTGACCATCAGCACCTTGCTCATGTCGCTGGCCAGCGTCGCTTCCAGCGTGGTTCTAAGGCCGCGCAAGGATTCCACGGAAATATCCAGCGGATCCTGACTGACCAGAATTCCCGGTTCCCGGTCCTTGCCCTGGTCGATCAGCCTGGCCAATTTACGTTGCTTCTTGCTATGAGGGATGGCCGCGAACATCGGCAGACCCACTTGATATTCCAGCAAGGCCGGATAGTTGTCGTGGCGCTGCAGGGAATGTCTGAGGAATATCAAGGCCGATCCCAGGCTCAGGCCCAACAAGGTAGCGATCGCCAACAGCAAGCCGGGCTTTGGCCAATAGGGTTTTTCCGGGGTGACCGCGTAATCGACGATACGGGAATTACCCAAGGAGCCGGCCGCGGCGATGCGGTGTTCCTGGGCGCTGTTCAACAGCGAGGTGTACAGTTCGGTATTGACCTGCACGTCTCGCGACAGGCTGACCATGTTTTGCTGCGTGCGAGGCAAATCCTTGATGCGCTTCTCCAAAGCCGCCAATTTATTATTGACGCGTTTGATCTGGGCATTGGTAGCGATCATGTCCGGATGCTGGGACTCCAGGCGCTGGCTCTGTTCGTCATACTTTTGCTTGAGCTGTATGCTCAGGGTTTCCATTTCGGATGCCTGTTTCAACAGGATTTCCGCTTCGGCGGAAATATCCACCGCACCGTGCTGTTGGCGGTAAGCACTCAAGGCTTGCTCGGCCTTTTCCAGGCGTTCCTTGACGATGGGCAACTGGCTTTCCAGGAAACCCAGTTTTTGCGAGGCTTCCGCCGACTCCCAGTTCACCGTGGCGTTGACATAAATCGTGGCGATGTCGTTGACCGACTTGGCAAGTTGCTCGGGATCGCGCCCTTTCAGTTCGACGCTGAGAATATCCGTGTCCTTGGAGACTTCCTTGACCGAAAAAGCCTTTAGCAAGGATTCGATGGCCGCCAGCGAGGTTTTACGGACCACCTCGAAATGAGTACCGGGGTGAGCATCGAGTTTTGTAATCTCGATGACGACAGGCGTTTGCTCGCCGATCTCGGCCGACACGGAATCGCCGACCAGACCTTCCGCCAAGAGTTCGTCTTTGGGACTAAGCAATTGAAAGCGGCCCTCTTCGAGCGCGATCAAGGTAAATTCTTGATCCAGATACCGATCCGGCACGTTGAAAACACCGATCTGTAATTTCTCGCCACCCCAGGCCCAACGGCTGAATCCCCACCAGGCACTCGAAGCACCATCATGAACGTCATGCCGGCGAGCCAAGGTTTCGCCGAAAAGCGGAAAATAGACCGGCGAAGTTTCCACCGTCAGGTTAAGGTCTTCGACCACCTTGCCGATCACCGAACGGGAACGCATGATTTCAACTTCGCGTTGAGCGCGTGGATTTTCAGCTTCGGCGGGCGCGGTGCTCGACTCGCTACGTAGCGTTGCGGAGAGCAGCGCCTTGTTTTTGTCTATCCGCAACAAGGCATCGGCCTTGTATGTACGCGGCGCAAACACTAAATAGGCCAAGGTTACCGCAAGAACCGCCGCCAGCGTCAGCAGGATAGTCTTTCTGCCCTCGATCAACATATCGAGATAGTCGCGGATACTGACGCCCTGCTCTTGGGTAATGGATGAATTGAGCGTCGGCAATACCGGTATGGCTTCGTTAGGTGGATACATAGTTTTCATAACCCGATAGGTTGGCTTTCCTGTAGGTCGGGTTAGCGTAGGTAGCGTAACCCGATAAATCAGCTTTTCAATATGTTGGGTTACGGCTAGCCCCTAACCCAAGCTACGTTAATATTTGACGTTACATTCCCATCATCGCGGCTTGCGACATGATCGCGGTGAACGACCCAGGTAATATCTGGTTCAGCACCCGCGACCATTGCGTAACACCGGCCGTGCCGATGAATACCGTGTCGTGAGCCTGCAAGGGAAATTGGTCGGCTAAAATCATCGCATCGGGTGATTCGGCATTCAGCTGAAAAATTTCCGGCTTCATGTCGCCGGCGCGGATCACATAAATATCGCCGGGCCGCGAGGTATTGAAGTCGACCCCGGAAGCCTCGGCCAGTACCTGCGACAGACTCATCCGGCCTTTGTTGATCTGGACGGCCTGTTGGCGATTAGCCTCGCCCATTACAAACACCTTGCTGTCCTTTTGATCGGCAACGTTCAGTACGTCGCCGTCTTGCAACAACAGATTTTGGGTGGTCAGGCCTTTTTCATACAACGATTGCACATCCAGTTTATAAAGCTTGCCACCACGGGCCAAGGCTACATTGCCAAAATCGGAATCCTTAGTGGCGCCGCCGGCACGGCTGATGGCCTCGGCAACCGTCAGCGGCGTTTCATTCATGGTTTGCACGCCGGGGGTTTTGACTTCGCCGACCACCGCCACGCGATGCGCCTGGAATGACAACACCCGAATGTCGAGCTTGACCTTTTTGAAGTATTTGGACAGCTCGCGGGTTAGATCGGAACGTACTTCGGTGACGGTCTTGCCGGCCACATGAATGTTACCGACATAGGGGTAATACAAGTCGCCATTTTCATCAACCACCTTGCCAGCCAACTCCGGCAGGATTTTTTCGCCGCCGGGATCGTTCAGTTCCGGGTGTTCCCAAACCGTGATTTGCAATCTATCTTGCGGACCAATGCGATAGCTGGGTCTATTTCCATCCGCCAGCGGTAGGTTGTTGACAGCTTGCCGCCGCGCGGTTTCCCGCTCGATGATTAGATCGGCGGTAATCGGCACGATACGCGTTTTTTCCTTGACCAAATGTCCGTCTTTCATGGTCGGCAACTCGATCTCCGTCATGTCGCCATTGGTCTCCATATCCATACCCGGCGCCAGAAAACACCCCGGCAACAGTAAAACCATCATGATGGGAATCAGTTTGAACATAGTGTGTGTTTTCCTTAGTAGGCGTTTTTATTGATAAAACCGGTCAGAACGGTGCGGAAGGCGATTTCGATGTCGAACCAAACCGACCAATGCTGGATGTAATACAAATCGTGTTCGATGCGCCGATTCAGGTCGGTGTCACCGCGCCAACCGTTGACTTGCGCCCAGCCAGTGATGCCGGCCTTGACCATGTGCTTTTTCATGTAATTCGGCACTTGTTCCTTGAAGACTTCCACGAAATCCGGGCGCTCGGGGCGCGGCCCGACCAAAGACATATCGCCCGTCAGTACGTTGATCAGTTGCGGCAGTTCGTCCAGACTGGTCTTGCGCAGGAATCCGCCGAAAGGGGTAGCACGGTTTTCGCCGGGCTTTGCCCACACCGCGCCAGTGCTTGCCTCGGCGTTTACCGGCATCGAACGGAATTTCAGCATCGTGAATTTTCGGTTGTTCCAGCCCACCCTCACCTGCCGGTAAAATACCGGGCCGGGAGAGCTCAATTTGACACCGACAGCAATCAGCGCCATCAAGGGACTGATCAGCAGCAATATCATGAATGCCAGCAACCTGTCTTCGATCTCCTTGATATAACGGTTGACGCCGTGCAACGGCGACACGGATACATCCAGGGTTGGGATGCCGGCCACCGTGTTCAGGCTCAGGAATTTGCTTTGTTTGAAGGCGAAGCAGTCGATCACCAGCCGAATACTGACCGGCAGATGCCGTAGTTCATAGTGGGCACGATCCGCTAGCGATTCGCCGGGAAAAGCTATCCACACTTCATCGACGGCTTCGCGGGCGATGATGGCCGGCAGATCCGACACCTTGCCAAGCCGAGGCACCGAAAGGTCAGTCAATGCCTGACGGTCTTCGACGCGATCATCGACATAGCCGATCACTTGCAGGCCCGCCCAGGATGATTGATTCAGCTGCCGACCGACCGCGACGGCCATCTGATTCAATCCGACCATCACAATGCGCCCCTGCGACCAGCCACGGGACCGCAACCAAAGCAACAACTGTGAAAGCAAGGCGCGGGCCGTGAGCACGAACACCAAGCCCAACGCACCCCAGGACGCGATCCAGCGATAACTGGAACCGAACCAAAAATGCAGACGAATCAGTGCGACGATGGAGACGACAGCCAGCAAGGCCAGTATCCAGGCCCTAACGATGCGTGGAATTTCGCCGCGCATCGCATCGTTTCGCCATGGACGATAAACCTGGCCGATTTCAAAAAAGATGATGGCACCCAGAATTCCGAGCGCAATGACGATGCGGTAATGTTGATCGACCGCAAACTGTTGCAGCCAAAAATAATGGGCCAGCCAGGCGGCGGAAAACAACATGGCTATGTCGATAAACCGCAGCAGTAGGATTACCGTGTGCCCATATTGTCTGTAAAGTCCATTGAAGATATTTCCCAAACCTAGTGGCATTTTCGTTAACCTCTATCTCACTTGTGTCCGATGATGCGCGGCGGATACCGTTTATCCCGTTAATCAACGCGACTTACGCCCCCCGCAAGTAGCTACAGTATGACTCTAAGATTACAGAGGCGAGATGAAGGAATACCTGAGAAATCGATTAAAATCAGATGAAAATACACACATGGTCTATAGGGCAACCCTGTATGAACCGTGAGAGAGATGGCGTCGAAACCAGCTGTATCGAGATAGCCGACAAACCGGATTGGCCGATGGTTACTCGAACGCCGGCTCGAAGAAAAACGCGCCTATTTATAGTCATCGCACATCAAATTTTGGCACATTAGCTCCCTCGCCCTTAGGGAGAGGGTTGATGACATGGACTCCTCCCCACCCCTCGCGGTGTCATAATGCACCAGAGAATTTAAAACGGGGCAAAGAGGAGTCCGAAATGAATAGTAACGTAGTGGGATTGGATACGG
>JAJRDU010000038.1 GCA_028748685.1 Methylococcaceae bacterium
TTTTATTAATGATAACAATTATCATTTGATTGCAAAACCCTTTCCTGTTATTTTTATTCCTATGCCTTACTCAACTAAAGACATGATCGACACCACCCATATCCTGGCAGTTCCGAGGAAATTCGCGGCATTCAGCCGCTAGGCCAAATTGCAAAGCGGTGATTGTTCGTGATTAAATAGCAGCTGCAAAATTTTCGTCATTTAGCCATTTAAACAAAACCCAGAGCCGATGATGCAAGACTATCAAAATCAAAAATCCACGGTATCGGAGATACTGGATGCCCATCAGACCATGCCAGGCAATCTGCTACCTATTCTTCACGGCATTCAAGATACTTTGGGCTATATTCCCCCGGCTGCTGTAGAGGACATTGCCAAAGCTTTATATCTTTCCCAAGCAGAAGTACATGGCGTCATCAGTTTTTATCATTATTTCCGCGAAACACCGCCTGGCAAACACACTATCCGCATTTGCCGCGCCGAATCCTGCCAGTCCATGAATGGCAAAGGCCTGGAAAATCATGCCAAGCAGCAGTTGGGAATCGATTTTCACGAAACCACCGCCGACGGCCGTTTCTCGCTGGAACCCGTTTACTGTTTGGGCAACTGCGCCTGCTCGCCGGCGATCACTATCGATAACGAAGTATTCGGCCGAGTCACTCCGCGGAAATTCGATCAACTGTTAGCCGCATGCCAAGGTGCCGAATAATGACTCGTTTATTTATTTCCCGCGATTCAACCGCCCTTTCTTTAGGCGCGGAACAGGTTGTCAAAGCCATTCAACAACAGACCGACAGCAAAATAGAAATCATCCGCAACGGCTCGCGCGGCCTCTATTGGCTGGAACCTCTGGTAGAGGTCGAAACCGCTCAAGGCCGCGTTGCCTATGGTCCGGTTCAAGCTGAAGATGTAGCATCCTTGATGGATGCCGGTTTGTTGGAAGGCAAACAACATCCGCTTTACTTAGGCAACATCGAAGAGCTGCCTTACTTTAAAAACCAAAACCGTCTGACCTTTGCCCGCGTTGGTATCACCGACCCTGTCAACCTGGACGATTATCTGTCTCACGACGGTTATAAAGGGCTTAAAAACGCACTTGGTTTACAACCTTCCGACATCGTCAAACACGTCACCGATTCCGGCTTGCGCGGCCGAGGCGGCGCGGCATTTCCGACCGGCATCAAATGGAACACCGTGCTGAACGCACCTGCCGATCAAAAATATATTGTCTGCAACGCCGACGAAGGCGACTCCGGCACATTCTCCGACCGGATGATCATGGAAGGTGACCCTTTCGTACTGATTGAAGGCATGACCATCGCCGGCCTGGCGGTCGGCGCTAGCCAAGGGTATATCTATCTGCGCGTCGAATACCCGCATGCCAAGATCGCCTTGAATCAAGCGATAGAAGCCGCCTACAAAAACGGTTATCTGGGTGAAAACATTCAAGACAGCGGCAAAACCTTCCATCTGGAAGTGCGTAGCGGTGCCGGCGCTTATGTCTGCGGCGAGGAAACCTCGTTGCTGGAAAGCCTGGAAGGCAAGCGTGGCATGGTACGTTTCAAACCACCACTCCCTGCCATCGTCGGCCTGTTCGGTAAACCCACCATCGTCAACAATGTCATTTCACTGGCATCGATACCGGTGATCCTCGACAAGGGCGGCGAATACTACAAAAACTATGGCATGGGCCGCTCGCGAGGCACCCTACCCTTGCAGCTGGCCGGCAACATCAAGCATCCCGGCCTGTTTGAAGCCGCGTTCGGTTTGACCTTGCGCGAAATTCTTTACACTTACGGCGGCGGCTCCGCCAGCGGCAGACCCATCCGCGCAGTGCAAGTTGGCGGCCCATTGGGCGCCTATATGCCGGAAAGCCAATTCGATACGCCACTGGATTACGAAGCCTTTGCCGCCATCGGTGCGGTCCTGGGACACGGCGGCATCGTCGTCCATGACGACACCACCAATATGGCCGACATGGCACGCTATGCGATGGAATTTTGCGTGGAAGAATCCTGCGGCAAATGCACGCCTTGCCGTATCGGCTCGACACGCGGCGTCGAAGTGATAGACCGCATCGTCGGCGATGTTGAAAAATCTAAAAACACCGAACTGCTGCGCGACTTGTGCGACACCATGCTGTGCGGTTCCTTGTGTGCAATGGGCGGCATGACACCTTACCCGGTGTTGAGTTCGCTCAATCATTTCCCTGAAGACTTTGGCCTTGAAGCCTCCAAAGCCTGATTGATTACCAGGAGATAGCTTATGTCTGCCAATAAAGAACTAGATTACGGGACTCCCGCCAGCGCCTCCCAACAACCAGTCACGCTGACCATTGACGGCCGCCAAGTGACCGTCAATGCCGGCAGTTCCGTGATGCGCGCCGCCGCCGAAGCCGGCATCAAGATCCCTAAGCTCTGCGCCACCGACAGCCTGGATCCGTTCGGTTCCTGCCGAATGTGTCTGGTGCAAATAGACGGTGCGCGCGGCTATCCCGCATCCTGCACCACGCCGGTGGCCGATGGCATGAAGGTTCATACCCAAAACGACAAACTGGCCAAACTGAGAAAGGGCATCGCCGAACTCTACATATCCGATCACCCGCTCGATTGTTTGACCTGTTCCGCCAACGGTAATTGCGAATTGCAGGACACCGTCGGCGAAGTCGGTTTGCGGGAAGTTCGTTATGGTTTCGAAGGCGAAAACCATCTCGACGCTCAAAAAGACAACAGCAATCCCTATTTTTCATTCGATCCGGCCAAATGCATCGTCTGCTCGCGTTGCGTCCGGGCTTGCGAAGAAGTACAAGGCACTTTCGCGCTGACCATCGATAGCCGCGGCTTCGCGTCCCATGTCTCGCCGGGACAAAATCAGCCGTTTATGGAGTCAGAATGCGTGTCTTGCGGCGCTTGCGTCCAAGCCTGCCCGACCGCGACATTGATGGAAAAAGCCGTCATAGACCATGGCCAGCCGGAACACAGCACTATTACCACCTGCGCCTATTGCGGCGTAGGCTGTTCATTCCGCGCCGACATGAAAGGCGAACAACTGGTGCGCATGGTTCCCGACAAAAATGGCCGAGCTAACCACGGCCACTCCTGCGTTAAGGGCCGCTTCGCCTTCGGTTATGCGACTCACAAAGACCGAATCACCACGCCGATGGTGCGCGACAAAATCAGTGATCCTTGGCGCGAAGTCAGCTGGGAAGAAGCGGTGCGATTTGCCGCGGAC
>JAJRDU010000039.1 GCA_028748685.1 Methylococcaceae bacterium
TGGTCGCTCATTTGGATTTCCTTGGATATTTGATTGCGCTTTTTAATTCGATGTTTTCGATAAAGGATGGTAGCGAAAAGCAATCAACGAATAAAACGGTAAATATCGATATGTTTTTCGAAAAAATTCATATGCCCTATGGGGATAACTGTATCGAAAAGTTTGATGAAATACCGGCTACCGGATTTCGGATATTACGAGAACAAGCGGGATGTTAGATACCTTTCGCCTGAGTCCGGTAGCATCACCACGATGGTTTTCTGTGCGTATTCGGCATCGCGCGCAAAGCGCATGGCGGCCGCGACTGCCGCGCCGCTAGAAATGCCTGCCAGAATGCCTTCTTCCTTGGCTAGTCGGCGGGCGTAGGCTACGGCTTCCTCATCCGCTACCTGGGCGATGACATCGACTAGGCTTAAATCCAGATTATCGGGCAGAAACCCGGCGCCAATACCCTGAATGCCATGCGGCGCCGGGGTCTGGGGAAGGCCAGTGCGCAGTTGGCTCAATATCGGACTCGCTGCGGGCTCAACGGCTACCGCCAGAACCTTGTGCCGGCATTGTTGTTTTAGATAACGGCTGACGCCCGTCATCGTGCCGCCCGTGCCCACGCCCGCGACGAATACGTCGATCGAGCCCTCGGTGTCGCGCCAGATTTCCGGGCCGGTGGTTTGCTGATGAATACCGGGGTTGGCGGGATTTTTGAATTGTTCCAGCAACAGGTAGCGTTCTGGATCGCTGGCTGCGATGGCGTTTGCTTGTTCAACCGCGCCGCGCATCCCCAAGTTTCCGTCGGTTAGCACCAGTTTGGCGCCGTACGCTCTCAATAAGGTTTGTCGCTCCAGGCTCATGTTGTCCGGCATGGTCAAGGTGACGGACAGACCGCGCGCCGCGGCCATGGCCGCCAGCGCTATGCCGGAGTTGCCGCTGGTCGCTTCGACGAGCACGGTTCCCGGATGGATCACTCCGCGTTTTTCCGCGTCCCAAATTAGTGCGGCACCCACCCGGCATTTGACCGAATAGGATGGATTGCGACCTTCCACTTTGACTAGTACGGTCGCTTTGCAGCCTTGGGTGATACGGTTCAAGCGCACCAGCGGGGTGCGGCCTATGGATTGGGAACTATCGGAATACCACATCGTTTGCCGTATCGGTTAATTAGATTGGAACAGAACCCTTGGGGCCGGAAAAAAATCCCGCCACGTGGGCGGGAGAAGGGCTCCTAGCAGGAGGGAGAGCAACAACAATTCTGTATCAGTTTATCCGGCTTTGCAGCGTCTGGCGTCAGTTAATCGCATGTCGACTAACAGTATGCCAAGCTTCGTTGGCGGCTGCGAAACCTATTTGTTGGTCACATGCCGCATTGTGCCGGTACGCTGAAACTGCCGAAATGATACGGTGCGCCAGGCATCAAGGCATTATCCAGAAACGACTTAGGCTGTTGGTGCCAGTCTTTTGCCGGAGCCGGGCGCCCTAGATGATAGCCTTGCAACAGTTTTGCGCCGGAATCAATG
This sequence comes from Methylococcaceae bacterium, assembly GCA_028748685.1. Taxonomy (GTDB): domain Bacteria; phylum Pseudomonadota; class Gammaproteobacteria; order Methylococcales; family Methylomonadaceae; genus Methylomonas. The sequence continues at coordinate 1,512 of JAJRDU010000039.1, forward strand.
GCGATGTCGAGCTGAATTTCGTTTTCGATGCCTTCGATGATGGTTTGCGCGCCAAAGGCATGGATAACGTCGATCAGCTTGGGCAATGCCCGCCTTAGTTTTATATCCCGTTGCGCTTGCTTGATTATCGATACATCGAATTTGACGAAATGCGGCGACAGTTTCCACAACCTGTCCAGATTGGATTGCTTGCCGCCGAATTCATCGATAGCGATTTGGTAACCGCGATCGCGATAATTGTCGGTGGCCTCTAGTAGAGCACTGTCGGAACTTACCTGACTTTCCTTAATTTCGATCACCACTTGCCGGGTCGGTACCGAATGCCGGTGCAGGATTTGTTCGAATACTTTTCCATGCGTGGTGACACTGACTAACAACTTAGGGTGCACATTTAGGAACAGTAGTCCTCGCTTCTTGGGTAGTGTCAGATAATTGAGGACATGCAGGGTTCTGGCAACCCGGTCCAATTTAATCAATTTGCCTTCGCTGTCGGCTACGCTAAAAGCGAAATTGGGTGTGACCGCCTCGATGCCGGTGGATGGACGCAATAAGGCTTCATAACCCAACAGGCCTTCTGATTTGCCGGTGTCGAAGATGGGTTGAAACTCGCTGTGCAAGCGTAAGCCGATGAATCGGCTCAGCACTTCATCGTTGTCGGTCTGGAGTTGGAACTCATCGAGATTGAGATAAAGTACTTGTTCGAGTTCTTCTTTAATGGCGTCTATCTTGTTTTTAATCATCTTCCGTTCCTCGAAAAACTTGTTACGCTTTGGAGGATACAGAGACTGATTGGCGATATAAAACGATATTATTAGAGATTATTATCTATAATTAGCATAAACATCTAGCTAAAACCAGCTTCTAAATAATGGCTTGAAGTGTGGCTAGTTCGGATTAGACGCATCCTAATGTAATTGCCCATAAGGCGTTTTTATAGCCCGCGTATCATCGGGAATGTGAAAGGGAGTTGAAAATTCTCTAGTAAAAAGCGTGGAAGCCATGGACCAAGGCCGAGTCGGCGTTCAGGTTTACGTGAGCTTTCAAGTCCAAGGGGAGTTGATGGCTTTTTGGGTGGAACTCGTTTCGCAATTCCGCTGGCGTTGCCGATTTTTTGATCGACGGCGACTCTGAAATCAGCGCGGCGTCGATCAACCCTGCCTCGATAGTTAATTTTGTTCGGACAATTGCACGGAATTGAATGCAGCTTGATTTTCCACATACCTAAGCCGGCGAGCCGGAACCAAAAAAGTTAAAATCTGCGTAGCCCATCTTTCGAGGAGGCGCTGATCATGAAACTCCTGACCAAACGTTACCAAGCGCATCTGCTTGGCGTGCTTTCCTGCTACGACCG
>JAJRDU010000040.1 GCA_028748685.1 Methylococcaceae bacterium
TGGACATGCCGTGGAATCCGGCGATCCTGGATCAGCGCATCGCCCGTATTCATCGGCTGGGCCAAAAACACAAGGTACAGATTTTTATATTATTGGCCGAAGATTCCTACGAACAGCGCGTCGCCCAGTTGGTCAAGGGCAAGCGTGATTTGTTCGACAATGTCATCGATCCGGATGCCTCGGAAGATACCGTCGGCGTCACCAAGAAAATGCTGGAGACCTTGATAGACGATCTGGCGGGAGGTCAAACCGAAGAGACGGCTCCGGTTGAAACTGTGCCAGTGGCTGATCAAGCAGTTGACATCGAACAAGCGGAACCGCTAATCGTCGAGCGGCCGCTGGCTAAGTCCGTCGAAGCGGAAATTTCCGAAGACGGCGACGCGGTCCGGCGAACCGTCGCGGGCATTCAAGCCGCGTTCGGAGCGCGTATCGAACGGGTATTGGCCAAGGCCGGTGGCTTGTTGGTGGTGGTCGAGCAATGGCGGGACGACGACGAGCAAGCCGCGCAACAATTGTCGGCGGATGGCTTGCCGGTCGCGGTCATCGACGGCCGCACCTGGCGCAGTCTGCAACGTTTGGGTAGCGCCTCGCCTTTGGCCGAAACGCTAACGGTGTTTGAGACGGTCGAAGCCGAACAACCCAAGGAAAACCCGCTACAGCTAGCGGCCGAGCAAAAGCTGCGCTCCGCCCAAATTTTATTGGATCAGCAATGCACGGCCGGGGTGATGGATTTGCTGGCTTCGGCCTTGCTGTTGAAGGTGGCGGCCTTGAACAATCAATTGCAAGCGCCTGCCGCGGCAACGGCGGCCGTCTGGTTGTATGGCGACATCGTGCCCGCGGGTATCCTGACACCGGAACAGGCGGCACTGGTGTTGCAGGTGGTGTCTTTGAGTCAGAGTCCCGAGGTGCCCGAGCCCCTGGTTCGGCAGGTCAGCGGCGATGTCGGCCAGTTGTTTACGGCGCTGAGATGATGGCACAGAAACTGCCTTTATATCTGCTTTAACGTTTTTATAATATCTTGGGCACATGAAAAGACAAATACATGGCAGATAAATACGGCATAGACAGTCATAAGCTGATGTATCACCCGCAGCGGGTGACGCAGTGGCTGGACGGCAAACACGAATGGCGGCAAGCCAAGGCCATCTATCCTATCTATATGGAAATATCGCCGGTCGGTGCCTGCAATCATCGGTGCACGTTTTGCGCGGTCGACTATATCGGCTATAAGGCGCAAAGGCTGGAAGTCAAAATTCTGGCGGAGCGGTTGGCGGAAATGGGCCGCTTGGGTGTAAAGAGCATCATGTACGCCGGCGAAGGCGAACCGTTGCTGCATAAGGAAATCAACGAAATCGTCAAATGCACCGTCGATGCCGGCATCGACGTGGCCTTTACCACCAATGGCACGCTGATGAACCAACGCTTTGTCGAGCGGTCGCTAGCGCGGGTGTCGTGGATCAAGGTTTCCTTGAACGCCGGCAGCGCCGAAAACTATGCGGCGATTCATCAAACCAAGGCCTCGGATTTTGAGTTGGTGTTGAACAATCTGCGCCGTGCCGTGGCTCATAAAAAAGCCCATCAACTGTCATGCACCTTGGGTGCGCAAATCCTGTTACTGCCTGAAAATCAACATGAAGTCACCACGCTAGCCGGCATCTGTAAGGACATTGGCCTGGATTATCTGGTGGTCAAGCCTTATTCCCAGCATCTGTTTAGCGAAACCCACCGCTACGAAAGCCTGCGTTACGACAATCTGTTGGGCATGGCCGAGGAATTGGCCAAGTTCGACGGCGACGGTTTTAACGTGGTATTTCGGGAACAGACCATGAAAAACTATTCCATGGCCGAGGAATCCCGCTACAAGACCTGTCATGCCACCCCGTATTTCTGGGCTTATATCATGGCCGACGGCGAAGTCTACGGTTGCAGCGCCTATTTGACCGACCAGCGCTTTGCTTACGGCAACATTCATCGGCAGTCTTTCCAGGACATTTGGGAAGGCGAGAAGCGTCGGCAAAACTGGCAATACATCACTCAGGAACTGGACATCAGCCAGTGCCGCAAAAATTGCCGGATGGAAGCGGTGAATCAGTATCTGAACAAACTGACGGCGCAACAGCCGGCCCATATTAACTTTATCTAAGATAGAAACATGAAAGTACTGGTTACTGGCGGTGCGGGTTTTATCGGCAGCCATTTAAGCCGCGAATTGTGGCGGCAGGGCCATAGTGTCCGCGTGATCGACAATCTCTCCGGCGGTCGCAAGGAGACCATCGCCGACTTGCTCAATCAGGAGCGTTTCGAGTTTCAACAGGCCGACATCCGAGATGCCGATGCCATCGCGCCGCTATTCGCCGGTATCGACTGGGTGTTTCATCTGGCCGGATTGGCCGACATCGTGCCGTCCATCGAACAGCCGCGCGCCTATTACGAAACCAATGTCAGTGGCACCTTCAATGTGCTGGAAGCGGCCCGAGCCGCCAACATCAAGCGTTTCGTCTATGCCGCGTCGTCGTCCTGTTACGGCATTCCCGAGCAGTTTTCGACCGCCAGGGATGTTGGAAGTGTCGAAATTGGTAAGGAACCAATGCGACCGACCGCCAGGGATGGCGGAAGTGTCGCAATCGGTAGGGAACCGATTCGACCGACGCCTGAAACTGCCGCCATCCGGCCGCAGTATCCTTATGCACTGACCAAATATCTGGGCGAGGAACTGGTCATGCACTGGGCACAACTGTATGGTCTGCCCGCGGTGTCGCTAAGGCTGTTCAATGTTTACGGCCCGCATGCCCGTACCACCGGCGCTTACGGCGCGGTGTTCGGCGTGTTTCTGGCGCAAAAGATCAATGGCAAACCGTTCACCGTGGTCGGCGATGGCACGCAGACCCGTGACTTCACCTATGTCAGCGATGTGGCCAAGGCCTTTATCGCCGCCGCCGAGTCGGATTTGTGCGGGGAGATCATGAATGTCGGCAGTGGCGGTACTTACAGCATCAATCATCTGGTTGGCCTGTTGGGCGGCGCTATCGAATACATTCCCAAACGGCCCGGCGAGCCGGAGTGCACCTTCGCCGATACCAGCAAGATCAAGGCCAAACTGGGTTGGGAGCCGCAAGTCAGCTTCGAGCAGGGTGTCGCCAACATGCTGGCTCATATCGATTACTGGAAGAACGCGCCGCTGTGGACCTCGGCTTCGATAGCCGATGCCACCGCCGACTGGTTTAAATATCTCGATAAATAAAGAGGCGACAGATGGCTATCGGACAAGCGGCGTCACGGTTCGCCCGCTTATTGGACAGCGGTGTTTTCACCGACTGGCAAGGACAAAATCTGGACGGCGAAGCCGTGGTCGGCCAAATGCTGGCCGAGTTCGAGCGGGTCAAGCAAAAACAGGCCAAGGTCATCATCCTCGGCAATGGTGGTAGCGCGGCGATTGCCAGCCACGTGATCACCGATTTGCGTAATGTGGGCGGCCTGTGCGCGCTGACCTTGCACGAAGCCGCGCCGTTGACTTGTTTTACCAACGACTTCGGTTACGAACAAGCCTTTGCCAAACAAATTGCCGCGTTCGCTTATCCGGATGATTTACTGATAGCGATCAGCAGTTCCGGGCAATCGCCGAATATCATCAATGCGGTGCGGGCCGCCAACGACAAGGGCTTGACGGTGATGACGCTGAGCGGCTTCAAGGCCGACAATCCACTGCGGTGCATGGGGCGCTGGAATTTTTGGCTGGACAGCAGCGATTACGGCATGGTCGAGCTGGGCCATCTGTTCGTGCTACACCATATTACCGATCACCTCGTCAGGGAATAATATGTCCACGGAAAAAATCGTCACCCTCGAACAACTGGCGCAGCGTTCCGCCGAACTCAAGGCAGAGGGCAAGACTGTGGCTTTGTGTCATGGCACCTTTGATTTATTGCACATCGGCCATATCCGTCATTTGCAAAGCGCTTCACGTCAGGCCGATGCGCTGCTGGTCAGCGTTACCGCCGACGAATATGTCAACAAGGGGCCTGGGCGCCCGGTGTTCAACGAATATCTGCGCGCCGAAAACATCGCCGCGCTGGCCTGCGTGGACCGGGTGGCGGTCAATCATGCGCTGACGGCGGTGAATGTGCTGGACCAGATTAAGCCCGATTTGTATGTCAAAGGCAGCGATTACAAGAGTACCAGCGACGATTTGACCGGCAACATCCAGCATGAGAAAGACGCGGTGGAGCGCCACGGCGGCAAGGTGTTTTTTACCGATGAGCTGACGTCCAGCTCGACCCGTTTGCTGAATGAATATTTCGAGGTGTTTTCGCCGGAAATTTCCGCTTATCTGGACGAATTCAAGGACAGCGTTTCATCCGGCGATCTCATCGATAAGCTCAAAGCCTTGCAAGGTTTGAACGTGCTGGTGGTCGGCGAGGCCATCATCGACGAGTACCATTACACTTCGCCGCTGGGACAGACCGGCAAGGGCAACGTGTTCGCGGTCAAATACAACGATTACGAGCGCTTCGCCGGCGGCGCGATTGCGGTGGCCAATCATGTCGCCGAATTTGCCGGCAATGTGACGTTGTTGTCCGGTTTGGGGGCCACCAAGAGCCACGAGAACTTCATCCGCACCAATCTCAATCCCAACATCGATCCGGTATTCTTCTTCAGCCAGGATAGGCAGACTATCGTCAAACGCCGCTATGTCGATGCCGACATCGCCAAGCTGTTCGAAGTGTATTTTTATAACGACGAGCCGCTGCCGGAAGAGACCAATCGCGAGATCGTTGCCTGGTTGGATAAACATTTGCGCGACTATGACGTGGTGATCGTGCCGGATTTCGGCAACGGTTTTATCTCCAACGAGATGGTGGCAGCTTTATCGAAAGGTTCGAAATATCTGGCGGTGAATGCCCAGGTCAACAGCGGTAACCGTGGTTACCATTTGATCACCCGCTATCCTCGCGCCGATTTCCTGTCGCTGAACGAGCCGGAGTTGCGGCTGGCGGTACACGATAGGGGCGGCGCGATCGAAGAACTGGCGGGGCAACTGGCCGAGCGCTTGGGAGCTCGCCATATCGCCATCACCCGCGGCACCAAGGGTGCGTTGCTGCTGGACGATACCAAAACAGCCTATAAGATTCCGGCCTTGTCGTCCAAGGTTGTCGACCGGATAGGCGCCGGCGATGCGTTTTTATCGGTAGCCGGGCTGTGTCTAGGCGTTGGCATGCCGTCCGAACAAGCACTGTTTGCCGGCAGCGCCGCCGCCGCGCTGGATGTTCAGATCGTCTGCAACCGCGAGCCGGTGCGGGCGGTGGCATTGTTCAAATACATCACGACCTTGTTGAAGTGATAGTCATGGCTCAAGCAACATACGATTTAAAGCAACTCTACTATCAAATGCTCCGCATCCGCCGTATCGAAGAGGCCATAGCCGCGCGCTATGCCGAGCAGCAGATGCGTTGCCCCACGCATTTGTGCATCGGCGAGGAAGCCATCGCGGTGGGCGTCTGCGCGCATTTGACCACTAACGACAAGGTGTTCAGCAACCATCGCGGCCATGGCCATTATCTGGCCAAGGGCGGGAACTTGCCGCGCTTGCTGGCCGAGTTGTATGGCTTTGCCGAGGGCTGTTGCGGCGGACGTGGTGGGTCGATGCATCTCACCGACCTAGCCGCCGGTTTCATCGCTTCCACGCCTATCGTTGCTGGCACCGTCCCCCTGGCTGCGGGTTATGCCTGGGCCGAACAAATGAAAAAATCCGGCGCCGCACAGGGATGTGCTAGTGTCGCGAGAGGCAGGATGCCGGAAGCGACCGCCGCACAAGGATGTGCTAGTGTCGCGGGAGGCACGGCGCCACGGATGGAGGAGGTAGGGCGAAGCAGGAAGCCAGAGCCGAGGATGCCGGAAGCGGCCAATGTGGTGGTGATTTTCTTCGGCGACGGCTGTTTCGAGGAAGGCGTGATGCACGAAACCCTGAACTTTGCCACGCTGAAAAAGCTGCCCTTGCTGTTTGTCTGCGAGAACAACCAATATTCTGTGATGACGCCACTGGTAGAGCGTCAGCCTAATCGAGATATTTACAAGATTGCCGCGGCGCACGGCCTGCAGGCCATGAACGGCGACGGCAACCGAGTCGATCAGGTCTACGCCCTGGCGCAAGCGGCTATTGCCAATGCCCGCGCCGGCCTTGGCCCACAGTTTCTGGAATTGTATACGCACCGCTGGCCGGAACATTGCGGACCCAACGAAGACGATAAACTGGGCTATCGCCGCCCCGGTGAACTGGCGGCCTGGAAACTGCGTTGTCCGCTGTTGCAGGCCCGGCAGGGATTACTGGATAGTGGCTTGAGCCATGAGGCCGAGCTAGCGGATATGGAAACGGCGTTGGTCGAAGAATTAGAACAGGCTTTCCAATGGGCGCAGCAAGGCAGTCGTCCGTCTATCGACAGCATGGGACGGCACTTGTATGCATGATGTAGCGGTGATGAGTTATGGCGAAGCAATACGCGAAGCCTTGGATGATGCACTGGCCAAATACCCGGAAATGATTCTGATCGGCGAAGGCGTGCCGGATCCAAAAAATATATTCGGGACCACTCAGGGCCTGCGCGAAAAATATGGTTCCGAGCGCGTGTTGGATATGCCGCTGGCCGAAAACGGCATGACTGGCATCTGCATCGGCGCGGCACTGGCCGGCATGCGGCCGGTGTTGGTGCATCAGCGTATCGACTTCGCCTTACTGTCGATCGATCAGTTGGTCAATAACGCCGCAAAATGGCACTATATGTTCAACGGTCAACAACAGGTATCCCTGGTGGTTCGGGTTATCATCGGTCGGGGCTGGGGGCAGGGGCCGCAACATTCGCAGAGTCTGCAAGCCATGTTTGCGCAAGTACCGGGATTGAGAGTAGTGATGCCGACCACGGCCGGAGATGCCTATCAATTCATGCTGGACGCCATCGCCGATAATAATCCGGTATTGTTCATCGAGCATCGTTGGCTGCACCCTATCAAGGGCGAGGTCGACAAGACTCGATCTAGCGCCGAGCTGGTCGGTGCGTCGTTGTTGCGACGGGGCAACGATATTACCTTGGCGGCGTTCTCTCATATGAGTATCGAAGCGTTGAAAGCCGCTACTGTCCTGGCTCGACACGGCGTAGAGGCCGAGGTGCTGGACATGCGCTGTCTGACGCCGCTGGATGTCGATAGCGTGGTACGATCAGTGGCAAAGACAGGCCGGCTACTGGTGGCCGATTGCGCTCCGGAAATGGCATCGATGGGACATCAGTTGTTGTCCGCGCTGTTTCAGTCCCATAGTCAACGCCTGCGACAAGCGCCGCGCCTGATAGCCTACCCCAATCATCCGGTGCCGACCTCGCATTTTGTAGCCAATCATTATTACCCCGGTGCGGAAGAAATCGCCGCTAAAGTATTGGATATGCTGGATAGACAGCCTCTAAAAGAAGCTGTAATGCTAGAACTGCAAAACGACTTGGCAAAAGACTTGCCTGATCGCAGTTTTACCGGTCCTTTTTAACGAACAGAGCTCTCATCATGGCTAAAAACGAACAAACCAATCGATTCGGCAATAATACCGTCACTGCTATTCCAGACGATGCGCCTTTGTTCAGCAAACCAGGCCACAAATTGCGTACTTCCAACCAGATCGTCGATCGCAGCGCATTGCCGCAGGTGGAATACCAAGTTATAGACACCAGCCAATTGACGCATCTGCCGGGACAAAAGGTGAAAACCGTCTCGCATGATGGTCAGGAAGGCATCATTCGTTTAGACGCCGACGGCGAACACGAACATTTGGTACCGAATCAATTCACCGGCCCCAGCTTCCGCACCCAACGCGAACGTTTTAGGTTTGATGGCCACAAGATGATGCACCATTTGGACCGTGTCATGGCTTGGCAGAA
>JAJRDU010000041.1 GCA_028748685.1 Methylococcaceae bacterium
CACCGACTTGCTGAGAGCCTGCATCGAAAACGACTTAATCCAAACGCATCGGGAGTCCGGACATGTCCATGCAAATGCCTAACGAGGACGAAGGCGGCGAACTCAGCGAAATCAATGTCACACCCTTGGTCGATGTGATGCTGGTCCTGTTGATCGTCTTTATCGTCACCGCGCCGCTGCTGACGCAAGCGGTCAAGGTCAAACTGCCGAAAACGGAACAGACCGAGCCCGCGCCGGATAAGCACATCGCCATTCTCTCGGTAACGGCCGGTGGCGAGGCGCATTTGGATGACAAGACCGTTGCGCTGGATGCGCTGGAAAACGAACTCAAGGCTTTGCAGGCGCGCGATCCGGAGATCAGCGTCCAGCTTCAGGCCGACCGCGCCGCGATTTTCGAGTCGGTGGCCAAGGTCATGGCATCGGCGCAGCGGTCGGGCATCGGTAAGCTATCGTTCGTGACGCAGGCTCAGTAATGCCGTTCATGTGTTTTCCTTCAGGGTCCGGCTGGCCGGTTTGCTTACTGTTTGCGGCAACCGGTCGCGATGCCGGGCCGGCGGATGCTAATCGCCGGCGTAAAGCCTGATGCCTGGCGTGTTTTCGAACACGGTTTGTCGCGTGTTGCCGAGATGCTGATTCGCCTGAAGCTGTTTGTGATCCTATTGTTGACCACGCTGGCCTTGGTCGGCGGCATGTATGGCTTCATGCGCTGGTCGCTGGAAGACGGTTTCAGCCGTTTCGTGGAAAAGCGCCAGGACGAGCGGATTGAGAATTTCGTGGAGGCTTTGCGGGATTGCTACATCAGGCATGAGGGGTGGCAACTGTTGCGCGAAGATCGCCGGCATTGGCTGGAATTATTATGGTATGCCAACCACAAGCAGGAGCCTCCGCCGGATTTCATGATGCTTGCCGTTCAGGACGATCCGGGCTGGCCGCCAAAGCAATTGCCCGGCTACGGCTATGGTTCCAATCCCGGGCATTTCGAATTGCGGGTCATGCTGCTGGATGCCGAGCGCCGGCCGATTCTGGCTCGTAGCGAGCTGGTGGAAAAAGCTGACTTGCGGCCGATCGAACTGGACGATCGCACGCTAGGCTTTCTGGCTTTGTTGCCCGGCAAACCGCTGGCTCAGCCCTTGGAGCTCCAGTATTTCGATCAGCAGAGTCGTGCGTTCATCTTGGTCGGATTGATCATGGTGTTGCTGTCGGCCGGTCTTGCCTCGGCCTTGGCCTATTGGTTGGGCAAGCCGTTGAACAGCATAGCCGGCGTCGTGCGGCAATTGGCGGCCGGGAATTATCAACCCCGCTTGGCGGTGCAATCCAGGGATGAACTGGGGCGTCTGGCCGCCGACATCAACCAGCTCGCTCAGACCCTGGAACAAACCGAGCAGTCGCGGCGGCAATGGGTGGCCGACATCTCCCACGAACTGCGCACCCCGTTGTCCATCTTGCGCGCCGAACTGGAGGCCTTGCAGGACGGCATCAGGCCCTTGCATCCGGAGGCCGTCGACTTGCTGCTGAACGATGTGTTGCGGCTGAACCGGCTGACCGACGATCTTTATCAATTGGCGCTCAGCGACCAAAACGCCCTGACTTACCGTTGTTCCCACGTCGAGCCGCTAGGCTTGTTGTCGACCTTGCTGCAAACCCTGAAAGCCGATTTCGCGCAAAAAACCATACGCTTGGAGCAGGCTCGGCCTTGGCCTAATCGAGCCTGGGTCTTGGCCGATCCGGATCGTTTGACCCAATTGTTCCGCAATCTATTGACCAATAGTTTGAATTACACCGATGCCGGCGGTTGCTTAAAAATTGGCGGGCGCCTGGAGTCCGGGCGGCTTTGGATCGAGTTCGCGGATTCCGCGCCCGCCGTCTCCAACCAGGATTTTGCTCGGATTTTCGAGCGTTTCTATCGCGTCGAAGGGTCGCGCAGCCGCAATCACGGTGGCGCCGGTCTGGGTTTGGCCTTGTGCCAGACCATCGTCGAAGCGCACGGCGGCAGCATCTGTGCCGGTCCGTCTGATTTGGGCGGGCTGAAAATCAGCGTCGGCCTACCCTTGGTTCAATCTCATCATTATTAATAGCTAATAACTATTCCATGGGCTCATATATTCCCTACCCAAATCCAACGTCTGCCAGGATAGTGATCGTCGAAGACGAACCCCAATTGGCGGAGTTGGAATCCGATTATCTGCGCCATGCCGGTTTTCAGACCCATATGTTGGCTGACGGCTTGCAAGTTTTGCCCTGGCTGGCCGGCAATCACGCCGATTTGATACTGCTGGATTTGATGCTGCCCGGTTTGGACGGCTTGGCGCTCTGCCAAGCCATCCGCCGAAGCAGCGCGGTGCCCATCATCATGGTCAGTGCCCGTGTCGAGGAAGCCGACCGCTTGTTGGGTCTGGAACTGGGTGCCGACGATTATCTGTGCAAGCCGTTCAGCCCCAGGGAGATGGTGGCGAGGGTCAAGACCGTGTTGCGGCGCTTGGGGCCCGCGGCGGCCGAGCCGACAACCGTCGCAGGCTTCAGTCTGGATGCCGACGCCATGAAAGTCTCGGCCGGACCGCTGGAAATCCAATTGACCGCCGTGGAATTTCAGTTATTGCAAGTGATGTACCGGCAACCGGGCCGGATATTTTCCCGTAGCCATTTGATGGATTCCATCTATCAAGACCAGCGTATCGTTTCAGACCGCACCATCGACAGCCATATCAAAAAGCTGCGCAAGAAACTGACCGAGTTGTCGCCCGGACAAGAGTTGATCCAATCGGTCTATGGCGCCGGTTATCGTTTTGAAGCCGCGATCAAGCCCTGAGAGTCATTTCCGCAATTTTTCCACAATTGCTGCGTATTGCTTGCAAATTTGTCCGTTAATTTAGCGATCACCGGCCGGCTAGAGTCGTCCGGGCATTTTGCAATTTACGGAGAGTCTCATGAACAAACCTTTCTACGCAATCGCTGCCCTGGTTTTATTTCCGCTGGCCGCCCAGGCATTTCCCGGGCTTAGCGCCGAAGAACCCGCCGAACACCGGCAAAAACGTCTCGAACATATCACCAAGCAATTAAACCTCAGCGAAACGCAACAACAGCAAGTCGAGCAGTTGTGGCAACAGCAAAGAGAGAAGTTCGCCGCCATCCACCAGGAGACCCAAGCCGGTATGCAGGAAATCCTCGATGCCGAACAGTTTGCCAAGCTCAATAGCTGCAAACACGACCGGCATGGGCATGGAAAACATCACGGCATGGGTGCCCAATAATCCCGGCTTCTAAATTGAAGTCTCCGCGGCGCAATCGATTCGACGCTATGGGTATGAAAAAAATAATGCTTGGACTGGCGCTGATTGCGATTTCGGCACTTGCCTATTCCTATTGGCCTCAGGCCAATGGCGCTCAGGACGGCGGTAAGTACAAGACTCAAGTTCTGGCATTGGGCGACGTGACGCAAAGCGTTTCCGCGAATGGCACCTTGAATCCGGTAAGAATGGTGCAAGTCGGCACTCAGGTGTCGGGCACCGTGAGGCGGCTGCACGTCGATTTCAACGATCAGGTCGAAAAAGGCCAGGTATTGCTGGAATTGGACGACGCCTTATACGCCGCCCAGCTCAGGCAAAGCAGTGCCAATCTGGCGAATGTCGAAGCCTCCCTGGCCTTGGCAATCGCCAACGAAAAACGCATGCAGGGCTTGGCCAAGGACGAATACATCACTCGTCAGGAATTCGATCAGGTGGTGCAGGCGCGCAAATCCGCGGCGGCCATGGTCGATCAGGCCAGAGCGGCGGTGGAAAAAGACCGCGTGAACCTGGCCTATACCGTGATCCGTTCGCCGGTTTCCGGTGTCGTCGTCGAGAGGTTGGTGGATGTCGGGCAAACGGTTGCTGCCAATTTCCAGACGCCGACCCTGATCCGGATTGCCCAGGATTTAACCAAGATGCAGATCGATTCCAGTTTTGCCGAGTCCGACATCGGCGGCATCAAGGTTGGGCAAACCGTGCGTTTTAGCGTCGATGCGTTTCCTAACGAGACGTTTTCCGGCAACGTGGTCCAGATTCGTTTGAGTCCGACCATCGATCAAAACGTGGTGACCTACGACGTGGTGATCGCGGTCGACAATTCCACCAAGCTTCTTTTTCCAGGCATGACGGCCTACGTGAACATCGCGGTTCAGGAACGCGGCAAGGTGTTGCTGGTTCCGAACGCGGCGTTGCGCTACAAGCCGAACGGCGGAAAAAACGCGCAAGGCGCCAAAAAGTCCGCCGGCCGGGATGGCAAGAAGCCCGCGGCCATCGGTGGCGGTCTAGTACACATTTTGGAAAGCGACGGCCAATTACGTCCGGTGAGTGTCACGGTCGGTATTACCGATAACCGGATGACCGAAATCGTTTCCGGCGAACTCAAGGAGGGCGATGTCGTGGTTACCGGCGAAAACGGCGAAGGCGATGGCCGAGCCGGTGCCAGCCAAAAGCCGGCGCCCATGAGGTTGTTCTGAATGTCGGTGATACGCGTTAGTGACGTGGTCAAGGACTATCCGATCGCGGGGGGCTACTACCGGGCTCTGCAAGGCGTCAGCCTGGAGATAGCGCAAGGCGAGTACGTGGCGATCATGGGGCATTCCGGTTCCGGGAAATCCACGTTCATGAATTTACTGGGCTGCCTGGACCGTTATACCCAAGGCCGCTATTGGCTGAACTCATGCGAGGTGGGCAGCCTGAGTCGGAACGAACTGGCGCAATTGCGCAACCGGACGCTGGGTTTCGTGTTCCAGGGTTTTAATCTGTTGTCACGGATGAATTTGGCCGACAACATCGGCTTGCCGCTGGTTTATGCCGGCGTTTCCAAGGCCGAACGGCGGCGGCGCGCCCAGGCTCTGCTGGATCGGGTCGGGCTGGGCGCTTATGCGGAGTCTCATCCCAACCAGATCTCCGGCGGCCAGCAGCAGCGGGTGGCGATCGCCAGGGCGTTGATCAATCAGCCTCGCGTCTTACTGGCGGACGAACCTACCGGCAATCTCGACAGCCAAACCAGCGAGGAAATCCTGGCGATCTTTCGCCAGCTCAACGCCGACGGCATCACCATCGTCTTGGTGACGCACGAGGCCGACGTGGCCGCGCACGCCTTACGGCAAGTCGGATTTCGCGATGGGCGCATCGTGCGGGATGAGCCCACGGCGGAAGCTGGCAGGAGAAGCCCGCCATGCTGATCGCGATGTTGGGCGAAGCCTGGCGCGCGATGGGGGCCAACCGTCTGCGCTCCTTGTTGACCATGCTGGGCATGGTGATAGGCGTCGGCGCGGTGGTGTTGATGATGGCTGTCGGCCAGGGCGCGCAATACGCGGTCAAACAATCGATCAGCGCCATGGGCAGCAATTTATTCATCGTCTCGGCCAGCCTATCGACGACCAGCGGCGGCGTGCGCCGGGCCGGTGCCGCCAAAATCACCGTGGCCGACGCCGAGGCCATGATGGAATTGCCCGGCGTCGAAGTCGTGGGCCAATCCCTGCATCCCGCGCCGGTGCAAGTGATCCACGGCCAAGCCAACTGGACCGCCAGTATCGTCGGCGCGGTGCCGGAATATCTGGATGCGCGCAGTTGGGATGTCGTTAGCGGTTCGCGTTTTACCGAGTCTGATGTCAAGGCCGCCACCCGCGTCGCCTTGATCGGGCAAAATGTCGGCCGCAAATTGTTCGGCGACGAAGACCCCGTCGGTAAAGTGGTGCGCATCAAACAACAGCCTTTCGTAGTCCTGGGCGTATTGGCGCCCAAGGGGCAGAGCCTGGACGGCCGCGATCAGGACGACAGCATCATCGTGCCCTTGGTGACCGCGCAACGGAAATTGTTCGGACAGACCGGCGGCGGCATCAACATGATCATGGTCAAGGCCGAATCGCTGGAAGCCATGCCGTCGGTCGAACAGGAAATGCGGGCCTTGTTGCGGCAGCGCCACCGTATCCGCGAGGGTATGGAAAACGACTTTTCGATTCGCGATCTGACCGCGACCGCCAACACGGCCGCCGAGACCGCCAAGGTCATGTCCATGCTGCTGGGTTCGATCGCTTCGGTGTCGCTGCTGGTGGGCGGCATCGGCATCATGAACATCATGCTGGTGTCCGTCACCGAAAGAACCCGCGAAATCGGCATCCGCATGGCCTTGGGTGCCCGGGAAGGGGCCATACTCGCCCAATTTTTGCTCGAGGCCATCATCATGTCGGTGATCGGCTGCGTTATCGGCTTGCTGCTGGGTCTGGTCGGCGCGGAACTGTTCCGCCGTTTCGGCAATACCACCGTGGTCGTTTCCGGTGGCTCGGCGCTGGTTGCCTTCGGCGTGGCGCTGAGCGTCGGCGTGTTTTTTGGCTATTACCCGGCGCGCAAAGCCGCCCTGTTGGACCCTATCGAGGCCTTGAGATATCAATGAAGGTTTTATTCAATCCATTCATGGTTAAGGAAACTCTGAACGAGTCGGTTCCAGCCATGATGCGAAAAGCCGCTCCTGAGCAAAGCCGTAAAGCTCACCACGAACGCAATCAGTCACTTACCGTTCGTCCCGAGCCTGTCGAAGGACTTAATCAGAATTTACTTAACGGTTTCGGACGAGCCGGCCTGCTGCTGGCGCCTATGTTATGGCTGTTTAGCGGGATGGCCGCGGCGCTGGATTTGACTTTGCCGCCGCCCTTGGACGATCCGTTCGCCACGACCGCTGATTTGCCCAAGCCTGATAAACCCTGGACGCCCGGCGCGGACTTGCCGGCCTTGGCGGACGCACCGGCTATCGATATACCCGATCAGCCGCTGACCCTGGCCCAATTGACCGAACTAGCCCTGGCGAACAACCCCAAATCGCGTCAGGCCTGGGGGCAAGTACAGGCCGGCGCGGCGGCCTTGGGCATGGCGGAAAGCGCATATTTGCCGTCCGTGACGCTGACGACGTCCTTGGTGCGGACCCAGCCTTTGTCGACCAGCGGCATGACCACTTTCGTGCAAACCCGTTACGGGCCGGCGCTGACCCTGAATTACGTACTGTACGACTTCGGCAAGCGTTCCGCCGATGTCGATACGGCCGGTTACCGTTTGATGGCTTCCGAGTTGAGCCGTAACCGGGTATTACAGGATGTGCTGCTGGAGGTCGAGCAAGCCTACTATCAAATGCAAGGCATAGACGCACTGGTCGTTGCCAGCCGCCAAACCCTGGAAAGCGCGGAAACCAGCGTAAAAGCGGCGGAAGCGCGCCGAAGCCACGGATTGGCGACGATCGGCGATGTTTATAGGGCGCGTACCGCCGAGGCGCAGGCGAAGCTGACCTTGCAACGTGCCCAGGGTGAACTGGAAAAGGGCCGTGGGCGCTTGGCCAATGCCGTCGGCGTGCCGTTGAAGCAAAGGATCACGCTCGCACCGTGGCCGGAAAATTCGGAAACGCCGCAGGTGCTGGGGTCGCTGGATCAATTGCTGGAACAAACCAAATCGGTCCGGCCGGATCTGCAAGCCGCCGAGGCTCAGGTGCGTGCCGCGCGTGCCAACATCGGCTCTCTGCAAGGGCAGGGCATGCCGAGCCTGGAAGTGGTGGCCAACGATAACTGGACCTATTTTATGGAAAACCGGCCGGATTCCTTCAGCTACAACATCGGCCTGCAGTTGCGCATACCGCTGTTTACCGGCTTCCAGAATACCTATGCCGTTCGCCAGGGCAAGGCGCAATTGGCGCAAGCGGAGGCCAGCCGCGACCAAACCCACCGCCAGGTCGAGTTGGAGGTCTGGCAGGCCTATTTCGATCTCCGAACCGCCGGCGAGGCCATCGATAGCGCGACGAGTTTGAAAACCAACGCCCAGCGTTCGGCGGACGCGGCGCTGGAGCGTTATAAGGCCGGCGTGGGCAATCTGCTGGACCTTCTGACGGCGCAAGCGGATTTGGCCAATGCGCGGATGCAGGTGGTACAGGCGCGGACGGATTGGCATGTGAGTCTGGCCAAATTAAGCCATGCCCTGGGGGCCGAAGAGAGCCAAGCCCTTGCCGACAAACGATGAATGGTTCTGAAGTCGATGTCCGTGTCCCTGCTGCCGTTTACCAATCGGTCCCGGTTTTTCGGGAGGGATTGTTTTGGCTCCGGCATGTAAGTATTTACTTTCAAACTGTAAGTTATTTGCCACGGTGAGAAGTGCTGGTTAGGGTAAAAGACAATGTTTAATTTTCCGGCCGCATGAATTTTTCTTTAACCCTATGAAGTAAAAGCTTGTTTGGCTTTGGTACAGGGTTTGCGAATAGTGATGCATTCTTTAAACAAGGAGTTGATATGAACAAGAAACTTGGCGCGCTGATCGGCGTTTCCCTATCACTGCCGCTTCAGCCGGTTGGGGCGGAAGAATCGGTACAAGCCATGGAAACCGTGCAGGTCACCGCGGAACCGATGAGCTGGTTGGATAACTGGCTGACGGAAGACAGCCACAGCAAACCGGTGCAGGCGAGGACGGAATTGGGCCAGCTCACCAAAACCACGGCCCAGCCCGGCAGCATCTTAGACCGGACCGAATTGGAAACCGTCAAATACGTCGATATCCTTCGGGAACAATTCAACCGTATACCGGGTGTCAGCATGGTCCGCAACATGCGGATACCGGACGGCGGCAAATCCTACAGCTTGAATCTGGTAGACGGTTTGCTGATCAATTCGCCGATGAGCCAGAGTTTTACGACGATGGACCAATTCAACCCGGCCGAAATCGAACGCATCGAAGTGATACGCGGACCCGGTTCGGTGCTGTATCCCAGCAATAACATCGCCGGTTCCTGGAATTTGATCACACGCGATCCGACGGCAATTCCCGAATATCGTTTATCGCAAGAATACGGCACCGACGACTTTTGGCGTACCCAAGGTTCGGCTACCGGCATGCTGACCAAGGATTTGGGTTATTTCGCGGGTTTCAGTTATATGGATCGCAACGGCTGGCGCGACCGCGAGGGTATCAACCGCGGCTCGGCCAGCGGTAAGTTGGTCTACAAGCCCGACGACGTTTCCAAACTGACGCTACGCTTGGAGCACGTTGATTATTATGAGGAAAGCCCGAGTTCCTTGGACCAGATCCAATTCGACCGGAACTGGTTGCAGGCCGACTACAACCGGAGAAACCTTTATCAGGATTTCGAATATTTGACCGGCTCTGCGACCTATAAGCGCCAAATCGGCGACGGCGGTGAATTGACTGTAGCATTCACCCGCCGGGAACAAAACGGCTGGGACGGCAATTCCGGCGGCGGCTCGGGCGCCTCCAACGCCAAAATCAACCAAATCGATTACGCCGAAAACAACGGCCACGCGGTTTACCGCCAGGATTTCGATTTTATCAAGTCCAGGGTCTATACCGGTTTGGACGTGATCAATGGCACTCAATTCACCACGGTTTGGGACCGAGCCCTAAACACCTTCGACTTGACTGGTCTCAACGCCAACGCGATGTCGGCCACCGATGAAACCCAAATCGCCCCATTCATGCAATACGAATTTTCGCCGCTGAACGGTTTGTTTACCGGCAACCGCTGGCTGGGCTCGCTCGATAACCTCAGATTCAATTTCGGCTTGCGCCACGAAGAATTCGAACAGCAGATCAAAACCTACAACCAATACGGCGTCACCTTGAAAGACGGCAGCAATACCTACAAGCGCCTGATCAAGAAAGGGGGCTTGAGTTGGGAATACACACCGGATCACGTGCTATGGTTCGGCATGGCAGACGGCTGGCTGGTTCCGAACACCAGCGCCACAGTAACTTCTAATTATCCCAATTACGACATCCATCCCGAAACCAGCATCACCAAACAAATCGGTTTGCGCGGCTTTTTCCGCGATTATGGCTTGAGTTACGACATAGACGCTTATGAGAGCAATATCAGCGATTACATCGGTTCGGTGTATTGTAGCCAAAATCCCTCTATGTGTCCCGGTTGGGCAGCCTTGCGGGATACTATCACAAGGAACGGTGTAACGTCGGTGAACACAGCCAAAACGACTGCGACATACTCGACCAATGCCGGTGCCGTGACCGCCCGCGGTTTCGAAACCAGCTTGTCCTACCGGCCGCATGAATTGGTGAAATTCGACGCCGCCCACACTCTGACCTGGAACACTTGGGATGTTTACTATTCCGGGAACACCAGACTGCAAAACGTGACTCTGTCCAGTTCGCCCAAGCACCACGTCAACGGCCGGGTCACCGTTTATCCGCTACCGGGCTGGAGCGTGGAGTTCGAAGCCGACTACATCAGTAAATACTACACCAACGTGCAAAACACCGACGCCTACCAGCGGCCTATGTTGTTCAACCTGCGCACGGCGTATAAATGGCAAAACTGGACCTTGTCGCTGCAGGCCATCAATTTGTTCGATACCAAGTACTCGTCCCGCGTTTCGGCGACTGATAAAAATGTGCGGAGCTATACCGGCTTGGCCGGTACCGGCGACGGACCGTTTACGTTCAGGGCCGGGCTTTCGTACCAGTTTTAAATCCGGGTTTCCGAGGTGGCGTTCCGTTTGAGGGCGCCGTTGCCGGGATTTGCCGGATCAGCGATTGAAGAGGAAATGACTATGTATAAACCAGCCGCCATGACACTGCTATGCGCTGCGATTTCGATACCGTTGTCCGCCGAGGCCGGGCTTTGGTTGAGCGACCAGCCGCCGGACAAGAGTCTGATGCGCGACATGAAACGTTCTCACGGCGGTTACGTGTTGATCGAGGACGACGTTTACGTCAAACAGCTATGGCTGCGCAAGGGCGACAGTCTAACCGGCTCGGCCTATGCCGAACCGGCCGGGGCGTCGTTTAGTTTGCTGGATACCCGGCGGCAGCTCAGCGAACCGGCCGTGGGGCGAGGCAACGGCGCGGCGACTATCCGCTTCAAAATGCCGGAGGAAGGCTATTACAACGCTTATTACACCGAGCGCGCGGTGGAGAACGGCGTGTTGAACGTGGCGACGGCCAAGGCCGAAATTCTCAAGCACAACTGCCGGCTCGGCCACAACTACGATCGCAAACTGGTCGAGCCCGGCCGCTGGCAGGATGCGCCACTGGAGATCGTTCGCCTGCGCTTGCCTGACGAGGATTTTCATACCCGAATCCGCTCCGGCAATCTGCTGAAATTCAGCGTCCAGCACCAGGGGCAGCCGGTTCGCGGCGCCACGGTCAGGCTGGAGACCCAGAAGGGCTGGATTAATACCGCGTTCAGCGACGAAAACGGCATCGCCAGCTTTCAGGTGATACAGGATACCTTTCCGGTGGACGACGACGACGGCGCCCGTTTCCTGTCCAAGCCGCAAGCTGGCGAGCAATCGGAGAAGCGCGGCGATGAAGAAAAAGAAGGACGGCCGGGCAAATGGGCGGGCCAAAAAGACGGTTTGCAATCCGAAGGCGGAAAGCCGTCGAAATGGCAGGCGAAAAAGGACGGCGACGAGCATGCCGAACACAAAGGCGATCATGGCGAACGCAAAGAAGATGGCGGCAATTCGCGCTGGGGCGGCGAACGGCGCGAAGACCATTTCCTGGTCAGCGCCGAATACCTGAGTGACGAGGCCGGCGCTTGGGAAGGTCAGGCTTACCGGCAAATACACTACAGCACGGCGATGACCGGCAGCTACGCGCCTAATATCCAGGTCTCGCAATCCAAATCGCTGGGCCTGATCTACGCCAGCGCCGGCATGCTGACATTGGGCGTCGGCGCCACGGTCTATCGGCGGCGGCGGATCAAGCCGTTCAAGGAGGTCGGCTTCGATGAGCGTTAGGAAAAATCTGAACAGGTTGATTCCCTTCATGGCTCGACGGGCTCACCACGAACGGAATCAACAATCGGCCGTTCGTCCTGAGCTTGTCGAAGGACTTACCCTAAAGAATTATATCGACCGCATCGATCTGCGCCGGTTTCGGTTTTGGTTTCAGTTGTCGGCCTTCGTGCTGCTGGTTTACGGTGGCAGGCTGGCTATCGATCTGGGTAACAGCCTGCCGACCTTCGCCTGCGGCTACAATAAAAAAGCCACGGCCGGCGTCTGTTATCTGCTGCCCTTGCAGCATCAGCTGGCGCAACCCTGGTCCCAGCTATTCAGTCTGGCGGGATTGACGGTACTGGGCGGCTTCGCCGTGTTTCTGCTGTGGTTTCTGGTGCTCAATAAGGCCTGGTGCGGTTTTATCTGCCCCTTGGGAACGATTCAAGACTGGATCACCGGCCTGCGCAAGCGCTTCGGTTTGCGTTACGGCAGCTATAGCGACGAGCAATTCGGCAAGCTGACCTATATCAAATATGTGCTGCTGCTGGTGTTGCTCTTCGTGCCGCTGCTGATAGGCGGCCGCCTCCTGTCGCACGATTGGGGCACGCCGTATTGCCAGCTGTGCCCGGCCAGGATGATCATTCCTTTGTTCAACGGCGACGTCTCGCAATGGCTGATCGACTTTTCCAGCACCGGCAGAATGGTGCTGACGGCGCTGGGCATGTTCATCACCGGCTTGTTTTTGATGGGCTCATTTCTGAAAAAACGCTTTTTTTGCTTCTTCTGTCCGATGAGCGCCTTTCATTACATCTTCTCCAAATTGTCGCTGTTCAAGCTGAAGAAGGAAGGAAGTAAATGCACGGTTTGCGGGGATTGTTATAGAGTCTGCGACCTGCAAATCAAGCCCATCGCCGACGACGTGGTGAAACAGGACATCCTGATGGACGACTGTATTTTGTGCCTGAAATGCGTGGCTGCCTGTCCCGAACAGGGCGCGTTGCGGGTCGATGTGCTCGGTAAGACCGTATTCGAATCGACCAAGGATGGCTTTGCGAAACGCATGGGATTGGAGAAACCAAAGTGACCGCGGTACCCGAACACGAAATAGAAACCGGGGTTCAGCGCCATGCCCGCCATCAAGGCATGGAGGCTGGCGGCGTATTGGACCAGGTCGAAAGAGGTTTCGCCGGTAATCCGGCCGGCATGCAGTATTTTTACGACCTGTTCCGGGACGTGTATTGCAACGGCGTCAAGCCGCATCCCGACAAGCAAACCATAGGCACGATGTGCGTGCAGATACCCGACGAAATCATACATGCGGCGGGCGGCGTTCCGGTCAGAATGTGCAACGGTTTCTATACCGACGAGGAATTGGGCAGCGAATTCATGCCGGCCAAGTCCTGCTCCTTGGTGAAAGCCTCGCTGGGCATGCTGAAAAGCCAGACCAACCCGTACAGCGCGGGGCTCAAAACCATCGTCAACCCGACCACCTGCGACCAGAAGAAAAAAGCCGCCGGCATGATGCGGGAGATGGGCTATCAGGTCTATGACATGGAATTGCCGCCGGTTAAGGAGAGCGAGGAAGGCCGGGAATACTGGCGGCGCTCGGTGCGCAAGTTCACGCAACATATCGGCAAGCTGACCGGCAAAAAAGTCACCCGCCGGGGTTTGAAACAAACCATACAGCAGGTAGGCCGGGCGCAGCTGGCCTATCACCGCTTGAACGAACTGCGCAAGCACACTCCGATTCCGATTCTGGGCAAGGACATCTTCATGGTTACCAACGCCTATTTTTTCGACGATCTGGCGCGCTGGACCGAAGCCACCGAAGCCTTGTGCGAGGAAATCGAGGCGCGGGTCGTGCAAGGCTACAACGCCGCCGGCCGCCGTTCACCGCGCATCGTTTTTACCGGCTCGCCGCCGGTGTTTCCCAACCTGAAATTGCCGCTGATGATAGAGCAGGCCGACGGCGTCATCGTCGCCGACGAAACCTGTTCGTCCAATCGCCTGCTGAACGACATGGTGTCGGTGGACGAATGGTTCATGTACGACATGGTCGACGCGGTGGCCGACCGTTACCTGAAATCCTGCACCTGTCCGATTTTTACGATGAACAACGACCGCATCCGCCGCCTGGTCGAGCTGTACCGTACCTTCAATGCCGACGGCATTATTTATCAGGCTTTCGCCGGCTGTTCCGTGTACGAGATGGAACAGCGCAGCGTCGCCAAAGCCATGGAAAAAGAGGAGATTCCCATGTTGTATATCGAAACCGACTACAGCCCCAGCCAATCCGGGCAATTATCGACCCGGGTCGAGGCCTTTATCGAATCGCTGAAGGCGCGCAGGAGGCAGTCATGAGCGCGTATTTCGCGGGCATAGACATTGGTTCCACCGCCGTTAAAGTGGTGGTGATCGATGCCGACCGGCAGATCGTAGGCGCCAAGACCGCGGCGACCGGTGCGCTGGTGTTCAAGAATGCACAGACGGCTTTTTTGAATCTGCTCGGCGAAATCGGTCTCGAGCGCAAGCATGTCAGCTACCTGACCACTACCGGCTACGGCCGCAAATTGTTTCTGGATGCCGACGAGACCATCAGCGAAATCACCGCCAACGCGGTCGGCGCCCGTGAAGTCGGCAAGCCGTTCGGGACGATACGCACCATCATCAACATCGGCGGCCAGGATTCCAAGGGTATCAGCCTGGACGAGAAGGGCAATGTCACCAACTTCGCGATGAATGATCGCTGCGCCGCCGGTACCGGCCGTTTCCTGGATATGGCGGCGCGCAACCTGGAAATCGAGGTTTCGGACTTGGGGCCGTTTCACTTCGCCGCCAAGGGCATACCGGCGGCGGTCAACGCCACCTGCGCGGTGTTTGCCGAATCGGAAATAATAGGTCTGCTCGGCAACGGCCACGAGCGCGAGGAAATCGTCAAGGGCATCCATTTTTCGATCGCCAAGCGCACGATAAGGTTGGTCAAAAAAGTCGGCATCGAAGAATTGATTTATTTCGACGGCGGCCCGGCCTTGAACAAGGGCTTGGTGGCGGCGCTGGAAGACGAGCTGGGCCGGCGGCTGGTAATCCCGGCGATACCGCAGGTCACGACGGCTTATGGCGCGGCGCTGATCGGCCTGGAATCGCACGTTTACGAGCAGCGCGAACGCGAACTGGCGGTGCCGGTCGTTGCCGAACCGGACGCCGTGACGCATGCTTGCGCCGGATGCAGTTGCGGGTAGCGGCATGGTGATCGGTGACGCCTTATATAGCCTGCCGACCGTGTTCGTTCTCGGCCTGGTATTCGGCATGGGGCCCTGCACCGTCACCTGTCTGCCGTTTCTGGGGCCGGTGTTTCTGGCGGGCGACGGCGGTTTGAGGCAATCCTGGAAAATCGTCACGCCGTTTTCGATGGGCCGCTTGTGCAGTTATAGCACGCTGGGCGCATTGTCGGGACTGGCCGGTGCCTCCGTTCAAAAAATCATCGCCACGCCCTGGGTCAGTTGGGCCTGGGGCGGGGCTACCATCGCGGTGGGTTTGTTGATTTTCCTGCAAACCTTTCGCCGGACTCGGGCCTGCGGCGCAGTCAGCTGCAGGCCATTGCAGGATCATCCCATGCTACCGAGCGGCCTGTTTTTCATGGGGGTGGGCATGGCGGCGACGCCGTGCGCGCCGCTGGCGACGGTGATGGTGACATCGGCAGCGACTGGCAGCGTCGCCAGCGGTTTGCAGCTAGGCCTGAGCTTCGGTTTGGGCGCGGTCATCGTGCCTGCCCTTGTCTTCGGTGTTGGCATGGCTTATTTCGGCCAGCGCATCCGGCTGATCCTGCACGACTGGCGCGTCGGTCTGGAGCGGGCCAGCGCCTTGCTGCTGGTTTTGATTGGCGTGGGGACGATATGGAGATAGCCAAGGTGTTGTTGCTTCAAACATATTAGTTAAGCCGGGAGCAGTTACTCAGCGGACAGGACGCCGTGAATACTTCCGCCGCCTATTTGGCAAGTGCCTGCTCCCGGCCGATATTCGTTCACTCTAAAGAGATTCAATTTACGATGAATTTGTATAAAACAGCTTGCTTACTATTTTTGGCGTTGTGGCTACCCTTGGCCGGCGCCGCCGACAAGATCGCCATCGTTTCGACCAAATTCGTACTGGAGCGCAAGTTTCAGTTGATGGAAGCCGTAGCCCGGCAACAAGGCGTGGAACTGGCCTGGGCGCAGGTGGACCGCGACGACGGTACGGCGGCGCGCAGGGCGCTGGCAGGCGCTAAGCTGGTGATAATCGATGCCCCTCGCACCGATGACCAGGCCGCGGTCGAGAAGGCCGTCGGCAAGTCCTTGCGCGAGAGCAAGCCGCCGCTATTGCACGTCAACGTGATGAGTCCGCCGACCCGCTTTCGCGCCGAAAACCTTTCGGCCGAGCAGGGCGAGCGCCTGTTCAATTACTACATCAACGGCACCGCCGCCAACCGCGAACATTTGTTCGGCTATATCAAGACTTGGCTGGCGGGCGGCGATCTGAGTCAGGTGCCGGAACCGGTGGCCTTGCCCAACGGCGGTATTTATCATCCCGAATATCCGCAAACCGTGTTTGCCGATCTGCCGGCTTACTTGGCTTGGTGGCGGCAACACAGCGGTAAAGACTGGCAAAACCAGGCGGTGATCGCGATGGAAATGTCGTCCAGCTATATTTCCGACGGTCAGACCCGAATGCTGGACGAGACCGTGCAAGCTGTCGAAAAAGCCGGCGGCATGCCGCTGTTGTTTTACCGCGCTTCGCGGATGGCCCGCGCTCAGGCCGATATGGCCGGTGCCAGAGCGAGCGGCAGGCCGGTGCCCGCACCGGCGGAAGCTAGCGCCAAAACGGTTCCCTCGGCAGCTTCGGCGGACGCCGGCGCCGGTAACGAATTCCCCAATCCCAAGGCGCGCCGGGTCGTCGAAATCGACGAGCCCTTGATCACGCTGGACGGCAAGTTGCTGCCTCGGGTGTTGCTGGTCAACACCTTTCTGGGCATGGCGCCGGACAGCCGCAAGGCCTGGCACCAGGCGCTGGGCATTCCGGCCATCAACGTGCTGGCCTACCGCACCGGTAACAAGGCCGAATATATGAAGGATCTAGCCGGCATCAACAGCTTTTATCTGCCGATGACCTTGATCAACGCCGAATACATCGGCCTGATCGATCCCGTGGTACTGACCGCCAACGAGGGCGGCGAGCTGGTGCCTATGCCCGAGCAGATGGACATGTTGGTCGGCAAGGCGATGAAACTGGCCAAATTGCAGACTATGAACAATGCCGACAAAAAAGTCGCACTGCTGTTCTGGAACCATCCGCCTGGCGAGAAAAACCAGGGCGCATCCAATTTAAACGTGCCGCGTTCGCTGGAAAAACTGATCGCCGATTTGCGCGCAGACGGCTATGGTTTCGAGCCAGCCGCGGAGCAGGAAATCATAGACGCGGTCGGCAACATGCTGCGCCCGGTTTACCGACCGGGGACATTGAACGAATTGATGGCTGGACCAAACTGGGATTTTCTGCCGCTGGAACGCTATAAGGCCTGGTATGCGGGCTTGCCGGAATCGGTGCGCAAGGACGTGGAGCAGGCCTTCGGCAAGCCGGAGGACAGCAAATGGCTGGCCAGCAAGGATGGTGTGCCGGGTTTCGTGATCCCGAGGATGCAGCGCGGTAACCTGATCGTGCTGCCGCAACCGCCGCGCGGCGAGATTGCCGACGAGCGCGAGAAAAAGCTGTTTCACGATACCAAGATGCCGCTCAACCATTTTTATATGGCGGCCTACTTATGGATACGCGAGGTTTATCAGGCCGACGCCATCGTGCATTTCGGCACCCACGGCAGCCAGGAGTGGACGCCGGGCAAGGAAAGGGGGCTTTGGGCTTACGATTATCCGAATATCCTGGTCGGCAACACGCCGGTGGTTTATCCCTACATCGTCGATAACATCAACGAGGCGATCCACGTCAAACGCCGAGGGCGCGGCGTCATCGTCAGCCACCAGACGCCGGCCTTTGCTCCGGCCGGCCTGTCCGACGATTTCGTCAAGATCAACGATCTGATTCGCGAATACCGCTCGGTCGATCAGGGCCTGGTCAAGGACAACAGTCGCAAATTGATCATCGAGCAGGCGGTGAAGATGAACATTCACAAGGACATGAAATGGCAGGTGGCCGATCTGGAACGCGAGTTCGATAAATTTCTGCGCGACATCGAGGATTATCTGGAAGATCTGGGCTCGGCGATGCAACCGCTCGGCTTGCACACTTTCGGCAAGGATGCGGAAAACGAGCATCTGGTCAGTAACGTGATGCAGATGCTGGGTCAGTCGCTTTACGCCAAGCTCGGCGTCGACAGCAAGCAGTTGTTCAAGGGCGATTATAAGGCGCTGCAACAAACCGCGCCCTACCGCTTCGTCGCCGATAAGGTATTTTCCGAACAAGCACTGGACAGCTTTGCGGATGCCGACGAAAAAGCCTTGGTCGAAAAAGGCCGCAAATACCGCGCAGACCTGAAGGCGCCGCACGAGACCGAAGCCTTGAAAAACGCTTTGGCGGCGCGCTGGATAGATCCGTCCTACGGCGGCGATCCGATTCGCAACCCGGACTCGTTGCCGACCGGCCGCAATATGTACGGTTTCGACCCGGCCAGAGTGCCGACCCGCGCCGCCTACGAAGCCGGCAAGCAGGCCATCGAAAACCTGATCCGCGAATACCAGTCGAGCCATAACGGTGAATTCCCGAAAAAACTGACCTTCACGATGTGGAGTTCCGAGACCATGCGCCACATGGGTATGCTGGAAGGCCAGGTGTTGTATGCGATGGGCGCCAAGCCGAAATGGGACGACGGCGGCCGGGTGACTGGCATGGAAGTGATTCCACAAGCCGATTTGGGCCGGCCGCGCATAGACACCATCATTTCACTGACCGGCTTGTACCGGGATCAGTTTCCGAACGTGATGGAGCGTTTCAACGAGGCGATCGCAATGATTGCCAAGCTGGATGAAAAGCCGGAATTGAACCTGATTCGGGCCAATACGCTGCGCATCAAAGCTCTGTTGACTAAACAAGGCGTGGACGCCGCAACCGCGGAGGAATATGCGCTAACCCGAATTTACGGCAACGAAAGCGGCGATTACAGCACTAAGCTGACGCCGGCCACGCTGGCCTCCGATCAATGGAACGAGGGCGACGGTAATATGGAAAGCCTATATTTGTCGCGCATGTCCTGGGCTTACGGACCGAATACCGCGCACTGGAGCCAGAAGCTGAAGGATAAGTCCGGCAAGGAAATCAACGCCTACGCCGAACATCTGAAAGGCACCAGTGCGGCGGTGTTCTCGCGCTCGTCCAATCTGCGCGGCCTGCTGGATACCGACCATCCGTTCGAATATCTGGGCGGTATTTCGATGGCGGTGCGCCATCTTGACGGCAAGTCGCCGCAGCTTTATATCTCCAACATGCGCGACCCCAACCGAACCAAACTGGAAACCGCCGAGAAGTTTTTGTCGACCGAGCTGCGCGCGGTGTACCAGCATCCCAACTGGATGAAGGAAATGCAGAAGGAGGGCTATTCCGGCACCCTGCAAATGCTCAATACCATCAACAATTTCTGGGGCTGGCAGGCCATGGACAGAAACGTGGTGCGCGACGACCAGTGGCAGGAGTTTCACGAAACCTATGTGAAGGACAAATACAAGCTGGGCATGCGCGACTGGTTCGAGAAAAACAATCCGACCGCGTTGGCGCAAATCAGCGAGCGGATGCTGGAGGCAATTCGCAAGGATTACTGGCAGGCCGACGAACAAACCAAGCGCGAGTTGGTGCAGGTCTACCAGGAAATCGCCGCCAAGCACGATGTTTATACCGCCAACGAGACCTTCAAGGCTTATGTTGCCGAACTGGCACAAGGCTACGGCATCAGCGTTCAAGCAGCGCCGACCGAAGCGCAACCTGCCGCCGCGCCGCAACAAACCTCTGCCAATCAACCGGTGCAGGGCCAGCAATTGGAGAAGGTCGAGCAACCTCGGCCCGTCGACGAAGACTGGCTGAAACTGTTGTTTTTGTTGCCGGCGGTATTGGCGCTGCTGGCAGGGATGGCTTGGCAGGCCAGGCGGCAAGAGGTTTTGCGCCAGCAGATATGATGCTTCAGGTCAGGGGCGCGCGATAGCGTTCCCCGGCCAAGTCTACCAACGATTTTTTACCACCACCTTTAAGCCACCATGTCATTCTTAGAATTATCGCTGTATGAAATCACCAAATATTTCTTAACCCCGGTCCTGTTGCTGATCATCGCCATGTTCGTGTTCGCATTTTTTGCATTGGGTATGTTCGTGATGGAACTTTGGCAACGCCTCAATGCCGGCAGACGGGGACTGGAATTTCCCAGCTGCCTGGATGCCTATCGCCAACAAAAGGCCGCGTGCAGTTTCGAGGAGCTGGAGCTGTTTATTTTGAAACGCCTGGAGCCTTTCCGCATCGTTTCCCGCGCCGCGCCGATGCTGGGCCTGGTGGCGACCATGATACCGATGGGGCCGGCCTTGCTGTCTTTGACCGAGGGCAATACCCGCAATGTCAGCGAAAACCTGGTGGTGGCGTTTTCGGCCGTGATTACCGCGCTACTGGCGGCGTCTATCACCTTCGTAATACTGACCGTGCGGCGTCGCTGGTTGCTGACCGAATTGCACGATTTGAACCGGGAAATGTAAGGAGAACATCATGGCTGAACCCCGAAAACTGCATATTTTGGAAGACGAAGAGCTGGACGACCCCATACTGTCGGTGGTCAACGCCGTCGACGTGTTCCTGGTGATCATCGCCATTTTGTTCATCATCGTCATGGAAAACCCGCTGAATCCCTTCAACGACGACAAAGTCATCGTCGTCAAAAATCCGGGGGAAGAAAACATGGAAATGACCATCAAGGATGGCGAGAAAATGGAGAAATATAAATCCACTGGACAGATCGGCCAGGGTGAGGGCATGAAGGCCGGCGTGACCTATAGGTTGAAGGACGGTTCGTTCGTCTATGTGCCTGAGAACGAAAGTCAGGGCGGAAAGCCTTGAAATTTTCGGTATTGTGCTTGGCTAACCGTGGGGTGCGATTCAAACTGAGGCGGGCATTCAAGCGACCTTCCTGGCTTGGTTCCAATAGCGGTCTCATTCCCGGTTAGCCCGAATCAGGCGTAAGGCCGGCATGTGATCGGCGTTGGCGGCGCACCTGCACGCCCGGGAGCTTGAGCCGTTTCCGGATGGTGTACCCACCGTTTAGCCAACATGTTGGGGTTCGTTACCTCACCCCAACCGGCCCTCATAATTAGAGGTAAAAACCTAATGAAATCTCGCAATTAAATAAATCTGGACCGGCAAGGTACGGCCATTAAGAGACTGTCGCCTATTTTTAGTGGCCGTCTGGTCATTGATCACAAGCTGTCATTCAGAAGAACTGCGAGCGATAAAATTTATTGAAGGCCGTTCCATTGTATAGAAGTCGAGACCGGTAAGTTAGGCGCCTAAACTAACTGCGAATTCATACTATCAGCCTTGATAAAATTACATTGGAAAAACCTTGCTATCCATGCTATTTTCGCCGCGTTATTTTGGGCCCTAGCGGCAATGGACTGGCTCGGCAACCGATCCTGCCGGCTCGTCAGCCCGATTTTCACCCCCCGTTTATCTTGAGCAAGGCATGGCCGTGCCAAGGGACTCGACCACTCGAATAAGGATTTTGGTATGGCTTTGCGGTTGTTTTTGGTGCTGTTTTTGGCCGGCTTTTCTTCTTGCGCATTTTCTTATACAAATGCAATGGGTGATTGCCATTTTCGGGGATATATGATGCTTTCCGATTGTGAAGCGATATATGGGCCGGCAACCTATAACGGGGGCGCTCGCTTCAGTTTTTGTTCCCATAACGTACCGGGACGAGATCACTGTAACGAAAACGGGGTTTGTTCGGTTAATTTTGCCTATCGTTCAACGCCCGTTGTTGTTGGCTGTTCTTCAACTCAGACGTTAATTGACGGCCAGTGTACGAACGTCAATCCTTTTAAAAACGCTGGGCCACCGTCTGGTCCTTTATGCAAGGGCAACCCCATTAACATCGGCACCGGCAACAAATACCAACCTGAGACCGATTATCAAGGCGCCGGCGACTTTCCGCTTTCATTCGAACGTAGCTACAACAGCGAGCCCTCGACTTTTAGCGCGGGCTTCGGACCCGGTAGTGGCTGGCGGCATAACTACGAACGCTCAATCAGCATCGGCAGCGCTAGTGCAGCGGCGCTCTACCGTCGTGCCAATGGCATAACCTATATTTTTACTCTAGTAGACACTAATTGGCAATCTGATGCTGATATCAATCTGAAACTGAGCGGCTCGGCCGCCACCGGCTGGCAACTGACCGGCGAAGACGGCAGCGTCGAAACCTATGACGCCACAGGCAAACTCCTGTCGATCAAAAGCCTCGGCGGTGCAACCCACACACTGACCTACACCAGCGGCCTGCTCACCAGCATCACCCACAGTAATGGCCGAAGCCTAACATTGGGTTACGACAGCGCCTCGCGGCTATCCACTTTGACCGATCCTTCCGGCGGCGTGACCCGCTACGGCTACAATGCCACGACTGGCGATCTGCAGACTGTCAGTTATCCGGACGCGACACCGGCCGATTTAACCGACAATCCGGTTAAGACCTATGTCTACAATGAAAAAGGCACCACCCCGTCCAATACCTCCGGCGCCGATTTGCCCCATGCCCTGACCGGCATCGTCGACGAAAATGGCAAACGCTTCGCCACCTTTCAATACGATGCCCAGCGTCGGGCAATATCCACCGAACATGCCGGCCACGCGGGTTTCGTCGGCGTCAGCTACG
>JAJRDU010000042.1 GCA_028748685.1 Methylococcaceae bacterium
GGTGTCGGAGAGTTGGTTGAGCAGTTCGGACAGTTCCTTGGTGTAGCCAGCCTTGCCGTTCAGGCCCATCTTGATGCTGAAATCGCCCTTATTGGCGGTGGCAACAATATTACGGATTTCACCGACGATACTGGTCAAGGAGTCGGCGGTGGTGTTGACGGCCTGCTTGACCTGATCGAAGGAGCCCTGGTAGTCGCGGGTGACTTTTTGGCTCAAATCGCCTTGCGCCAAGGCTTGCGCCACGCGGATGGTGTCCTTGAAGGCGATATCCACGGTGTCGGAGAGTTGGTTGAGCAGTTCGGAAAGTTCCTTGGTGTAACCGGCCTTGCCGTTCATCTGTATCTTGGTACTGAAATCGCCCTTATTGGCGGCTGCGACGATGCCCTTGATTTCGGCGACGACCTGACTCAGGTTGTCTTGCATGGTTTTCATCGCGGCCAGCAACAGGCCGGTTTCATCGCTGCTGTCGACCTGAATATTCGACGACAGGTCACCAGTGGCAATTTTTTGGGCGGCACTCATCGCAATGTTCAGCGGCTGGGTGATGGAGCGCGTCACCCAGAAGGCGATCCCGATTCCCATCAGGATGGCGATGCCACCCAGCATGAACATCAGGTTGCGCGCCTCGCTATAAGCCTCGGACGCGGCCTTGGCATCCGCCTCATTGTTCTCCATCTGACGTTGCAGGTTCTCATCGATGGCCTCCTGCCATTTATTGGTCAGCGGCGCGGCGGTAGCGAGCAGTAAATCACGGGCTTCATCATCCTTGTTGGCCATCCCCAGTTCGATGACCTTGCTGTTCACTTCTCGAGCAACTTCGGCGGCCTCATCGATTTTTTTGCGAATCGCCCTGCCTTGTTCACTAGCCGGGAACTTTTCCAGTTCTTCCCTGGCTTTGTCGTAGGCGGCTCGAGCCTTAACTATCTTTTCCTTTTCTCCCTGTTGGGAAGCGGAATCATTCACCAAAATAAGACTACGCATGACACGCGTAACGATGTGTATGTTCTCGGCCATGGTATTACAAAGAGCCGTCTTAACGTTGTTCTCGTTAAGGATCTTATTCATTTTTTCATTCTGAGCCGCCATGCCTCCCAGGCCTTCATAGATCAAAACCACCATCAACAGCAGCACCACGCTGAAACCCAAGCCGAGACGCATCCCGATTTTCATATTTTTAAACATGTTCCTTCTCCCGATTAATGACAAACTCAATAAATCTTCGTGACGAACTCTAATGGGCGGATAAATCCGCCCCTACATTTCAACCCGTAACTAAACCTTGTTCCTGCTGCCGCAGCATGGTCGGCACATCGATAATCAGCGCCACTTCGCCGCTGCCGAGTATGGTCGAGCCGCCCACGCCCTGCACATGGCCGAACAGCTTGCCCAGCGGCTTGATCACGGTCTGCAGTTCGCCCAGCAATTTGTCGACCACCAGTCCAGCCTTGAGGTCCAGGTGCTCGACGACGATGACGTTTTGGCGCCGCGACACCGGGCCTGTTTTACGGAATAACTGACGAAGCCTAATAAAAGGCAACACCTCGCCGCGCAGTTCCATGTAATCGCGGTCGTCGTCGACCGGCAGTTCCACGCATTCGACCACCCGGTCCAAGGGTATGACATAGGAGGATTCGCCGACGCCAACCAGGAAGCCATCGATAATCGCCAGCGTCAGCGGTAAATGAATTCTGAGCGTGGTGCCCAGGCCGGGCTGGCTGTCGACATGAATGACGCCGCGTAGCTCGCTGATGTTGCGCTTGACCACGTCCATGCCCACGCCTCGCCCCGACAGGCTGGACACCTGCTCTGCGGTGGAGAAGCCGGGCTCGAAAATCAAGGCGTAAATTTCCTGGTCGCTGAGCGATGCACCAGGCTGTACCAGTTCGCGTTCGACGGCCTTGGCCAGGATTTTGTCGCGATCAAGACCGCCGCCGTCATCGCTGACTTCGATGACGATGTTGCCGGAACTGTGGTAAGCATTCAGCCTTAGCGTGCCTTGCGCCGGCTTGCCGCGTTCGGCGCGGACTTCCGCTCGCTCGATACCGTGATCCATGGCGTTGCGAACCAGATGCATCAATGGGTCGCCGATTTTTTCGACCACGGATTTGTCGACTTCGGTTTCGGCGCCGGTGATGACCAGCTTGATGTCCTTGCCCAGTTCCTTGCTGACGTCGCGCACCACGCGCTGGAAACGGCTGAAGGTCGTGCCTATCGGCACCATGCGCAGCTGCAGCGCGCTGTCGCGGACGTCTTCGACCAGGCTGATGACGGCGGCGTTGGTTTCCTGCAAGGCGACGTCGCCGATCTGTTTGGCGCGCAGGCTGACCGCGGCAGTGGAAATCACCAGCTCGCCGATCAGGTCGATCAATTTGTCCAGGCGTTCGGCGTCGACGCGAATACTTTGATTTTCCCTGGCTTTGTTATCCTTGAGTTGCTGCTGCTTTTCCAGCGCGGCGTTGACCAAGGGTTGTTGTACGACTTTCTGATCGATCAGAATTTCGCCGATGCGGGCCGCCGGTGGCGAAGCATCGGTTTGCGTTTGCTGGGTTTTTAGGCCTTCCTCCAGTTCGCGCGGGGTAATCACGCCGCTTTTAAGCAGCATTTCGCCGAGCTGGGCGTTGTCTTCGGTCAGCGATTCGATCAGTTCAACGTAATAGGGAATCCGATTTTCCAGCGGCAGGATGTGGATATGGCTGGTGTCGCGGACGAAGTCGAAAACGTTTTCGATGGCTTCCTTGGCAGCGTCGCTTTTGAGGATGATTTCGAAACCCAGATAGCTGGATTCCGGGTCCATGCTGTCCGCATCCGGCATGGAACCACTGAAGGTGGTCAAATGCACGATTTCGCCCAGCTTGGTCAGGTAGCGGATGAAGGACAAGGGGTCCATACCGTCGCGCAGGCTGTTTTCGCCGAATTGCAGGAATAGATGCCAGTTGCCAGCTTCGATCACGCCGCCGCCCGTGGCTTCGACCTTGTCTTGAGTCTCGGCGAGTGCGGAAGAAGCCGTTTTTTGGGGCTCGCCGTTCAGAAAGGGCTGCAGTCCTTCGTGTAATAGCCGGCCGGCGGCGGTGAGTGCCGGGTCTTCTTCGGTTTGGCCGTCGGCGACGCCGCGAATCAGCGAGGTGATATGGTCGCAACAAGGCAGAAGGGCGGCCACCAAGTCCGAGGAGACGGCCAGCTTACCGTCGCGCAAGGTGTCGAGAACGCTTTCCACGACATGGGTGAAGGCGACGATGTGATCCAGGCCGAACAGGCCGGACGAGCCTTTTATGGTATGGGCGGCTCGAAAAATGGCATTAATGCGTTCGGCGGGCTCCTGGTCGTCTTCGAGGCCCAGCAGCCCCTCTTCCATGTCCTGCAATAATTCCAGACTTTCAATGGTAAAGGTTTTCAGCGCATCGCGCATTTCCGCATCTAGGCTCATCTCGCTTACTCCTTGTCATTGGTCAGCATGACTTGATCGCCAAAAGCGCTGGTGAGGTTGGCCAGCTCGAGTGTTTCCAGCACCACATTGCTGTGCATCACAAAACTTAGAATCTTGCCGGCTCGGGCGGCTTCGCGCTTAATCAGGATTAGAAGTTGCAAGCCCGCGGTATCGATTTCGGTGACACCGGCAAGATTGAGCTCCAGCTGCTTGCCCTTATTCAAGAACTTGAGCAGCTTCGGCTTTTGCTGGGCAGCGGTGAAGATGGTTAATTCGCCTTCGATAGCCAGGGTTTGCATAAGCGGACTCCTGAATTTGGATTGAAAAAGCAAAAAGTAAAAAGTGAAACAACTTTAGTCTTGCATCTTTCATTTGCGGCTATCACAAAAACAGCATGGCACGCCGCGCGCCATTCCCTGGGATGGATTGGTTCGCCGATCTTATCCACGCGAAATTCCTGTTTTCTGGCTTCCAAGGATTCGGTAACGAACCGGGTGATCGGCTTGAATTGTAGGCCGTCGATCTTTGACTTCCTTGATGATAGTCAATATAGCCCATGTTAGGCGTGCGGATACAAAAAATTATCGGATCAGCGATTGGTCGCTCAACTTGTTGCAGACGTTTTGGCGTTTGCTCGAGCCTATCCCAATAGAAAATTCCTTGGAAAGGGAAAATTAAAAATGCCTGCTTGGTAGCTCGGGCGAGCAGAAAGATTTTTCAACCGGCAACCTAGACCAGGGCCTGCGAGAATTAGATGAGTTTTCGCCTGGCGCCGCCTAGACTGCGGAAGTCTGTGCTGGCGGCGATTACCGATAAGCTCTGCTGGCTGTTCGGTGATGGTCGGCCCGACGGGAATTTATTGGCTACTGGAGAGTAGTGGCGATTTAGTCTTGTAAGTTGACGGAAGAGGGGAGGCGCCCAACTCTACGTTGAATAAATCCATTTGTTTGCGAACATCCAGAGTAAACAGGCAAACAAAAAGGCCGACGTAGCTTGCGCTACATCGGCCTTTTTAGTGTTTGTTCGACGTCGGTCGAATCAAGCCATCGCGCGCAGTCTGTCGTTTAGTCTGCTTTTGCTGCGGGCTGCTTTATTTTTGTGGATTATGCCTTTATTGACGGCGGAATCGATCACGGGCATAGCGGATTTGAACGCGGCTTGAGCTTGCTCTTTATCGCCTGCTCTAACAGCGGCTATCACTTTCTTGATGAAAGTGCGTAAATTGCTGCGCTGTCCGGCATTGCGAATACGGCTGTTCTCTGCCTGACGCGCTCTTTTTTTAGCTTGTGGTGAATTAGCCATAGTCTATCAGTGGATTTGAGTTAATTTAGAAACCGCGTATTATCTTTTTGGATGCTATGATTGTCAAATTTTAATTGGGCATAAAAATATCCCTTGAGCAAACAGCTTTTTAAATCCACCGCCGTGGTCGGCAGCATGACCATGATTTCTCGGCTCATGGGCTTCGTACGCGATATGCTGTTCGCCAATATTTTCGGCGTCAATGCCGGCACCGATGCGTTTTTCGTGGCCTTCAAAATTCCAAATTTCCTGCGCCGTTTGTTTGCGGAAGGCGCTTTCGCCCATGCTTTCGTCCCGGTGTTGTCCGATTATAACGAAAAAGGCAGCCGCGAGGCCTTGAAGTTGTTCATAGACAGAACGGCGGGCACGCTGGCGCTAATCCAGATACTGATGACCATCATAGGCATCGTCGCCGCGCCTGTGCTGATCTTGCTGTTTGCGCCGGGTTTCCTGTGGGAAAATGGCCAGTACGGGCTGGCGGTAGAGATGCTGCGCATCACTTTCCCCTATCTGTTGTTCATTTCGCTGACGGCATTTTCTGGCGGGATTTTAAATGCCCACGGCAAATTCGCGGTTCCCGCCATCACGCCGGTATTCCTGAATATCTGCATGATTATCGCCGCCGTTTGGATTTCGCCGTTAATGGCCGAGCCTATCCTCGCATTGGCTTGGGGGGTATTTGCCGCCGGCGTCGTGCAATTGCTGTTTCAGATTCCGGCTTTGATGCGGCTCGGTTTGATGCCGAAGATGCGTTGGGGTTTTAGCGATCCAGGTGTAAAACGGATTCTAAAGTTGATGCTGCCCGCCATTTTTGGGGTATCGGTGGTGCAGATCAATTTATTGGTCGACACGCTATTCGCCTCGTTTTTGACTTCCGGTAGCGTGTCTTGGCTGTATTATTCGGATAGGTTGGTAGAATTCCCATTGGGAATTTTCGGGGTCGCAATCTCGACGGTAATTTTGCCCAACCTATCGAAAAATCACGCCGCCGACGAGCCGGAAGCATTTTCAAAATCCTTGGATTGGGGCTTGAAACTGCTGTTGCTGATCGGCCTGCCGGCGACGCTGGGATTGACTCTGCTGTCCGAACCCTTGCTATCGACCTTGTTTCAATATAATGAATTCGGCGCCGACGATGTACGGATGACAGGCAAGAGTCTCGCGGCTTTTTCGCTGGGTTTGCTGGCATTTATGTTGATCAAGGTGCTGGTGCCGGGCTTCACTTCACGCCAGGACACCCAAACTCCGACGCGATTCGGCGCCTATTCCATCATCGCCAATTTACTGCTTAATGCCGCGCTGCTTGCGCCGCTTGCGCATGCCGGACCGGCTTTGGCAACCACATTAGCCGCTTATCTCAATGCCGCACTATTATTAAGAGCCTTGCTCAAGGGCAAGATATATAGACCTTGCCGGCAATGGCGGCTATTTTTATTGCGCACCGTGCTGGCCGTGGAAGTCATGTCTGGATACTTGTATTATTTTGTCGACGCCGAACCGTGGCTAAACTGGAGCACCACGCAACGCGGCTTGAATTTGGCCTTTGTGATCGCTTCGGCCATGTTGATCTATGCGCTGGCTTTGTTGATGGTTGGCTTCAGGCCCCGGCATATCGGCGACCGTGGTGCATTAGCCACTTGAGATTTACTGCACCGCCTCCATAGTGGGGTAGAATGCAAAGCAAACTGCGTTCCCAAATTAATGATTCAACTTAATATTCAGTAAGCTATGAAAACAAGATCAATCGGATTTATCGGCGGCGGCAACATGGCAACCAGCCTGATGAGCGGCCTGATTGCCAGCGGTTACGCGCCGCAGCAAATATGGGTTTCCGACACCAATCAAGCTACCTTGCAGTCCCATGCCGAGCGTCTGCGCGTCAATATATCGGTCGACAACGAAGCGGTGACCGATGAAGTCGATGTGGTGGTTCTGGCGGTCAAGCCGCAAGTGCTACGCGAGATAGCGCTGCAGATCGCCCCAGCCATCCGGCAAAAAAATGTATTGGTGGTCTCCATCGCGGCCGGCATCTCGCAAGGCAGTCTGGCGCAATGGCTAGGCGGCGATGTGGCCATCGTGCGTTGCATGCCCAATACACCGGCACTGGTATTGACCGGTGCCACGGCGCTACACGCCAATGCCAAAGTCAGCGAAGACCAGAAAGATCTGGCGGAGAATATTCTGCGCGCCGTCGGCCTGACATTATGGGTAGCCGACGAAGCCCAACTGGATGCGGTGACCGCGGTTTCCGGCAGCGGTCCCGCTTATTACTTTTTGCTGATGGAAGCCATGGAAAAAGCGGCTTTGGAATTGGGGCTGGACGAACATTCCGCGCGTTTACTGATTCAACAGACCGCGTTGGGCGCCGCCAAAATCGCACTGGAATCGTCGGAATCGCCCGCGCAATTGCGTGAACGGGTTACGTCGCCGGGCGGTACCACCCAAAGAGCCATCGAAACCTTCCAGCAAAATGGCTTCGTGGAATTGGTCGGTAAGGCCTTGCATGCCGCCAGAGATAGGTCGATCGAAATGTCAAAACAACTCGGAGCCGACTGATGGGTGCCAATTACGTGACCGATCCCGTGGTGTTTCTGATTGATACCTTGTTTTCGCTATACATTTTGGCCGTGATGTTGCGCTTCCTGCTGCAATGGATACGCGCGGATTTTTATAACCCGGTGTCGCAATTCTTGGTCAAGATCACTCACCCGCCGCTGAAAATCATGCGCCGCTTTATTCCGGCGATCGGGCGGGTGGATAGCTCTTCGCTGCTGTTGGCGCTGATACTGCAAATGATCGCCAACTTTTCGATTCTGGCGCTCAAGGGCTTGTCCATAGGCGTGGTGGCGTTGGCGCTGTTGTCATTTACCGATCTGCTGAAAATGCTGCTGGACATCTTCGTATACGCCATTTTTGCCGCCGCGCTGTTGAGCTGGTTCGCCGCCGGCAGTTATAGCGCGGTATCGTCGATTCTGTATAGCTTAACCGAGCCGATGCTAAGCATTTGCCGCAAGATGCTGCCCGACATGGGCGGCATCGATTTGTCGCCGCTGGTGGCGCTGGTGTTGCTGCAACTGGCGAAAATGATGATACTTCCGCCGTTGCAGCAATTGGCGGGATTGCTGAGCTGATAACCGGATCATCGTTGCCTTATGCGGATCGCACCTTTCAACAAATTTCTGATTGCCGGCATCGCGCTGCTGCTGAGCGGTGAACCTGCGTTCGCCAAGAAGATGTATCGCTGGGTCGACGAGAACGGTAACGTCTATTTTTCCGATCAGGTTCCACCCGAACAAGTGCAGCACAAACGCGAAACTCTGAGCGAAAAAGCTAGAGTGGTCGACGTGGTGGAAAAGGCCAAGACCGCCGAACAGCTCGAACAGCAAAAAAGGCTGGATGCGTTGCGCAAGGAACAGGAAAAAATTATTGCCCAGCAAGCCGCCAACGACAAGGTACTGCTGAGTACCTTCCGCAACCTGGATGATATGAACAGGGCTCTGGAAAACAAGATGGCGGCATTTGATGCTTCCCGGAAAGCCATAGAAGGCAATATCGAACGCCTCGAACTGCAATTGCAACAGCAGCAGAAGCAAGCGGCCGATCATGAGCGCAACGCCCGCAAAGTGCCGGAAAAATTGCTGGCCGATATTGCCGCGACTAAGCAACAAATTGACGCGACCAAACAGGAGCTTAGTCGCCATGTTTCGGAAAGGCAAACAGCCGAGAAGGAATTCAAGGCCGACATGAGTCGTTTCCAATTCCTGACCCAGTCCGCTGGCGGCGACGCAAAAAGCACCGGCAAGTCGCTGGCGGAAAGTAATGCCAACAATGCGCTAGGTTTGTTCGTTTGCCAGGATACCGAACAATGCGAAAAAGCCTGGAAAATTGCCGGCGAATTTGTCGCCAAGCATTCCACGACCGCTCAGGACGTGGAAACCGACAGGCTGATCATGCGCGCCGCGCCGACCAAGGACGACGATTTAAGTCTGTCGGTTTCGAAACTGGATCAGGCCGGCGGGCAGCAGCAGATATTCCTGGATATTCGTTGCTACCAGTCGACCCTAGGTAGCGAATTGTGCGCCGGTGGCAAGGTGCAAGCCATACGTCAGGGCTTTGCACCGTTCATACAGTCACAGTTAACGCCTCAGCAATAAAGTACCCACGCCCTGGTCGGTAAACAGCTCCAGTAGCACCGCGTGGTCGACCCGGCCGTCAATGATGTGCACACTGTTGACTCCGCCCTTCAGTGCATCGGTGGCACAGCGGGTTTTGGGGATCATGCCGCCGTATATCGTGCCGTCGGCAATCAGGTTGTCGATGTCGGTCAGCCTTAACCCGGTTAATAAATTGCCCTGTTTGTCCAGAATGCCGGGGATGTTGGTCAGCAGCATCAGCTTTTCGGCTTTCAACACTTCGGCCACCTTGCCGGCCACCAGATCGGCATTGATGTTGTAGGAATGGCCATCCTCGCCGACGCCTATCGGCGCGATCACCGGAATAAAGTCGCTGTTACCCAGCATTTCCACCACGGCGGGATCGATACTGCTAACTTCGCCGACATGGCCCAGATCGATGATTTCCGGCGCATCGTCCATCGTTGCGCCAGCCTTGGTCATGTTGATCTTGCGGGCATGAATGAAGTTGCCGTCCTTGCCGGTAAGACCCACCGCCTTGCCGCCTTGCTGATTGATCATGTTGACGATCTCCTTGTTCACCAACCCACCCAGCACCATTTCCACCACGTCCATGGTTTCGCTGTCGGTGACGCGCATGCCGTCAACAAACTCCGAGGTCTTGCCGAGCTTGGTCAGCAGATTGCCGATTTGCGGGCCGCCGCCGTGCACGACGATGGGATTGATGCCTACCAGCTTCATCAATACGATGTCGCGGGCGAAGCTTTGTTTAAGCGCCTCGTCGACCATCGCATTGCCGCCGAATTTGATCACGACCGTCTTACCCTTGAACTTTTGAATATACGGCAGGGCTTCAATCAGGACGTGAGCAATCTGGTGCGCGGTTTTTTCTTTGATCATGGTTAACAATTAGAAAGGTAGAGAGAGATCGGGTTTGATTTTCAGCATCAGGGCTCTGAATTGTGCCTGGATGCGGCCCATGGCTTCCTTGCTGTCGGCTTCGAAACGCAGCGTCAACGATGGCGTGGTGTTGGAGGCTCTGATCAAGCCCCAGCCGTCGGCAAATTCGACGCGCATGCCATCGATGTTGATGATGTTGCCGTCTTTAAAATCGGCTAGGCTGAACATTTTCTCGACAAAACGGACGTTTTCACCTTCCTCCAACGGCACGTTCAGTTCCGGGGTGTTGATGCTGTCGGGCAGGTCGGCGAATACCTCGTTACTTGAGCGAGTATCCTCGGAGAGGATTTCTATCATCCGCGCCGCCGCATATAGCGCATCGTCGAAACCGAACCAGCGGTCATTGAAGAAGATATGTCCGCTCATTTCGCCGGCCAGCGCGGCGCCGGTTTCCTTGATTTTGGCCTTCATAAGCGAATGACCGCTCTTCCACATGATGGGGTGGCCGCCGTGTTTGATAATCTTATTGTGCAAATGCTTGGAACACTTGACGTCGTAAATGATTTCCGCGCCCAGTTTTCTGGACAAAACATCGCGAGCAAACAGCATCATCTGCCGATCCGGCCAGATGATCTTGCCTTTCGAATCGACGACGCCAAGCCTGTCGCCGTCGCCGTCGAAGGCAATACCGACATCCGCGCCATGTTGTTTGACGACCGCCGCCAGATCGGCCAGGTTTTCTGGTTTGCTGGGATCGGGGTGATGGTTGGGAAAGTTGCCGTCGATATCGCAATACAGGCCAATCACCTCGCAGCCCAGGGTTTTCAGCAGGACCGGACCCAACTGGCCGGCGGCGCCATTGCCGCAATCCACCACCACCGTCATCGGCCTGACGATATGTACGTCTTCGGAAATAACGCCGATGTATTCATTGACAAACAGAGTGTTCTGTTCGACCGAACCCGCCGTCTCGCCCTGGCTGTAATCGCCGGCTTCGATGCGCCGCTTGATGGCCTGAATTCTGTCGCAGGACAGGGTCTCCTCGTTCAACACGATTTTCAAGCCGTTGTAATCGGCGGGATTATGGCTGCCGGTAATCATCACGCCGCTGCGGCCTTCGGTATGGTGCGCGACGAAATACAAAACCGGCGTCGGTACCAGGCCCAAGTCCAGCACATCGCAACCGGTCGAGGTAATGCCTTTCGCCAGCGCGATTGAGAAGTCGGGGCTGGATAGGCGGCCGTCGCGGCCGATGACGATGGTTTTAATACCGAGTCCCTTGGCTTCGCTAGCCACCGCTCGACCAATGTTGGTGACGGTTTCCTCGTTTAGGCCCTTGCCGACGATGCCGCGAATATCGTAGCTTCGGAAGATGTTGGCGAATTGCTTGTCATTATTTTGCATGAATGTGGTGGGAAGAGTAACCGGTGCACCCTCAATCATCGGCATCGAAATAGCGGTAGATACCGCCGCCATTCCATTTACGGGACGGTCGAAGGCGACGGGGGGGCTTTCTTCCATAAAATCAATATCGAACGACTCGTCGAAGAAATCGTGTTCAATGCCTTCGCTCTGATCATGCGGCGAGCTGTCTTTTTGATCAATAACCCGTTTGAATTGCGCCAGGGTCGAGATGATGGGCTGCATCTCCTGGAGTTGTACTGGGTAATTGCCGACATTTTTGCCGGTCATCATGTCTTTCGCGGCCTTTAAAATAGTGCTTTGGTCCGCGCGCAGATATTCGGCCAATTTTCTATAGCCTATAAAGAAAACTAGGCAAGCCAGTAATGCCGGAATCAGGCTGATGGTGGTGACCAGACTTAGATCCGCCACGTCGCTGGTTTCGTCTATCCAGAAGTTGATCGACCATCGGCTGTTGCCGAGTGTTATCGTCTCGGGATCATCGATTTTGGCCGCTTCGTTTCCGATTTTCGCCAGGACGATTTGATCCTGCATGATTTCGGCAAAACCTCCGGCAAACTGGGTTTTTGCCGCCGCCTGATTGGCGAGATTGGCTTTCAAACTGGCCAGCACCACGCCGACCACCTTGTCGTTCTGAGTGACGACGCTGGAAAATGCTAAATGCCGATCGTCACCTTCGCCTTGAATCACCGGTTTCTGTTTCGCGGTCAACGTGCTGCGAACCATTTCCAGGTCACCGAATCCCATTCGAGGCTGCTGGCTCTGGTCTGGTTCGCTAATGGTCGGCAGCAGCAAGCGGACCCTCAACGCGCCAGGCACGAGTCCCTGCAGTTTGTTGGTTAAACGATCAATAGCGGCTGG
This sequence comes from Methylococcaceae bacterium, assembly GCA_028748685.1. Lineage (GTDB taxonomy): Bacteria > Pseudomonadota > Gammaproteobacteria > Methylococcales > Methylomonadaceae > Methylomonas. Next base: position 12,043 of record JAJRDU010000042.1, read on the forward strand.
ATCGCCGCTGCCCAGGGCTTCGATCACATCGGGCGAGCCGGCCAGACCGTCTACGCTTTGTTGTAGGGTTTCCAACTGTGCCGCGATGCTGGCCGCCAAGCCGTTAGCCGTTGCGGCCGCGGCTGTTCGTTCGCTGTCGCTGATCTTGGCCGCCGAAAACCAATAGCTGCCCCCACCAGCCAATAAAACCATCAGTGCTGAAATCCCGGCAATGATGCTGAAAATCCGTCCCATGTTTTAAGCCTCTGTTTAACGATTAGTTTCGGCGGTGCCTCAATGTTTCCCAGAATGTCCCCAGCCACCCAGGCCTCTTGCCGATTCGTCGCTGAATTCATCGACGATTTCCAGCGACGGTTGCAATACCGGAACAAACATCATTTGGCAAATACGCTCGCCAGGCTGAATCGTGTAGGCTTCCAGGCCGTGATTCCAAACGGCGATGCCGATTTCGTTCTGATAATCCGAATCGACGATGCCCACGAGGTTCTTCAAACCGATCGAGTGTTTGAACGACAGGCCGCTTCTCGGCGCAATGACGGCCATGATGGACGGATCGGCAATGTAGATCGCGATGCCGGTACCTATCATCGCCGTTTCGCCGGCACCGATGGTGACGGGGGCATCGATGCAGGCCCTGATATCCATGCCGGCCGAACCGTCGGTGGCAAAGCCCGGTAGTGGAATCTCGCGGCCTATCTTGGGATTGAGTATTTTGGTTTGAATTTTTAATTTCATGGTGACCTCTGGCTTATTCTAAGGCATCGATAGCGCGCAGGCTTCAGAAACATCGCAAAAACTTGGCTGGCTTGATTTCAGCGAGTTCAAAACCGTTACCACTCGCATCAATTTAGCCGCGCGTTAACTTAAAGCGCCCGGCTATCAAGTCCAGCAGCTGTTCCGCCAATCGCTGTTTGTCGGTCATTGCCAGAGTTTGCTGGCCGCCCGGCCAATAAACCTGAAGGG
>JAJRDU010000043.1 GCA_028748685.1 Methylococcaceae bacterium
ACGACGCCGGGTTTCTTGGCGTTTTCGGCCAGGAAGGCTTCGCCCGCGGCTTTGTTTTCGGCTGGAGTGGTGGCGTTGGCCTTAGAGAACATAGCAAATCCTATTGTAAATGCGATTAAAATTGCGATAACGCGGTGCTTCATGGTTTTCACGGAATCTCCCGGTTGGTTAATGGGTGGGCTAGTTTATCAGTTTTTTGCGTCCAGCTCTTGTCTGCAGGTCGCCAGTTGGGCGTCGTAGCGTAGCGCGCGCTGGTGAACCTTTTTAGCGGCGGTCAGCAGCCATTGTTTCGGTAAATGGCTATTGCGTTGGAAACCGCCGTGGCCTTCGTGGTAAGCCAGATACAGATTATTGGTGTCCGAGGTGGAGATGCCGAGTTTTTTATTGCTGATCGAGCAATACCAGGCAACGAAGTCGCAGCTGTCGGCGAAGTCCTCGCGATCAGCCCAGCCGTTGCCGGCCTTTTGACGATAATCGGCCCAGGTTTCGTCCTTGGCTTGCGGATAGCCGTAGGCGCTGCTAGAGCGGAACCAGGGGATGAAACCTAGAATCAGCGGGCGAGGCGGTTGGGCGTCGGCGACGAAGCCGGATTCCTGGTTAATGATGGACATTTGTACCGCGATGGGCACTCCCCAGTGCCGCGCCGAAGCCAGCGTGGCCTGATACCAATCGTCCTTCTCGCGGAAGATTTGGCAAATATTTTCGGTATTTTTGGGTGGAGTGGTTGTGCAAGCGACTAAAATGAGTAGACTTGCAAGGGTGAGCAATCTGTTGTTCATGGTTTCTTAATAGATTGGTTTGTAGAGTTGATTGTCCAATAGGGATTTTATGACGGAATTAAATCCAAATACTGAAAATCGTGCTTATCGCAAGAGTCTGGCCGGGACCGGTCTGATTTATCTGGGTTTCGTTGAATATGAGGTTCGCGTGCTGAATCTTTCGGTGAGCGGTTTCCTGGCGGAATTAAAATTGGATGTCGATTTGAAGGACGTGTTTGAAGCCTTGCAAGTTTCGCCAGTGATCGATATTTATTTGCCCGAGATGCGTCTGGCGGGCGAAGCGGAAGTAGTCAGGGTTGACTCGATCGAGAATGGTTTCCATATTGGTATCGAGTTTCGCAATGTGTCCTACGATGTAGACAACCTACTGTATAACCGCAGAGCCTATCGTAAAAACATGACCGCGTCCGGGCATATGGTTATTAACGGCCTTGGGCATGCGTTCAGTACCGCAAACGTATCGGTCGATGGTTTGATGATCCGCATCCTGGGACATGTAGACGTCGAAGAAGGCGCGGTCACCCACTTCGATTTCAAGCATCTGGAATTACAGGGCGACGCGCGAGTGGTGTGGGTGGATACTGACGATAATTCAACCCTGATGGGGCTGCAATATATCCGTCTGGAGCGGGACGAAATCAAGGGCGTGCCGCAATTCGTGCGCCCCTTGTAATCTTCAGCTTAAAAGCGCTGCTTGTCGCGATTGATCCAGTATTGTTCCGCCAGTTGCTGAGCCTGCTGCTGCGTTTCCGCCTTGCCGATCAGTTTTAGGGCTACCGCGGCGGTACCGATCACCGTCGCGGTAGCAAATTCGTCACCGATTTCTCCGCGCCAGAGCTGCGCCAGTTGACTAGGGTCGAGTTCCTCCGCTTTCATGTGCCGGCGTTCGAATAGGGCCGGCCAGGTTTCGTCGCTGAGTTCGCCATCGTGAACGCTTTGCACCAGACATTCGACGTCCGGGTTGCGTTCGGTTTCGCCGCCTTCGCCTTTCAATACCGCCATGTGAGCCTGATCGAGCAGCAGCGCGGCTTTTTGATGAACTTGCCGGTAGCTGGGATGGAAAATGCCCTGGATGCTGTGGCTGGCGTTAAACGGATTGAGCAATCTGACCAGGGTATGTACCGGCGAGCGCAAGCCCATCACCGGCCGTAGATTGATCATGTCGTAAAGTTTTGGGTAGATATGCTCGAGCGACAAATAACTGAAGTTGTGTCGAATCAGTTGCTGTTCGGCCTCGGCAATCGAAGTGGCGGAGTTTATTCCTAAAACTTGCAGGACTTTTTCCGTATAAATCCGGCCCTCGGTATGACCGCCGGCACCGTGCATGAACACCTTGATGCCGTTTTCCGCCAGTAGCAGGGTAGATAGCAGGAACCAGGGCAGATGGCGGCGCTTGCCGGCATACGATGACCAGTCCAGGTCGACTCGTACCGTTTGCTTGGCACAATCCATGGTTTCCTTGGCCGCCTGGACGAAGCCGGCCAACTCCTCACAGGTTTCTTCCTTGATGCGCATCAGCATCAGGAAGGCACCCAATTGAATCGGCATTACTTGATCGGCCAGTATCATTTTCATGGCCCGATAGGCTTCGTCCTGGGTTAATGGCCTGGAGCCTTTTTTGCCCTTGCCCAGAATCTTGATGAATTCGGCAAACGGATGTTCCTGATTGGTTTCGGTCATGATAGCGATAGTGGAAAGTAGTGGTCGATCAGCAGCGCCGCAAAAATCAGCATCAGATACACGATCGAATAGCCGAAGGTGCGCATCGCGGTTTTATTGTCTTTTTTGCGCATCATCTGCACGGCGAAATATATAAAGCCTAGGCCGAATACAACAGCCGAGACCAGATAAATCAGGCCGCTCATGCCGGTCAGATAGGGTAGCAGGGTCGTGACCAGCAGCAGGATGGTCCAGAGCAGAATCTGCAAACGGGTGAATTCCACGCCGTGGGTGACCGGCAGCATAGGTATCTCGACCTTGGCATATTCCTCGCGGCGGGCGATGGCCAGCGCCCAGAAATGCGGTGGGGTCCAGACGAAGATGATCAAAAACAGCAGTAGGGCGTGGGGATGAACGTCGCCGGTCATCGCGGTCCAACCCAATACCGGCGGTGCAGCGCCGGCCGCGCCGCCGATCACGATGTTCTGTGGGGTCATTTTTTTCAAGTAGACCGTGTAAATCACCGCATAGCCTATCAGCGATAAAAACGTCAGGAAGGCGGTCAGCGCATTGATCTTGATAATCAGTAATGCCATCGCGATGGCGCCGATGACGCCCGCGAAAATCAGCACGTGTTGGGAACTGAGCTCGCCCATAGGCAAGGGTCTGTGTTTGGTGCGGGCCATTTCGGCATCGGCTTTCTGATCGATGAAGTGGTTGATGGCCGCAGCCGACGAGGCGGCCAGCGCGATGCCTATCGTGCCGTAGATGAAATTATCCATCGGCGGAACGCCGGGCACGGCCAGCAACATGCCGACGATGGCGGTAAACACGATCAAGGCAACGACCCTGGGTTTGCAGAGCTCCAGATAATTTTTCCAGGAAAGTGCGGCGCTTTTGTCTGTCATTCGTATCCGAATAGTTTCTTTTGTCTTTAAACATATAGAATAACAGTGAACCTTTGATTATTGAAATCATCACAGGCGCTCACTTTTTCTATCAACGAGGGATTTATGAAACTGGGGTTTAAGAAACAGGGTTTCGCGGCACTGATGCTGCTTTGCCCCGTCTTTACGGCTTATGCCGAGGATGGCAAGGTGCATGAACATGTTTTCGGCAATGGCTTGAAAATTTTGGTTAAGGAGGATCGCCGCGCGCCGGTGGTGGTTTCTCAAGTCTGGTACAAGGTGGGTTCCAGCTATGAACCCGGCGGTATTACCGGTATTTCTCATATGCTGGAACACATGATGTTCAAGGGTACCAAGCAATATCCGGCCGGCGAATTTTCGCGCATCATCGCCGAGAACGGCGGTCAGGAAAATGCCTTTACCGGCAGCGATTACACCGCTTATTTTCAAACCATGGAAAAATCCCGGCTGGAAATCAGCTTCAAGCTGGAAGCCGACAGGATGCGCAATCTCGACTTGAAAGCCGAGGAGTTGAACAAAGAATTGCAGGTGGTGACGGAGGAACGGCGGATGCGTACTGACGATCAGCCACGTTCCAAAACCCAGGAACAATTCAATGTCGTGGCTTTTGCCAACAGTCCGTATAAAAATCCCGTGATAGGTTGGCCGTCTGATATCGCCAATTACAAGGTCGAGGATTTGCAAGCCTGGTATCAACAATGGTATGCGCCCAACAATGCTACCGTGGTCGTGGTCGGCGACGTCGACAGCCAGCAGGTGGTCAAACTGGCCGAACAATATTTTGCCGGCTTGCAGCCCAGCGTCATCAAGCCCATCAAGCCTCAGGACGAAATCGAGCAGAAGGGTGTGAAGAAAATTACCGTTAAGGCTCCCGCCAAACTGCCTTACATCATGATGGGCTATAAGGTGCCGGTACTGAAGACCGCCAAACCGGAATGGGAGGCTTATGCGCTGGAAGTGTTGGCCGCGATTCTCGACGGCGGCAACGGTGCGCGTCTGTCTTCACGCTTGATCAGGGGTAAGGAAATCGCTGTGTCGGCCGGCGCGGGTTACGATTTGACCGCCAGATTGCCGGAGATGTTTATGCTGGAAGCGACGCCGGCCGAAGGGAAAACCGTATTCGACATGGAATATGCCTTGAAGGAAGAGATTTATCAGTTAAAAACCGATCTGGTTAGCGGCGACGAGTTGCAGCGAGTCAAGGCTCAGGTTCTGGCCAGCGACGTTTACCAGAAAGATTCCAACTTCTATCAGGCCATGCAGTTGGGACTTTTGGAAACCGTGGGCATAGGCTGGCAAAAGGCCGATGAGTACGTCAATAAAGTCAATCAGGTGACCGCCGAGCAGGTCAGGGAAGTGGCTCGTAAGTATCTGATCGAAGACAGTCTTACCATTGCCTACCTCGATCCGCAACCCATTACCGAAGCTCCAAAACCCGCCAAAATGATAGGAGGTCATCATGATTTTTAAATTGATTGGATTGCTGCTCTTAGTATTGAGCCAGGCGAGTTGGGCGGTAGTCAAAATCGAACACTGGCAAACCTCGCAAGGTAGCCGTATTTATTATGTCAATACGCCGACACTACCCATGGTGGATATCCGGGTTGCTTTCGATGCCGGCAGCGCCCGCGACGACGCTCAATTCGGTTTGGCGGCGCTGACTTCCGGCTTGCTGGATAGCGGCGCCGGCGACTGGAATGCCGATGAATTGGCCAACCGTTTCGAATCGGTTGGCGCGAAATTTTCCGCCAGTGTTTCCGAGGATATGGCTTGGCTGTCTTTGCGTAGCCTTGCCGACAAGGTATTGTTTGACAAGGCTCTGGCAACCTTTCAAACCATTTTGACGCATCCGGCGTTCAACGAAGCCGATTTTCAACGCGAAAAAAACCGTACATTGGCCGCCCTGAAACATCGCGAAGAGTCTCCTGGGGCGCTGGCTAGCATCGCTTTCAATAAGGCTCTGTATCACGATCATCCCTATGCCCATCCGGAAGAGGGTGTCGTGCAGACCGTGGCCGGCTTCGAAGCCAACGATCTCAAGGAGTTTTACAAAAAATACTATGTTTCGGCCAATGCCATTATCGTCATCGTGGGTGATTTGAGCCGCTCTCAGGCCGAGCAGCTTGCCCAGTCTCTGATGGATGGTTTACCGGTAGGCGAAAAACCGGCCGAGATTCCGCCGGTGGTGATGCCGACTCAATCCTCCACACAGCATATCGACTTTCCTTCCACCCAAACCCATGTGATGGCGGGCATGCCGGGTACTTACCGAAAGGATCCCGATTATTTTTCCTTGTATGTCGGCAACCATA
>JAJRDU010000044.1 GCA_028748685.1 Methylococcaceae bacterium
TATCCTTAGCCCTCCGAAAACGAGCGGCATCCATGCCGCTCCCCTGGCGGGCTATTCTCCCCAAATGCTGTGATGCTCGGGGCGGTATAAGGGGATTAACCCCATGCCTTCGGCATATTTCCGCTTCGCGGCTTTATTGTGGGCAAAAGAATTACGCCTCAGTTTGAATTGCACCCAGGTGGGTTAGCTCGATAGAGCATAACCCAACAAATTAAAGCCAACTCATCTTGCTATGCGGAAACAATGTTACGAATTTTTGAAATGTAGGGTACGCGGTGCGTACCCTACTTGGCTGGGTCCGGGTGGTTCATGTGCGCGTTTCAGAAAGATGCTCATCGGCGTTCCTCCAATGTTTGAAACGATTAATTACACGGACCATTATCGTTGCGCGGGACTACCGGACTTGCACCAAAAACCCAAGGATGTCTTTTCGCTAGGTTTTTTGGCTTCAGGTGCGATCCCAAGGATTTCCCTAAATGTATCTTCAAGAGCTTCCTTAAGCTTGAGGATGTCCTCCTGGAATGCCTTTCTGGCATTTTGCCAGCACTGGTCTCGATTCTTGAGAAGTTCGGGAGTCATTCTGAATTCGACATGATCGACTGAGACTGGATACGTTTGAATGTCAATGAAAGTATCCCGGGAGCAGAGGGCAAGGCGATGCATCAACTCTTCGGTCTCTCTCGAGAAAAAAATCCGATGCTTTTTATACGCTGCCACAAATTCGTTGTGAAGTTCAATCGACTTGCTGACCTTCTTCTCCAGATCTGGCTCGTTGACTGGCTGAAAGTCTTTGAGGAACGAATGAAGCGAATCATCAAGCTGTTGCAAGCACTGAGCCAGTTCCTTGATGGCTTCAGCCCTTTCCAAGTGGAGTTTTGAAAACCTCACTTCGTGCTCGTGCCTAAGCTTTTCAAGTTCATACTTTTCCCTGCTCAGGATCCGAGACGCCCAGACTTTTCCCAGCCATGAGGAGAAACCAAACACAATTGCAACACCTCCCCCGATGGATGTCAGTACCGCCGCAACAAAGCGGAAAGATTCCTCCCATGTCATGGTGTTATCGCTCCTTCCAATTACTGTTTATCAGGTAATCTGTCTACACAAATAACTTGCCCATCATCAAACCCGCCAACCTCGCCAATTCAAACACCCCAGCCCAGCATCAATCGAAACATCCACAGGCCTTCTCGTGCCAATCGATTATCCAAAACTATCCCTAACCAAGCTCAAATAAGCCCCCCCTGCATACCCCGCTTCCAAAATCGCCGCCTGCTCGTCACCCAAACGACTGACACCACCCGCCCCTTTAACCATCCCGATGTTCCGTTCGGCATCCAGCTTGTAGACACCGGCCACGGAAATGCCATGCCGAGGCGTAATCAAGCTATAGCAGGTATTCAACCAATGCACTTCCGGCAACGGCCGGCCGTTGAGCAGGGCCACTACGGCCAGAGCGCAGGCCTTGGCTTCGGAATTGGCGGCGAAGGCGGATTTCGGAATCGGGGCGTAATGGGCGGCATCGCCTATCACATGAATGGTTTCGTGGAATTTCGAGCGGCCGGATTGAGGCTCGACCGGACACCAGCCGCTGGCATCGGTCAGGCCGGATTCGCGAGCGATGCGCCCGGCCTGTTGCGGCGGGATGATGTTCAACACCTGGCCGCGTATCTTGTCGCCGAAGTCGGTGGTCAGCGTGCCGGTTTGAGCGTCCAACCCGACCAGCGGATTGTCGGCGATCGATTGCCATTCGATCAGGCTGTTGGCCGTGCCGCAGCCGAAATGCTTGGCCCAGCCGGCCTCGAACAGTTTTTGCTTGGAAAAACTCCTCTTGGCGTCGAGGATGATGATTTTCGACTTTGGCTTATGTTGTTTCAGCCACCACGCGATCATGCTGGCGCGTTCGTAAGGGCCGGGTGGGCAACGGTAGGGCTCCGCGGGTACCGAAATAACGACCACGCCACCGTCGTTCATGGCTTGTATTTGCTGCTGTAAAAGCAAAGTTTGCGGCCCGGCCTGCCAGGCGTGGGGAAAAATTTGCGCGCTGGCTTCGCCGTAGCCCGGCAAGGTATCCCAGCGGAAATCTATGCCCGGCGCCATCACCAGCCTGTCATAGGCGATGGCTTCTCCTCCCGCCACCATCACCCGCCGGCGCTCGGCATCGACCCGAGTCACGCTGTCGGAAACCAGATTGATGCCGTAATCGGCGCTCAAGGCCCGGTAATCGACGCTCAGATTTTTGATGTTGGTTAGCCCGGCGAACAACCAGTTGCTGCCGGGACAGGTGATGTAGCTCGCTTTCGGTTCGATCAGGGTAACCTTGATGCCAGCATCGAGCTGGCGCAGGGTCTTGGCGGCTATCGCCCCGCCGAAGCCGCCGCCCACCACGACGACATGGGCTTTGGAATTGCTCTTTGAAACGATGCCGGCGCAGCCATTCAGCGAGGCCGCGCCGCTTAGTCCGGCCAACTGTAGAAATCGCCGTCTGGACCAATCGGCCATGTCAGCGCCGCCCCAGATAATCCGCCACGGCCTTTAATTCCTCATCGCTATAACCCTTGGCGATGCGCGGCATCAGTGTTGCCGGGAGTTTGTCGGATTTATAATCCAGCAACATCCTGTTGATTTGTTCGGCCGACAGGTTTGTTAGCGTGGGAATTTCGGATGAATCGGCCGCATGACAGTTGCGGCAATTGAGGGCGATGGCTTGGGTTTCGATTTCGGCGAGGCTAATGCCGGCTGCGAGCAAGCCGATTGCGGCGATGACGAGGCGGATCATGTTGGAGCCGTAGCCTAGATGAAACGCAGTGGAATCGAGGGAAGCCGGAGCCTCAAACCTCGATTACGTTCCACTTCATCGAGGCTACAAATCTGTGCGAATACCCTCGGGGCTCCTTGTAAATTCGCCCCTACGAAACTCCGTACCATAGCCGGATTCATTTTTTGGCTAAGGTTTTTTGCCGAAACGTTTCGTACATCAACACCCCGGCAGCCACCGACACATTCAAACTTTCGACCTGGCCGGCCATCGGAATCTTCACCAGAAAATCGCAATGCTGGCGAGTCAGATGCCGCATGCCGCTGCCTTCGGCGCCCATGACGATGGCCAAAGGCATATCCAGCTGCATCTCGAATACGGTTTGCTCGGCTTCGCCGGCCGCGCCCATGATCCAGATGTTTTGTTCCTTCAGCCAGCGCAGCGTCCGCGCCAGATTAGTGACTTGATAAACCGGCACGGTTTCCGCCGCACCGCTGGCGACCTTGCAGACCGTCGGCGTGATGCTGGCGGCATTGTCCTTGGTGACGATGATGCCCTGTACGCCCACCGCATCGGCGGTGCGCAGGCAGGCGCCGAGATTATGCGGGTCCTGCACCTGATCCAGCACCAGATAGAATGGCGTGGCCGTCAAGGCTTCGAAGTCTTCTTTCAGCTGATCTTCGCCGCGCATCGCCGGCAGTTCCACGGCGGCGACGATACCTTGATGGTTCTTACCGTCGGCCATGCGATCCATCTTCTTGCGGTCGATTTTTTCCGGGATGATACCCAAGGCCGCCAGTTCTTCGATGACTTGTTTCAGGCGGGCGTCCTGCCGCTGACCATCTACCCAGGCGCGTTGAATTTTTTGCGGCGAAAACTCCAACGCTGCTTGCACGGCGTGGATGCCGAATAACTGGGTACTCATGATTTACGGCGTCTCTTCGATCTGGATTTACTTTTTGCGGGTTTATCAGGCTCGGCCTTGGCCTTGCTGGATTTCTTGCCTTCGGCCTTGGCGGGAGGCTTGGCCCCGCCTTTTGCGACCTTCTTGCCGCCGGCTTGCACCAGTTCGAAATCGATCTTCTTGTCGTCGAGATTGACCCGCACCACTTTCACCTTAACCGCGTCGCCCAGGCGATATTTGACGCCGGTTCGTTCGCCGTAGAGATGATGGCTGGTGGCGTCGAAATTGAAATAGTCGCCGTGCAGGGAAGCGATATGCACCAGGCCTTCGACATAGATGGACTGCAATTCCACGAAGAAACCGAAACCGGTCACCGCCGAGATGATGCCGGCGAATTCCTCGCCGATCTTGTCCATCATGTACTCGCACTTCAGCCAGTTGACCACGTCGCGGGTAGCCTCGTCGGCGCGGCGCTCGTTGGCGGAACAATGCTCGCCCAGCAACACCATGTCGGGAAAGTTGTAATGGAAGGACTCCGGCGTCTTGCCGGCCAGACAATGGCGGATGGCCCTGTGCACCAGCAAGTCGGGATAGCGGCGGATCGGCGAGGTAAAGTGGGCATAGGCGTCCAGCGCCAGGCCGAAGTGGCCCTTGGTGTCCGGGCTGTAAACCGCTTGCGACATGGAGCGCAGCAGCACTGTCTGGATCAGATGGGCGTCCTTGCGGTCCTTGACCGATTCCAACAGGTACATGTAATCCAAGGGGCGAGGACTGTCGCCACCGCCCAGATGCAGGCCCAGTTCGGACAAAAAGGTTTTCAGCGACAACAGTTTTTCGACGCCTGGACCGTCGTGGATGCGCAGCAAGCGCGGCATCTTCTTGCGGTTCAGGAATTTGGCGGCGGCGGTGTTGGCGGTGATCATGAATTCTTCGATCAGCTTGTGGGCGTCGTTGCGCACCACCGGCACGATTTCCTCGATCTTCCGCTCCGGACCGAAAACGATCTTGGTTTCCTGGGTATCGAAATCCATCGCCCCGCGCAGTTCGCGCTGCTGGCGCATGGCCTTGTACAAGCCATACAGGTTTTCCAGATGCGGCATCAGCGCCGCGTATTTCTTGGCGAGTTTTTGATCGCCCTCGACCAGCATCTTCGCGACCTGGGTGTAGGTCAACCGGGCATGCGAGCGCATCACGGCCTCGAAGAAGCGCGAACGCAACACGTTGCCGTCTTCGTTAATCAGCAACTCGCAGACCATGCACAAGCGGTCGACGGCGGGATTCAGCGAACACAGGCCGTTGGACAAAATCTCCGGCAGCATAGGGATGACTTTTTCCGGGAAATACACCGAAGTGCTGCGGCTCTTCGCCTCGGTATCCAGCGCGGTGCCAACATGCACATAATGAGAAACGTCGGCGATGGCGACCAGCAGCTTCCAGCCTTTCGGGGTTTTTTGCGCGTAAACGGCGTCGTCGAAATCGCGGGCGTCCTCGCCGTCTATGGTCACTAGCGGCAGATGGCGGATGTCTTCGCGGCCCTGCTTGGCCTCCTCAGGCACTTCCGGCGTCAGGGTCTTGATTTCCTTCAGCAAGTCATCGGGCCAGGTATTGGGCAATTCGTAGGAACGAATCGCCATCTCAATTTCCATGCCGGGCGCCATGTGCAGGCCCAGCACTTCCGTGACCCGGCCCAGAGGCTGGCAATGCGCCGTCGGTTGCTGGACGATTTCCGCCACCACGATCTGGCCCTTCTTGGCGCCGCCAGTGTCTTCCGTGGCGATCAATACCTCGTGATTGATTTTTTTGTTGTCCGGCACCACGCAAGCGACGCGGCCCTCCACGAAAAACCGGCCGACGACCTGATGGGTATTGCGTTCCAGTATCTCCACCACGGCCGCTTCCCGCCGGCCACGGCGGTCTAAGCCGGAGACGCGGACGCTGACCCTATCGTTATGCATCAGCGGTTTCATTTCCCGTGGCGACAGAAACAGGTCGTCCGAACCGTCGTCAGGCTTAAGGAAACCGAAACCTTCCGGATGACCGAGAACCCGGCCGACTATGGTTTTATGTGAATCGCCGAGACAATATTTCTGCCGGCTGTTGAACACCAGTTGACCATCACGCTCCATGGCCCGAAGACGGCGGCGCAAGGCTTCCAGTGCATCGGCCGATTCCAGCGCGAATTGCTGGGCAATTTGTTGGCGTCTTAAGGGTTTGCCGGCTTCTTGAATCAGCTGCAGAATCAGCTCGCGGCTGGGTATGGGGTGTTCGTATTTTTCAGCTTCGCGCTGAGCGTAAGGGTCTTCGATGGTTTTGAAATCAGTTTCCTGATCTTTGTTTGATGTCATTGAATATTTCTGAATGGTTTTAGCCGGAATGGGCGAGTTACTAGCCCATGCCGGCATACGTTATCGTTATATAAAGTCATAGCCTTTTTTCTTGGTCTGAACCGGAACATGTTTTTCCTCAATACGTCGGCATTCGAATTGCCAATAGCCAAGGCCTATGTTTTTCCGTCCCATCAGGATGATGGGAAAATTTTCATGTCCCATGAACATCCTCAATATATCGCCATCTTTTATCATGAAAGACTCCATGATAATAAAACTTCTTTCGCCTTCGTGACTTTTTACGCCATACAACAAGGCTTTCTTGTGTTCGGCATCGGGCGGGGCATCGAGATGCACATAGCTCACCGAAAAAGACATTGGCGTAATTAATGTCAGCTCAAAAATCAATTTATTGTCCTGCTTGGGTAGCAGTATTTTACAAGCCACGCCCAAGGAGCGCTGATGAGGCGGCTCATTTGTTTTTCTAAAGCTGATCAGACTGCCGATGGATAATACCCCGTCCTTTTCAAACTTGCAGGTTAGCGCCCGATCCGAATAGGTTTCGGCCAATATTTCCAAACCCGCCTCTACATTGGGCAGAGTCAAATCCTGCAATTCGTGGGTTGCCTCCAGTCCGATCGCTACATACCGGTCCAGTCTGTCGACGAAAAAAGCGGTGCCTTGCGGCTCCTTGCCGTGCCAACGCTGCATCAAATAATCGAATAGTTCGGCTGATAGCTTTTGGTTGGGATCGGGATTCGCTCTCAGCTCTAGGGAACTAAAGCGCGCCTCGTCCTTGCTACAATACTTGTCGGCCTGTTTAATGACTTTATGCAGCTTGCCTAAATTTAGATAAATTCTGGCGGAATCCGAGTGTTTATCATGGAATTCGGTAACGGTCGGCGAAAAACTAGGCGCCAAATCTTCATCGGTCAAAATCGAACATTGCACATCCTGGTCGGCAATGGGGTTGCGTTCGATTTGCACCAGTTCGCTCACTTTTTCGGCAAATTGATAGACCTGTAGAAACTCCTTCTGCATCAATCCCGACGGATAGGCCAGGCTTAACAACAAAATCTGTTTGTACCGGTCTTCCACGGTCCGGCCGCCGAACATGCCGCCTTGATCGGAAATCTTGGTGGTGTGCTTACTCAATTTGACACTCAACCGATACAGCGAATGTAGATCGATCCAAATCCAGTCGGGAATGGCCGAACTCATCATGTAGTGGCTGATGACGATACTGCTCAAGCCTTCCACAGTCCTTTGTATCACCAGAGCCGTGGTCTTACCTTGTAACCAGCCGATTTCCCGCCGCGTCATTTCGCGCGTGACGCTCCAATAACCTATCGTCAACTGCCTTTCCATCGCCACCAGAACGGCAAACGTTTTTCGTTCATTCTCGCTCTTGGGGAAACCGGATTTGATCAGTCGTGAACGTAAAAAATCTTCTAACGTCAGAAAATTGGGCCTCAGCAATTCCAACGCGTTCAGACGCTTTGCTGCGGGCATCTCCAGCGAAATAAGGTCCGCCAGCATTTCCTGAAACAAGCGGGTCGCCAAACCCGGATTGGCTGTTGGTAATTCCGAGACCCACTGTGCAAGAGCCGGTTCGGAAAACGTCGTTTTTAGCCGCGGATCGTTTTTTTGTTCAGGAATTACCAGGTAAAAAGAATTTTTCACACACAATCCAAATTTAAGAACGTAGCGGCCGCACGGCACCAGCCGCGCCGACTGAATTTCGAGTTTAGCTTAATAAATAGAAGATTTCCAAGTTCGAGACAACCGATGTTCCGATTGGGCTCTTAACTTAAATCACAAAAAACGAGCATTATGCAAACTATCCGCGTCGCGCCGCACGATAGACATAGACTGTTCGGCACCAACCCAAACTCGTAACGGCCCCGGCTTCTCTGGTTTCGATTGACTATCTGGGCTTGATAGTCAACGCCCCCAAGGTGACGCCGATATCGATACCACGGCCCTTGCCCGATAAGACCAACGAAATCTCCCCACGCGTCAAAACCTGACCATCCACGGACTTAGTCGCGCCGGCATGGCCTTCCAAGGCCACAAAACTACCGTAGATTTCATTTAGGTTTCTGACATCGGAAAACACACCGGTACCTTCGATTTCCGATTTTCCGATCGTAAAACCTATGCTTTTTGAGGCCAATACCACCTGTGCGCGCTGTCCATTACGGCAACTGATGTTGCCTATGCCGTCGTACTGTTTATAAACCAGTGAAAAACCGCTCATTTTGTAGGTCATGGTGCATGACGTCATTGCCGGCTCGGCGGCGGCCGGACTCGCCCACGCCAAACTGATCCCGACCACGCTCAGCATGGCAAGGATTCGGAAAAACTTATCGTTCATTTTTGTCTCCATATTTCAAGCTCGGATTAAATCCATGATAAGAAACTGTTTAACAACAGCTCCCATATAACTGATTATAGTATAAATCTCCCTTCTCCTCAGGGCTCAACGTTCAGAGACAAAACCGAGACTATCCCGCTAGTGTCCGCCGGATCGAGTTCGGGCGCCAAAATATAGACCCGCCCCCTGTCGGTTCCGGCCTTTTCCATCAGATATTTGGAAATGGCATTGGCCCTGGCAACGGCAAGATCATTGAGACGTTGCGGTTCGGGCGGCATGATGGCCTCCAGCTTCTGCCGGGCCAGCTGGTAAAAATCGGCATCGGGTTCCGCCTTGATGCGTGGCTTGCCCAACAGCGAATAATCGATTTCCCGCGGAAACACTTCCTTGAAAAACTTCGCCAGCAGACGCTTGTATTCATCCTCGGACAATTCGATGTACTCGGAACGGATTTTTTCGCCCTTATCACGCAATTCGCCAGACTTCATTTTTTTCAAAATATCCTTCAAGGCATCGAAGCGCATCACAGGCCAATCCTGGGACTGATAAGCCATGCCTTTTACTTCCAGAATCAATTCAGGCTTGCTCTGCAAAGCCTTGCCGAGCTGATCGAGTTTGGCGGCCTCTTCGGTCGATAACTCCGCACTGCCGGCGGAAAAACCGACGTTACTGTAATCCTGCTTGTCATTCAACAGCGAACCCAGTGCCTGGAACGGCGACATCGCCACTTTCTTCACCAGATTGATCAATACATCGGTAATCAGCGACCCGACGCTGAATTTCGGATCTTCCAGGCTGCCGGTCACCGGAAAATCCAGATTAATCTTGCCGTTGGCATCCTTAAGCAGTGCGACGGCCAGATGCAAGGGTAGCGAAACCGCATTCGGATTTTCGATATGCTCGCCCAAGGTCAGCTGATCGATAAACACCTTATTCTTGGCCTCGAGTTGACCCTTTTTGATCTTGTACTGCAAATCCAGCGCCATTTGCCCTTTTTCAATCCTGTACCCCGCAAACTCGGCCATATAGGGCGTAATCAAAGGCAGCGGCAGGTGGGTAAAATTGAGCGCGATGTCGGAATCTCCGGTCTGCAACTGATAATTCCCCTTGATGCTGACCAGCGCCAAATCATAGACCTTACCCTTTAAGGCCAGCTTGGCGGTCGAGTCTTTTTCGGACGAAAATCCATCCACTTCGCCATTCAAGGTGTTCATTTCGGCGACAAACGGCAGGATCAACGAGTAATCGGCAAAATTCGACTTGCCATCCTTGAGTTCAATTTTACCGATACTGATGACCGGCTTGGTTTTCGGCTTTTCAGCCTTGCTTTCGGTTGGCTTTGCCGCAACGGCTTGATTGCCCAGTTGCGGGACCACGATAGCGTTGATATTGGTCGTCTTGTCTTTATTGATGGTGAATCGCACATACGGCCGATCAAACACCACCTTGCCCAGTTTATAATCCTGTTTGGCGAGATCGATATCGATTTGCTGCAATTGCAAGTCGGACCATTTTAGAAAGTCCTTGTTTTTAGCCTTATCGCGGGTAATCAAATTGGCGAGATTGGCATCACCATGAAAATCGAGCTGAAGTTCTTCGGCCAAAGCCAATTTAAGATCGCCATGCGTGCTGAAATCGCCATTCACCAGATCCAGATTCAGATACTTGTCCAGATAAGGCTGAAACCGCTTCAGATCGATCTCCTTAAGAGTTACTGTCAAATCCCCGCTGAACGGTTCGAGGATGATGGCGCCCGCGGCATTTATTTGACCGGAATTATTGACCTGGGTGGCTAATTGCAACGGCAATTTCCCGCCCGGCTGATTGCTGTATTCCTGCAATTTAAAGTTCAAATTGCTCAGCTGAAAATCGACCGGCTTTTGTTGCGTATTATCGGTAAATTGAATCTGGTAATTGTTTAGCGCCAGCTCGTTCAGGCTGACTTGCCAGGGTGGCGGTGCGCTAACTGCAGCTGCAGGCGCGGGCGCCGAAGCGGCGGAAGCGTCATCCTGAGTGGCAAACAAGGCTTGATAATTGACCTTGCCGTCCTGCTGCAGCCACGCCTTGATATTGGCATCGTCGCTAGTCAAAGAGGCAATGTTGATCTGCTGTTTGTTGAGATCGGCGGCGATCCCTCGCGCCGAGACAGACGGTATGGTCAGTAAGGCGTCGGCCTTGCCTTTTTCGGCAATTTCCAGCTGCTTGACGTCGATTACACCATCATGAATGGACAATGCCAATCCGCTATCGCCAAGAGCTGCGTCATATTCGGTTTGCAGCGATAAATGTCCGTCGGCAATCTCGACTGGCAGCAAGCCCTGTAAAAACAGCTGCCAGACTTTAGGAAGAACAAGCTGCTCCACGCTAAGCCGACCCTTTGATGCGAACTGGGCCACATCTAAATCACCCTGCCACTGAAGATGACCGCCGGATGCCAGGCCCAAGCCCAAATCAAAAGCCGCTCTGCTCCCGCCTTGCGTGGTCAATTCGGTAATAGTCACATTAACCGGTAACAAGGTTTCGGTTTGCGACTGACCGGTAACAGAATCTCGCCAGACGGCTTGGCCCTCCTCGATGGCCAGCCGGCGTATCGTTAACGGCAGGGGGCCACTGTCTTTCTTCTCTTCCGGAGGCGCTTCGGCATCCTTGGGCAGGATCTCGCTGAAATTAAAACCGCCGTCGGCGTGGCGTTCAATGTTGGCGACGGGCTTGCGCAGAACCACGCTATCCAGTACGGCCGCCTGTTCCGTCAATGAGGCCCAGGCATCGAGATCAACGGCAAAGGCATCGAAGGCAATTAGCGTTTTTGAGTCCGGCGCCGATAGCGAAAATCCTTGCAACTCCAAGACAAATTTGAAGGGATTAAAGCTGACCATCCGCAACTGCGCTTGTTGGCCGGTTTTCTCGGCCAGCAGAACCGGCAATTTGTCGCGAACCAAATATGGCAGCAGATAAAAACCGGCGAGGGCGTATAAAGCCACCGCCCCGGCCATCACTGCGGCGATGATCGTTGCTTTTCGGGTTCTGGTCATCACCGGCCTGCTTGTGGCTTAATGCAGCTTGTTTAAAAAATCCGCCTCTATCCGGCAGCCACCCAAATCGGGGTAATCGGCCAGGTTCTGTTCGAAATCGCGGAACGAAGGATGCTGAAACGCCAGCCGGGTAATTTTGCCCTGCACCAGTTCAAATTCCAGCGCGCCGCCTTTTTCACGCGGACTGCCCGGTTTGGTGGCGAACAGCAAAATACCGATATTGGACAGCGGCTGGCCTTGCTCCTGTGCCGGACGGGCACAACTGTAACTGTCCACATTCAAACTGCTGAACAAGCTAGCCAATTGCGCGGCATTCACCGGCATGCCTTCATCGGCGATGCTGGGCACTTGCAGCAGCGCCTCCAGCCCGAAGTTACCCAAATGGTTTTGCAGCAATACCGTGCCGTTGCCGCCTTTCTCGGTGTTGAGCAAGGGATAAAGCTGGCGGGCCATTTCGTCCTTGTCCGGATTTTTCAGCGCCGACAAAAATTGCCGGGCCGCCGACTGAATCGGGCTAATCACGCCTTCCTTTTTCTGACGCGAGCTGGTCAACAATTCCCAATCCTGTTCGGTGTTGACGGCCAGTTTCATGCTTTTCATGGCCGCATAATCCTCGGTCGCCAGACAACCGGAGAAATCCTTGGCGCGATATTGTTCCAGCAGTTTGGGGCGAATTTCGTCGGTCATCGCCTTCTGCGCGGAGATATTGAAGTTTTTCCAGTCCGGCGACGACTTGCTCAAGAAATAATACAGCACCGCATTGCGGTCGAATTTATTGAAACCCAGATCCTTCATCACCAGCTTCAGGCGTCGGCACTGGGTTTCCACCTCGACGTAATTCTGCCAATCGGGTTGCAGATTGAGTTTTTCACCCTGAACGGCCTGATCGATCAACTGTTTCAGTTGTACCTCGCCGTTTGCGCCTTGCATCGGCACCTTCCACAATTCGTCCAGCGATAGATCGTGGGCATCGGGGATGCCGTCACCGCCCAATTTCAGCAGCAAGGACGGGGTAATGTTCGGATAGACGTGCAGTTCACCCAGCAATTTAGTCTCGGACGACCAAGCTTTTAAACCGCCATCCACGACTTCGAAGACCCCCATGCGGTTCTGATTGAGGCTGCCGCCATCGCCGCCCAGCACCACCTGTGCCGGCAGCGAATGGGTTTCCGAACTGATTTTGGCGGACGGCGGCGTTTTGTTGGTCAACACTTGTGGATTGTTTTCCACCCAGCTGCCCGCCAGCTTGCCCATGATCGCCACGCCGGTACCGACGCCGGTCAAAGCCAACAAGCCGCTGGCGGCATTGACATCGCTGACCAGCTGCGACAGGTTGGCTTCGTGGCTGTTACTGGTCAGGAAGTTGTAATCGACCAAGGTATCCTTGGCGGCATCGAGACGCAGCCAGGGCGTCAGATAGACTTTTTTGGTTTCCAGCTTGAAATTGCATTTGCCGGTGGTGGCCTGATACAAAAAGCCGCTGGCCTCGCGCTTGAATTTGAGCGGATCGTTATGAATGCTGAACACCAGCGCCGCAGAAAGATCGCCGTTTTCGTACCCCGAACCGACGTCGCTGCAACCACCTTTCAAGGCGCTGTCGCCCTTGAAGTCGAATTCGGACACCAGCTGTACATAATAATCGTCGCCACTGACCACCGATTGGCCTTTCAGGGGTTTTAACGGTGAAGTTTCGGTTTTAGGGTAATCCACCGCAATCTGCCGGGTGGTGGCGCAACCTTGCAGCAAGCCCGATGCAAGCAAGGCGACATTCATGGCTAACACATGGCGTATCAACATTATTTTTCCTATCGTATGACGCAAATCGGGCCGCGACGCCCGGCCCCATATAATATAAGTATTTTGGAATGATAGTGAAGCGTATGTCGTGGCCGACGTTCCGCTTAACGGAAAACAGCTACTTACTCAGAGCGCATCCTGCTTGAAACGGTGAATCTGACGGCGTTGTTTCTTGTTGGGCCTGCGTTCCCGCTCGGAAGGATGCTGCATGGCCTGCTGCTGTTTGTGAAGTTCGACCTGCTGTTGCCGCTTGTTAATGCTGGCATCGTCCTCGCTGTACAGCATCACGGCTTCCTTGGCGGGACGGCGCTGCTTGTTGAGATCGGTGACGCGGATTTCCCAGGTGTATTGGTCCTTGCTGACCGTAATCACATCGCCGACCTTGACGTCCTTGCCGGGCTTGCAGCGTTGGCCGTTGACATGGACCTTGCCGCCACTGACTGCTTCGGCCGCCAGGCCTCTGGTCTTAAAAAAACGCGCAGCCCAAAGCCACTTGTCGATGCGCACCTCGTCTGTTTCGGTCATGTTCAAAACTCTCCAACCCCACTGTTTATTCGCTGGCTATTATCAGGCTTGTCCATCTGAAAAATAAACACTTGTCGATTCGGACCGTTTGCCGGTGGCGGTTTTGTCGGTGCAGTTTCGTAGGATGCGGTAAACGAAGTGAACCGCATCGTTCGCGATTGATGCGGTTCGTACCTCACCGCATCCTACGGCTCTATCCGCTCCAGCCGGCTTAGAAAACGCGAACGCGGTATTTGACGGCTACCGTCCTTGGCGGCCGCACTCCGGCGCTACGCGTCCAAATCCGATCCAGTCGGATTTGTGGCAGCGGCGCTATTGGGAGCGTCAAATCAGCGACGAGTGCGACTTTAGAAGGCATGTGGACTATATTCACTATAATCCCGTTAAGCACGGTTATGTCAAACGGCCGGTTGATTGGCCTTTTTCGACATTACATCGCTTTATTCAAACAGGTTTGTTGCCGGAGCATTGGGCAGTCGATCTTGCTCTTGAAGATTTTACCTGCGGCGAACGATGATTTGTTGGGCTTCGTTCCATTCAGCCCACCCGGTCCTTACACATAACGTGGAGAATTCACACTTTTTGAGAGCATTAAAGCACACTCCCTTAATTCTTTAACGCATAACATAGACGCTAGGCTTCGATGATCCAGGGTCATGTCAAAGCCGAAGTTTACATAAAAGACCCATCATTCTTTATGGAGGATTTTCTGATAACAACTAAATTCGCGATTTTTAAAAGAATTATTCGCTTAAAGGGTTGGCTATTTCAACTTAATTACGCCAACCTGCTTCTAATCGAACATTAGGCGTTTTCAGCCTAGGAGATAATATATGTCAAATAGAAAAATTGCAGTTCTAGTGGGGATGTTGCTCTTGCCAGTGAGCGAGGTGTTTTCAGCGCCAAACGAAGCTTCACAACCTAATTCCTACTCTCAGGCAGAAGGCGGTTCTGAGTCACTTACCTTCACCACACTTAAACAAGGAGAAGGCAGCGAGATCCGCCATGGCGATACAAGCGTTATCGGGGCGGAGGCGATTATCACTGATCCGACCACCTGGAAGGGCTTTTGGACTGCCCATGCCGAAGACCTAAAGTCTCCCACGGAATTACCTTCTGTCGACTTTACCTCGGAGATGGTTATCGTCAGTTCTATGGGAGATATCTTGGGAGTTACGCTAGAGCATGATCCAGATACCCTCCATGTACTGATCGGTGATCACGATGCTAGTGTGGCCTCATCTGATACTTCTCGGTCTATCCACATCATCAAACTGAAAAAAATTTCATTGCAGTCCGTTGCCTTTGAGCATCAAAGGCTATTTCTTGATCCCTTAAGCGAGGTGGAAACACGTAAACCGGCCGAATTCAATGCCACAGTCGAAGCATTGTCACAGTATGTGATCAAACATGCCGACGGTTCACTCGCTGTTGAGGCGCCCGCCTCGGTGGAAAGGACTGTTGACCAAGAATCTTATGCCGCCATCCTGGGAGCGCTCGATGAGTTCAATCAGGTGACGACAGGTAATAGTGCTCGGATGGCCTCCGAAGCCATGGGGATGAACGCTAAAGGCGCTGGTATGGCCTCCGAAGCCATGGGGATGAGCGCTAAAGGCGCTGGTATGGCCGCAGCGAGGATTCCGCTTCCGCGTATTCCTTGGAGCAAAATCATAGCCCTTGTCAAAAGGCTAGGTAAATGGGTCTGGTACAAGTCCCACCTGTGCGTGGGTGGTGTTATCAGTCACTGGGCTAATATAACTTTGGGAAGCCCGAATCCCAATGATTGGGTCTGGGAAGCCGCCTGGGAATGCGTGAGGGCGATGCGCTAATAGGCGACGTGCTAGCTGCGCGCCTTATAGCAAGTAGTCTCAATGAAGTGAAACGTAATCGACGGTCGAAGGTGAAGGCTATCAATGAGGCTACTTGATTCGAAATTATGTTCCTCGTTCCCACGCGCCGCGTGGGAACGCTAGTCGACCGCGCAGCGGTAAGATTAAAACCAATCCCGATAAACCGGCAGCAAACCCTCCATCCCCGCATAATTTCGCGCGCTGGAATAACGCCAATACTTCGGCAAATCCACATAACCGCGTTTGACGGGATTTAGATGGATGTAATCCAATTTTTGCCGCAACACCTTCGGATGGTCGATCAACTGCGGATGGCTGCCTTCTTCCCATAATTGATAATTCCGATCAGTTTTATGCGCTTTGCGGAACCATTTGAGTTGGGACAATAAATGCTCGGCCTAGACTTCGTGCAAATAATCGATCAATTGGCGGGCGGTGTAGGATTTGAAGTGGGCGAGTTGGTCGGGTAAATCGTCTGCTTGAACGAGCAGATGTAAGTGGTTTTCCAGGATGACGTAGCCGTAAATTCGCCAGGCGTGTTGCTGCTGGCGGTAGAGCAGGGCGTCCAGCACGATTTGCACGGTGGCGGGGTGGGTGAACAGCGGTATCCGGTTGAGTACGGTGCAGGTTAAGAAGTGCGGATGTTGGGATTGGGTAGAGCTTAGTTACCGCTGGCGCGGTTATGCGGCGTTCCCACGCGGCGCGTGGGAACGAGATTACAATTTTAAATCCGATATTCCGCCGACCGCGCATGAGCGGTCAAACTCTCCCCCCGCGCCAACACCGAAGCAATCTTACCCAACTGAGAAGCACCCGCCGCCGAGCAGTTGATCAAGCTGCTGCGTTTCTGGAAGTCGTAAACCCCCAGCGGCGACGAATAGCGGGCGGTGCTGGAGGTGGGCAGCACATGGTTGGGGCCGGCGCAGTAATCACCCAGGGCTTCGGCGGTGTAGCGGCCCATGAATATCGCGCCGGCATTGCGGATTTGTGCGCACAGGGCTTCGGGATCGGCGATGGATAACTCCAGGTGTTCCGGCGCGATGCGGTTGGCGACTTCGGCGGCGGACGATAAATCCGGCACCTTGATGAAGGCACCGCGTCCGGTTAGCGAGGTGCGGATGATGTCGGCGCGCTCCATTTCCGGCAAGAGTTTGTTGATGCTGGCTTCGACTTTGTCCAGAAATCCGGCGTCGTCGCTGATCAAAATCGACTGGGCGTTTTCGTCGTGTTCGGCCTGCGAGAACAGGTCCATCGCGATCCAGTCGGGGTTGGTCTTGCCATCGCAGATGATCAAAATTTCCGAGGGGCCGGCGATCATGTCGATGCCGACCTGGCCGAAAACCAGTTTCTTGGCGGTGGCGACGTAGATGTTGCCGGGGCCGACGATTTTGTCGACGGCGGGTATGGTTTCGGTTCCGTAAGCCAGAGCCGCCACGGCCTGCGCGCCGCCGATGGTGAATACGCGGTCGACGCCGGCGACGAATGCCGCCGCCAATACCAGCGGATTGGTTTCGCCAGCGGGCGTCGGCACCACCATCACCAGTTCGCCGACGCCGGCGACCTTGGCGGGAATCGCGTTCATCAACACCGAGGACGGATAAGCGGCCTTGCCGCCGGGGACATACAAGCCGGCCCGGTCCAATGGCGTGACTTTTTGGCCCAGCAATGTGCCATCGGCTTCGGTGAATTGCCAGGATTGCATTTTTTGATGCTCGGCGTAAGCGCGGACCCGGTCGGCGGCGGTTTGCAAGGCCTGGGCTTGTTCGGCCGGCAGGCTGTTCCAGGCTTGTTGCAAGGCGTCGCGGTTCAGTTCCAGTTCCGCGCCGCTGTTGACTTGGCGGCGATCGAAACGATTGGTGTATTCGATCAAAGCGCTGTCGCCGTTTTTCTTGACGTTGGCGATGATTTCCAGAACCCG
This sequence comes from Methylococcaceae bacterium, assembly GCA_028748685.1. GTDB lineage: Bacteria > Pseudomonadota > Gammaproteobacteria > Methylococcales > Methylomonadaceae > Methylomonas. Next base: position 17,486 of record JAJRDU010000044.1, read on the forward strand.
CTGGTGTATTTCCAGGTCGTCGGCGGCATCCCAGTCCAGACGGCTTTGCAGTTGCCGGTTGAAATCGGGAGCTGTGCTGTCGAGGCGGGTCATGGTTATAGCTGTCATAGTCTTATCGTTTGGCTAGCGTGATTTCGAGTTGGTCGATCAGGGCTTGAATGGCTTGATGTTTCATTTTCATTGCCGCTTTATTCACGACCAGCCGCGATGTGATGTTGGTGATCAACTCCCGAGGCTCCAGGCCGTTGGCTTTCAGGGTGTTGCCGGTATCGACCAGGTCGACGATGCAGTCGGCCAAACCGACCAGCGGCGCCAGTTCCATCGAGCCGTAGAGTTTAATGATTTCGGCCTGTATGCCAAGATCGGCAAAATAGCGTTGGGCGATGTTGACGTATTTGGTGGCGACGCGGATGCGGCCGGCGATCGGCGGCGCATCGACGCGGGCGGCGGTCATTAGCCGGCAACCGGCTATCCCTAAATCCAAGGGTTCATAGAGACTTTCCGCGCCGTGTTCCATCAATACGTCCTTGCCGGCGATACCAAGATCGGCGGCGCCGTATTCGACGAAGGTCGGCACGTCGGTGGCGCGGATGATCACCAGTTGCACATCGGGGCGCGTGGTTTCCAGAATCAGCTTGCGGCTTTTTTGCGGGTCGTCTATCGGCGTAATGCCGGCTTCCGCCAGCAAGGGCAGGGCTTCTTCGTAGATACGGCCCTTGGATACGGCTATCGTCAACATGGTTTACATTACCTCAGCGGGGAACGCGGCGGATGGTGGCGCCCAATTGCTGTAACTTTTCTTCGATGTGGTCATAACCACGGTCGATGTGATAAATCCGGTCGACCAGGGTTTCGCCTTCCGCGACCAATCCGGCCAACACCAGGCTGGCCGAGGCTCTGAGGTCGGTAGCCATTACCGGCGCGGCTTTCATGCCTTCGATGCCGGTACAGATCGCGGTGTTGGATTCCAGCTTGATCTGGGCTCCCATGCGTTGCAGTTCCTGAACGTGCATGAAGCGGTTTTCGAACACGGTTTCGGTAATCAGGCCCACGCCTTCGGCAACCGAGTTCAGCGCGGTAAATTGCGCCTGCATGTCGGTCGGGAAAGCCGGGTAAGGCGCGGTGCGGACCGTGACGGCCTTGGGGCGTTTGCCGTGCATGTCCAATTCGATCCAGTTGTCGCCGCAGGTGATGTCGGCGCCGGCTTCTTTCAGTTTCACCAGTACCGCGTCCAAGGTGTTGGGGTCGGTGTTTTTCAGTCTGACCCGGCCGCGGGTGATGGCGCCGGCCACCAGATAGGTGCCGGTTTCGATGCGGTCTGGCAGGATGTCGTAATGCAGGCCGGGGACGCCGAGTTTTTTCACGCCCTCGACGGTGAGGATGTCGGTGCCTATGCCGGTGATTTTTGCGCCCATTTTGTTCAAAAAGTGGGCCAGATCGGAGACCTCCGGTTCCTTGGCGGCATTTTCGATGATGGTGATGCCTTCCGCCAATGTCGCGGCCATCAATATGTTTTCGGTGCCGGTCACGGTGATCTTGTCGAGCACCAGGTGGCAACCTTGCAAGCGTTTTGCTCTGGCGTGAATGTAGCCGGCCTCGACCTGAATGTCGGCGCCCATCTTGATCAAGGAATCGATGTGAATATCCACCGGTCGGGTGCCGATCGCGCAGCCGCCTGGCAACGAGACATGGGCTTCACCGAAACGGGCCAGCAAGGGGCCCAGCACCAGAATCGAGGCGCGCATGGTTTTCACCAACTCGTAGGGCGCTTCGTATTTATCTATGCTGCTGGAGTCGACCTCGATATTCATTTTTTCGTCGACCATCAGGCCTACGCCCATTTGCCCCAATAATTCCAGGGTGGTGGTGATGTCATGCAGATGCGGAATGTTGCCGACGCTGACCGGAACATCGGAGAGCAGGGTGGCGGCCAGAATCGGCAGGGCGGCATTTTTGGCGCCGGAGATGCGGAGTTCGCCGTTAAGAGCTTGGCCGCCGGTAATCAGTAATTTATCCATGAGATTCGTGAGTAGGTTCGTTTAGTGGGGCAAGGCGGCCTATGAGGCGTCGCTTGCAAAATATTCGGTTTCGTCGAGGCCGCTGAGTTTGGCGAGAGCGAGGAGTTGTTCCGGAATGTTTTTAAAATTGAGATGCACCCGGCTGGTGCGGCTGAGCCGGATCCATTCGATCATCAATGCCAGGCCGGCGCTATCGGTGGCCGCGACTTGAGACAGGTCGATACAGATGCTGTCTATGCCTTTCAGGTATCCGAAAGACCTGGGCGTTTGCTTGTCTATGCTGGCAAAGGTCAGGCTGCCTTCCAGCGTGTAATAACCGGGGCTTTCTTCGGTTAATCTCAGCCTGGCCATTATTTGCCTTCCGCCTTGTTGAGCATGAATTTGCCTATCATTTCCTCCAGCACGATCGCGGAACTGGTGATGTCGAGCTTGCTCTTGTCTTTCAAAAATTCCTCGGACGAGCCGGGGTCGATGCTGATGTATTGTTCGCCCAACAGGCCCGCGGTATAGATGCTGGCCCCCGAGTCATCCGGGATGTTGTTGTATTTGGATTCGATGCGCATTTCAACCACCGATTCGTGGCTCTCTCTGTCCAGGGAAATTGACGAAACCCGGCCGATGCGGACACCGGCCACGGAAACCGGTGATTTGACTTTCAGGCCACCGGAGTTTTGAAAACGGGCGATGACGGTATAGCTGTCGTTGCTGGTATAAGTGCCAAGGTTGCTGATCTGCAGGGCCATGTAGAACAGGGCGGCGATGCCGCTGGCGACAAAAAGACCGACCAGAGTGTCCTGAGTCTTGGAATGCTGCATGTTAAATATCTCCAAACATGAGTGCGGTTAAAATGAAATCGAGTCCCAGAATCGAGAAGGCCGAGTTGACCACGGTGCGGGTGGTGGCGCGGCTGACTCCTTCCGAGGTAGGGATGGCATCGTAACCTTCAAACAGCGCGATCCAGGACACCACGAAACCGAATACCACGCTCTTGATCACGCCGTTGATGATGTCTTCCCGGAAATCGATGTTGGCCTGCATTTGCGCCCAGAAAGCGCCATCGTCGACGCCCAGCATGCCGACCCCGACCATATAGCCGCCCATCACGCCGATCGCGCTGAACAAGGCGGCCAGCAGGGGCATGGAAAGAAAGCCGGCCAGGAAGCGGGGCGAAATGATGCGTTTGATGGGATCGACCGCCATCATTTCCATGCCGGACAATTGTTCGGTGGCTTTCATCAGGCCGATTTCCGCGGTCAAGGCAGAACCTGCCCGGCCGGCGAACAGCAGGGCCGAGACCACCGGGCCCAGTTCGCGGACCAGGGAAGCGGCGACCATCACGCCCAGGGATTCTTCGGCGCCGAAATCGGACAGGATATTGAAGCCCTGCAGGCCCAATACCATGCCGACGAACAGGCCGGAGATGGTGATGATCAGGAAGGATAATACGCCGACCGAATACATCTGTTTCATCAGCAGGCTGGGGCGCGGCAGTACTTCGCTGATGCCGGTCAGGATATGGGTCAGGAAGAATGTGCCGCGCCCCAGTTTGGCAAAGCTGCTGCGCGTGGTTTTTCCCAGGTTTTCTAGTAACTCAAGCATGTTGGAGCCGGTATCGGTTATTGAGATGCTAACAAATCGTCGAGGTAGTCATTGGCGGGATAATGGAAGTGTACCGGGCCGTCGGCGTAGCCGTTCATGAATTGCTGCACCCATTGCGAATCGGATTTTTCCAGCTGCTGTGGCGTGCCTTGGCCGACGATTTTACCTTCCGAGAGCACATAGATGTAATCGGCAATCGCGGCGGTTTCCTGCACGTCGTGCGAGACGATGATGCTGGTCAGGCCCAGTGTAACATTCAGCGACTTGATCAGGTGCACTAATGCACCCATGGATATCGGGTCCTGGCCGGTGAAGGGTTCGTCATACATGATCATCAAGGGATCCAGGGCGATGGCGCGAGCCAGTGCCACCCGCCTGGCCATGCCGCCGGACAGTTCGCTGGGCATCAAGTTGCGTGCGCCGCGTAAACCCACGGCATGCAATTTCATCAAGACCAGCGTGCGGATCATCGACTCCGGCAAATGGGTGTGTTCGCGTAGCGGAAAGGCGACGTTGTCGTAGACGTTCATGTCGGTCAGCAGTGCGCCGCTTTGAAACAGCATGCCCATGCGTTTACGCAAAGTATACAGATCTGCGGTTTTCAGGCGGTGCACGTTTTGGCCGTCGACATGGATTTGGCCCTTATCGGGATACAGCTGGCCACCTATCAGTTTCAGCAATGTGGTTTTGCCTGTGCCGCTGGGCCCCATGATGGCCGTGATCTTGCCGCGCTGGATGTCCAGGCTGACATCGTCGAAAATTTTTCTGGAGCCTCTGGAAAAGGACAGATTTTTAACGGAGACGATAATATTTGCGGAGCTTACGCTATTGGCCATATGGCAAAAGGTCGGGGCTTATCGATTGGAAGGCGGCTATTTTCTATGAGGCGTCGAGAATAAGTCAATGACTCAGGGTGAAAAGTTCAGCAATAACATGCAATAATAGTTCCCGTTTTTTAGATTTCGGCGATACGGAGCAGCTACATAGTGGGGCATGATCAAAATATTAAGGCATTGGCACTGGCGGTGATAAATGCCGAAGCTAAAGCCGTGGTCGCCCTGGCCGAGCAGATCAACGACCAATTCGTGCAGGCTTGTCGCCTGATGCTGGCCTGCAAGGGGCGGGTGGTGGTGACCGGCATGGGCAAATCCGGCCATATTGCCGGTAAAATCGCCGCAACTTTGGCTAGCACCGGAACGCCGGCTTTTTTTGTGCATCCGGGCGAGGCTAGTCACGGCGATCTGGGTATGATCACCCGGCAGGATGTGGTATTGGCCTTGTCCAATTCCGGTGAAACCGGCGAAATCTTGACGATTTTGCCTATCATTAAACGCCTGGGCGTACCACTGATCGCGATGACCGGGAGTCCCGCGTCGACGCTGGCAAAATTTGCGACCGCGCATATCAACGTTGCCGTGGAACAAGAAGCATGTCCCCTGGGCCTGGCGCCGACTTCCAGTACTACGGCGGCCCTGGTGATGGGCGACGCGTTGGCGGTTTCCTTGCTGGAAACCAAGGGCTTTACCCGTGATGATTTTGCGTTGTCGCATCCGGGCGGTAGCCTGGGCAAACGCTTGTTACTGAAGGTCAGCGACGTGATGCATTCGGGCGTTGAAGTGCCTGCCGTGGCCGATGACGCCTCGGTAAGTAGTGCTTTGCTGGAAATGACGAAAAAGAAGTTGGGCATGACGGCGATTGTAGATTCCGGCAATCGGGTGGCCGGAATTTTTACCGACGGTGATTTGCGGCGGATGCTGGAAAAAAATCTGGATGTGCATGTCACCGCCATCGCTCAGGTGATGACCAGTCCTTGCACGGTGATAGATGCCGATATTTTGGCGGCCGAGGCCATGCAGATCATGGAAAAAAAGAAGATCAACGCCCTGTTGGTGGTGGATGAGCAGCGGTGTCTGTTGGGCGCGTTGAATATGCACGATCTGGTTCGCGCCGGTATCGTTTAGGGTGGTTCTATGCTGGATTTGACTCCGGAACAAGTTGAAAAAATCAAACAGTTGAAGCTGTTGATACTCGATGTAGACGGCGTGTTGACCGATGGCCGCCTGTTCTTCGATCATCGGGGCAATGAATATAAGAGTTTTCATGCCCGCGACGGCCATGGCCTCAAGTTGCTGCGTCAAACCGGTGTCGAGGTGGCGGTTATTTCCGGGCGAAATTCCAAATCGGTCGCGTTGCGTATGCAAAGCCTAGGCGTTGCGCATGTTTACCAAGGCCACGAAAACAAGCGAGCCGCGTTTGCCGAGATTCTCGATAATTTGAAATTATGCCCCGAGCAGGTGGCGCATGTCGGCGACGATTTGCTGGATCTGCCCATCATGACCCGGGTCGGTTTTGCGGTTGCGGTCCAGGATGCCAATTTTGCGGTGAAACGTTACGCGCATTGGTGTACGCAAACCCCAGGCGGACGGGGCGCGGTGCGGGAAGTCTGCGATCTGATCATGCAGGTGCAGGGACGTTTCGAAGCCGTGTTGCAGGATTATTTATGCTGACGCGGCAAGAGTTTAGGCTGTATTTGATAGTCGCTGCCGTCGCGTTGTTGTCCTGGGGCTTGGTGCAATGGAACGAAGAGCGTGACGTGCAAATAAAAATTGCAGAAAATAGCCCCGATTTTTTTAGTTCAGGCTATTACAAGAAACAAATGGATAGCGAAGGTTTACCCAAAAATGAGCTGTTGGCGGATAAGATGCTCCATTACAACGCGGACGGCTCCACGCATCTGGAAAAGCCGATCATGACCTTGTACGGTGCCAACAGGCAGTCGCCTTGGGTCATCAAGGCGGAGAGCGGCATCATGGCCGCCGATGGCGATAATCTGCAACTCAATGGCAAAACTTTTATTAATCGCGAGCCATCGAAAGGTGTTACCGCCTTGACGGTTAATACCTCGGATTTGCGCGTTAAACTGTCCAGTAATTATGCGGAAACCTCGGCTTGGGCGGAAATTATCAGTCCGCCCAACAAAACGTCCGGGACCGGTATGGAAGTGACTTTTGTGAGTCCAGTTCACCTGAAATTGTTAGCCAAGGTCAAAGGGCGTTATGAACTTGATAAATAAAATTACGGGCATGAGCCTGTTATTACTTTCCTTGGCGGTGTCGGCGCTGGAGAGCGATTCGGAGCAACCGATTTATATCGATTCCAATGATGCCGTCTATGACGAAAAGTCGGAAGTCAGCACCTATACCGGCAATGTGGTTGCTACCCAAGGCAGCATCAAAATTGATGCCGATCAGCTGGTCGTCTATTTGAAAAACGGTAATATTACTAAGTTGGTTGCCACCGGTAAGCCGTCTAAATTCCAACAATTGCCGGGCGTGGGTAAGGACATGATGTATGGCGAAGGTTTAACTAATGAATTCTATCCGGAAAAAAATCTGCTGATTTTTATGAAAAATGCCTCGGTTTGGCAGGGTGATGCCAAGCAATCCAGCGACTATATTCAATATGACACCAAGAATTCGTTGTTGAAAGCTGGCGAGCCCACTTCCGACGGCAAGCGCGTGCATTCCGTGATCAAACCGAAACCGCAGTCGCAGAAGGCTCAATGATATGACGCGTCTGGTTGCCGAGCAATTATTCAAGAGCTACAACAAGCGCAATGTCGTCGCCGGCGTCAGTCTGAAGGTCAATACCGGCGAGGTCGTGGGTTTGCTGGGACCTAATGGCGCCGGTAAAACCACCAGCTTTTACATGCTGGTCGGCCTGATTCAAGCCGACAGCGGCGAGATTTTTCTGGATGATCAGCGTATCACCCTGCATCCGATGCATAGGCGGGCGCGCTTGGGGATAGGCTATCTGGCCCAGGAAGCCTCGGTGTTTCGAAAGCTCAGCGTGGCGGATAATTTGCGAGCGGTATTGCAGATTCGCGACGATCTGACCGATGGCCAGATCGAGCTGATGATAGACGAATTGCTGGGCGAATTCGGTATAGCCCATTTGCGCAATCAAATGGCGCTGGGGCTGTCTGGCGGCGAGCGGCGGCGAGTGGAGATCGCCAGGGCTCTGGCCTCCGAGCCGCGGTTTATCCTGCTGGATGAGCCCTTTGCCGGCGTCGATCCCATATCGGTGATCGACTTGCAGAAAATTATTGCCCATTTGAAGCATCGCGGTATCGGCATTTTGATCACCGAACACAAAGTCAGGGAAACCCTGGAAATATGCGACCGCGCCTATATCCTTAACGATGGTAAAGTCATCGCCGAAGGGCAGGCGCAACAGCTTGTCGATAATGAAGAAGTGCGCCGGGTCTATCTGGGCGATAAATTTAGTCTATAGGTTAATGTCGTCATGAAACAATCTTTGCAACTCAGGATCGGCCAGAGTCTGACCATGACGCCGCAACTGCAGCAGGCGATCAAGCTGTTGCAGATGTCGACTCTGGACTTGCAGCAGGAAATTCAGCAGGCGCTTGAGTCGAACATGATGTTGGAAGTCGACGAGGAAGAGTCGCAAAGCCTCGAATTTCGCGAAAAGAAACTCGACAATAGTGATCAGGTGACCAGCGAAGGTTCGCAGACCGATATTCCCGAAGAATTGCCGGTCGAATTCAGTTGGGATGATGTCTATGAAAGTTCCCTGCCGGCCGGTGACGATGGTGGCGACTCGGCGGAATTCGAGACCTTTCGCGGCAACGCTGAAAGTGTGCGTGCCCATCTGTTGTGGCAGATGGAGTTGCTGCCTATTTCCGATCGGGATTATGCGATTGCCGTGGCGATTATCGATGCCATTAATGATGACGGCTATGTGGCCAGCGATCTGGCCGATATATTACAAGGCTTGCAGGAGCAGCTGGACGGGTTGGAAATGGATGAGGTGCAGGCTGTGCTGCACATGATTCAGAATTTCGATCCTGTAGGGGTAGCGGCTCTTGATTTGGCGGATTGTCTGCGTCTGCAGTTGCAGCAACTGCCGGATACCACGGCTTATAAGGCCGATGCCATCGATTTCGTCTGCCGCCATTTGGATTTGTTGGCCAGTTGCGATCAGGCGCGGCTGATGAAACGGGTGGGTTTCACGGAAGAACAAATGAAAGGGGTGCTGGCCTTGATTCGGACTCTGGACCCCAAGCCAGCCTCCCGGTTGCAGGATGCTGATGTCGAGTATGTGGTGCCCGATGTGTTCGTCAGCAAGATCAAGGATCAATGGGTCGTGACCTTGAATCCCGACATTGCCCCCAAATTGCGCATCAATCCGTTCTACTCCGGAATGATTAAGCGGGCGGACAGCAGTTCGGATAATGTCAGCATGAAGAATCATCTGCAGGAGGCGCGATGGTTTATCAAGAGCTTGCATAGCCGCAACGATACCCTGCTGCGGGTAGCCAAGAGCATCGTCGAAAAACAGGGCGATTTCTTCGAACACGGCGCTATCGCCATGAAACCCATGGTGCTCAGGGATATTGCCGAGGAGTTGGAACTTCACGAGTCGACCATCTCCAGGGTCACCACCCAAAAATACATGCACACACCGCGAGGGGTGATCGAATTTAAATATTTCTTCTCCAGTCACGTCAGTACCGACGGGGGGGGGGAGTGTTCGGCAACTGCCATCAGGGCGTTGATAAAAGAATTGGTCGGCAACGAAAATCCAGCCAAGCCATTGAGCGATAGTAAAATATCGGACTTATTGAACGAGAAGGGCATTAATGTTGCTCGCCGTACCATTGCGAAATACCGCGAGGCGATGTCTATCCCTTCCACCAGCCAGCGGAAAAGGCATATTTAATCCAATCCGGAAGCACAATTTTTAAAACAGGAGTATTCCATGCAAGTTAGTATCACAGGCCATCACGTAGAAGTCACCGAGGCATTAAAGGCCTATGTCGAGGAGAAAATCGGCAAAATCAAACGCCATTTCGATAACGTGGTGGACGTCCATGTCATTTTGACCGTTGAAAAGCTGGAGCAGAAGGCCGAAGCGGCCGTGCAAGTCAGCGGAGCCAAACTGTATGCCGAGGATGTTCAAGAAGACATGTATGCCGCGATCGACAACATGGTCGATAAATTGGACAGACAAATCGTCAAGCATAAAGAAAAAACCCAAAATCACCGTTAATCCGGAGAAGAACGATGCAGGGTGAGTGATTTCGCCCTGTGTCGGTTTGATCATGAAACTGATTATTGTCAGCGGTTTATCGGGGTCTGGTAAGAGTATCGCACTCGATACTTTGGAGGATTGCGGCTATTACTGTATCGATAATCTGCCAGTGGCCTTGCTGGAAGACTTCATCAATCACGTGATGTTGATGGACAGGGATACCTATAGCAAGACGGCGATAGGTATAGACGCCAGAAATCGGACCGAAAAACTGGCGGAGTTTCCCCATTGCCTTGAATTTATCCGCAGCAAAGGCATAGCCTGCGAAGTGGTTTTCATGGAAGCCGAGGAAAATATCATCCTCAAACGCTATAGCGAGACTCGCCGCCGTCATCCGTTGACCACGGAAAACCGGCCGCTACGCGAAGCATTGGATATTGAGAGAGACATGCTGCGGCCGCTGGCTACCCATGCGGACATCGTGATCGACACCAGCTACACGCATTATCATCAATTGCGGGAAATGCTGAAAAACAGGCTGGGCGAGAAAGGCAAGGCATCGTTGTCGATTTTATTTCAGTCCTTCGGTTTCAAATATGGCATTCCGTTGGACGCGGATTTCGTGTTTGATGCCCGTAGTTTGCCTAATCCCTATTGGGCGCCCGAATTGAGAGGGCTGAATGGTAAGGATCCAGAAGTGATTGCTTTTCTGGAAAGGGAAGCTATCGTTAAGGATTTTTTGCACGACATCGGCTACTTCATAGGGCGTTGGGCGCCTCGATTCGAATCAGATAATAGAAGTTATTTAACCATTGCCATTGGTTGTACGGGCGGACAGCACCGTTCGGTTTTCCTGGTTGAGGCATTGAGTAAACATTTTCAGGGCATTACTCCTAATGTCATCGTTAGGCACCGCGAGTTGCGTTAGTGCCGCTTTTCGCTGTCCCATCCTCCACTTTAACCTATGACGTCATCAGCAACGCTAGAAAACAATAAGCACCTTTTAGACCGGGCCAGTGAAATTTTGGCAAAAGGTTCGCAGATCGAGATTAGAAATCTGGTGCATTCCCTTTATCCCGCTGAAACCGCGCACATTTTGGAGGCACTGGAACCCGAACAGCGAGCTCGAATTTGGGCGGTGATACCGCCCAGCGTGATGGGCGAGATACTGGTCGAGGTGAACGTCGAGGTTGGTAGCGGTTTGTTGAAAATTACCGACAGAAAGGATTTGATGGCCGCAACCGAGAATATGGGCTCGGATGGCATGGTCGATCTGTTGCACGTCTTGCCCGAGCCTTTGTTGTCGCAAGTGATGGAATCGATAGGTGTGCATAACCGCAATCGCTTCGAGAAGGCGCTGAGTTACGCGGAACACACCGCCGGCAGCCTGATGTCGCCAGAGGTGCTGACGATTCGGGCTGACGTCACTCTGGACGTGGTGTCGAGATATTTGCGATTGCGTGGCAGAATGCCGGTCGCGACCGATAGCCTGGTCGTGGTTGATCGTAAGGATCAATTCCAAGGACTGTTACCGCTCAGTCAATTGTTGACGCACGATCCACACACTAAGGTCGAGGCTGTGATGGATACTCGCAGTACCGGTATTTCTTACCGGATGTCGAGCCGTGATGTGGCCGTTTTATTCGAGCAGCGGAAGCTTTTGTCGGCGCCGGTGTTGGCCGATGACGGCAAGGTTATGGGGCGTATCACTATCGATGATGTGGTGGGTGTGATTCGCGACGAGGCCGATCATTCACTGATGAGCATGGCCGGTTTAAGCGAGGAACAGGATATGTTTGCGCCGGTGATGATCAGTGCCAAGCGTCGGGCGGTTTGGTTGGGGATCAATTTGATTACGGCCTTTCTGGCGGCCGCGGTGATCGATCTGTTTGAAGCCACTATCCAGCAAATCGTGGCGTTGGCGGTATTGATGCCTATCGTCGCTAGCATGGGTGGCATTGCCGGTAGCCAGACCTTGACCTTGGTGGTGCGCGGCTTGGCTTTGCGGCAAGTGTCGATCAGCAATGCCGGCAGTTTGCTGATTAAGGAAGTTTCGGTGGGTTTGGTCAACGGTCTGGTTTGGGCGGTGGTGGTGTCGGCGGTCGCGGGTTTCTGGTTTCATAATCCCCACATCGGCTTGTTGCTGGGGGCGGCGATGTTGATCAATCTGGTCTGCGCCGCGCTGTCCGGGGTTTTGATTCCTGTTGTGCTCGATAAGATGGGCATAGATCCGGCGCTGGCCGGCGGCGTGTTGTTAACCACGGTGACCGATGTCGTCGGATTTATGGCCTTTCTTGGGCTGGCGACCTTATTGCTGCTGTAACGCCTGTGCTTTTTTTCGTGAAAATGATAGTATTTGATGCACAAAACAGCTACTCCCAGACCTGATGTCAATTGACACCCCTTCTTCACATAAGACCGCTTTAGAATTCAAAAGCACTTCGCTTACCGTGCCGGTATTGTTGTTGGCGGGTAACGATCTGATTTGCATCGAGCAGCAGTTGCAGGAAAAAGTGGTTCAAGCGCCCGAGTTTTTTAGAAATTCGCCGCTGTTGATCGATTTGCAAAAATTGACCGCACAGAATCTTGCTATTTCGCTGGAAGAGCTTGTTGGTGTGTTGCGTAAGCTGG
>JAJRDU010000045.1 GCA_028748685.1 Methylococcaceae bacterium
TTGTTTAATATGCAAGGCAAAGTTGTGGGTATCAATTCGCAAATCTACAGCCGTTCCGGCGGGTACATGGGCTTATCTTTCGCTATACCCATCGACGTGGCGATGAATGTGGTCGAACAACTAAAGAGCAAAGGCAAGGTTTCGCGCGGTTGGTTGGGGGTCCAGATCCAGGATGTTACCCGGCAATTGGCGGAATCGTTCGGCATGGATAGGCCGCACGGTGCCTTGATCGCCAAGGTGATTCCGGGTGGCCCCGCCGAAAAATCCGGCTTGCAAGTCGGTGATATTATCGTCGAATTTAACGGCCAGATTATCGAAACGTCTGGCGAATTGCCCCCACGAGTGGGCGTGACGCCGATTGACGAAAAAGCCAAGCTCAAGATCATCCGTCAAGGCGATACTCAAGAAATAGCCGTCAAGATCGGCCTGTTACCGGCTCAGCAGGCGGCAGCTACGCCAGAAACCGAGGGGCCGGAAACCGCCATAAACCGTTTGGCGCTTTCCGTCACCGACCTGACGCCGGAGCAGCGGCAGCAATTGCAGGTTGAAAAAAACGGTGTGCTGGTGCAAAAAGTCGGTAAAGGAATAGGGATGGATATTGGAATTCAAGCCGGTGACGTTATTTTAAGGATTCAAAATAACGTGGTTCGCGACAGTGCTGATTTTAATAAAATTGTCGCCAAACTGCCGGTCAATAAATCGATCGCGCTTCTTGTTCAACGCAACGGTAGCCCGATATTTTTAGCGTTTAAAATCGATAAATAGTCAAGGTGATGTTATGGCCAGTGCAAGCAACGTTACACAATTGATAGGCAACACGCCGTTAATCAAACTGCAACGAATCGTAGCCGAAAATTCGGCAACGGTGCTGGTCAAGCTTGAATCGAGAAATCCAGGTGGTTCCGTAAAAGACCGCATCGGTCTGGCCATGATACAAGCGGCTGAAAGGTCGGGGCAGTTAAAAGCGGGCGGTACCATCGTCGAGCCGACTTCGGGTAACACCGGTATCGCCTTGGCGATGGTGGCCGCCGCGCGCGGCTATCATTGTGTGCTGACCATGCCCGAAACCATGTCGGTGGAAAGGCGGCAGTTGCTGGCTTTATATGGTGCCGATATCGTCTTGACCCCTGGCGTGGAGGGTATGCGTGGCGCGATCAACAAAGCCGAGGAAATCGTCGCACAAATCCCTGGTGCATTCATGCCTCAGCAGTTTGAAAATCCAGCCAATCCAGAAGTCCATCGGCAGACGACTGCGCAGGAAATATGGTCGGCGACCGACGGCGAGGTCGACGCCTTTGTTTGTGGGGTCGGTACGGGAGGGACAATTTCCGGTGTGGCGGATGTGATTAAAAACCGCAATCCACAATTCAAAGTGTTTGCCGTTGAGCCGGCGGAATCGCCGGTTATTTCCGGCGGCAGCCATTCTCCTCACAAGATTCAAGGCATAGGAGCGGGTTTTGTTCCTAAAAATTTGGAAGTCTATTTGCTGGACGGTATCGAACTGGTTAGTACCGATGAGGCTGTGGCCATGCGCAAACGATTGAGCCAAGAAGAAGGCATCATGGCCGGGATTTCTTCCGGTGCTAGCGTTTGCGGAGCATTGCGCGTAGCTGAGCGCTTAGGCAGCGGCAAAACCGTGGTCACGATCATTCATGATACCGGCGAGCGGTATCTGAGTATGAATTAAAACGAGTTATATTTTTTCAAAAGTTGAGTACGCGACAACATCGGCGGCATGAAGGGCGCTAGCATAAAAATCCGCCCGTCGGGGTTGGGTTACTTCATTAACCGCATCCAGACCTTATTTGTCAGTATGCTCAGAATCTGGACGATTCCGATTGTGCTGATGCTGAGCGTTTCTTCCGGTTTTACCACCTATTACGGCTTATCGCACTTCATCACGCCCTGGATTGCGCTGATTATTACCATCGCGATCCAATCCATCATCGTGATTTGTTCACTGGAAATGGCGGGCATACATTGGAAAGCGAACCGCATGCGCTATTTTACCGTGGTGGCGTCGCTGGCTATTGCGATTGCCGCATCGGTGACTTTTTCCTACTTCAAATTTTAAGAAATATCCGAACAGGAAAGTCTGCACATCAACCGTCTGAATGAAATCAGGCATGAGATCAAGGATTATCTGGATAAGGTGCTCATAGTCAAAAGCCAGATTCTGCAACAGCAGAAACAGGAACTGGAAAAAGCTTCCTTAGATGTTTCACAAGCTTATTTCGGCACGCATAACCAAATTGCCGAAGGTTATAAGAATCAGGTGGGAGAAGGGCCGTTCTGGCGCCATTACAATCAGCTTTATCAGGAAAAAAAACAGGCATTTCAGCAACAGGAGCAGGTGTTTCTGGAATTGGACAAACATATCCGCGTCCTGCAGGGTAGTTTGAACAATCTCGATGTCGCGGATAACGTCGAGCAGGCTTATTCAGAATTGCTGAAAAACTATCAGGATATTCAGTTGCTGATAAACCAATTGTCCAGCAATATGGGTTTATCGCTTCCCGAAGCGCCTTTACTGATGACCTATAAACAATTTGTCGAAGAGGTAAAGCCTTCCTTTGCGATGTGGAGCGGATTTTCCTGGTTCGCCTTCGCCTGCGCGGCGATGGTGGATTTTTTTACCGTGCTGCTTTCGTATCGGCTAGAGTTTACCGCGCCGGGGCCGCTGACGATTCAGGAAGAGGAATTGGTATTTGAATGCCTTAGGCAATTTACCGAGTTTCGAATCAATGCCAATGACGAACTCGAGATGGTGATCGAAAAAAGCGAACTTGAAAAAGCTCGGCGCTATTCCGATTGGTCAAGAATGTTTGTGGTCGGTTTATTGCTCAGTCGCGGCTTTTTGAGAAAAGTTGATCATAGAACCGTTGAATTTGCGCCGAATTTATACCCGTTGATTGCCGAAAAAATGTCCGACAAGATAGCTGCAATCAAGGCCAGGGCTCATGTGGCGGAAGGTGGTCATGAATAATCCCATGACCGAATTGGAAAATTGGCTGGCCGGCGGCGATATTGTCGAGGAACACTATCTAGGCGCGGACAGTTGGATTGCCGGATTCGATGCCGATAGACAGGCGGTCGTCATTAAGCTGGGGCCTTTTAAAAGATTATTTTTACGCCCGGAAAAATTCACCAAGCGCTTTTATCATCAGCTTCATCCCTTAACGATTGAAATCTGGCCTTATCGCCGGCAGATCAAATTGTTCGACGATTTCTGTACGGTCGACATGGTTTTGGATCTGCGCTTCCAGGCGACATTGTCCTATGTGCAGAGAAACAGCGAATTACTGCCGACTATCAATCAACATATCAAACGAACCTATGCCGATCTGCTGGATGACATTGTCAACCGGGAATTGCAGAATCTGGGAGATGGAAGCTGGGTTCATACCGGGCTATCGTTGGTTGAACAAAGCATCACAAGGTCTATATGCGAGCAATTGGCGATTCAGCAGATACAGTCGCAAGCGATTTGTAACATAAAGGCCAGTTTTGAGGAGTTTCCGGCGGTACAACCGGGGCGGGACAATGTTTATCTGAATGTCCTGAAAAAGACCTTTGAAATAAACGACCAAAAAAATCGGGAGCTTATCCGCCAGCAGCGTATGCTCGAACAGCAGGAATTTGAGGAGAAGCAGCGCCGCCTTGAACATTTAAAACAACTGATTGAGATCGAAACGCAGGCGCAAGCGATAGAAGCTGAAAAAAATCGGCGCTTATTGGAAGAAAAGGAAGATCAGCTTTCCCGGCAATTGGCGATAGAAAAGAGAATTCATGCCGAGCAACTCAGGCACGAAGCGCAATTAAAGGAAATGTTGCTGGATAGCGAGTTACGTCTTCAAGAGCAACGGCAGGCCAAACAAAGGCTTGCCGAAATTCAGCAGCTTAATGAACAACTTGCCCATCAAGCTAGAATCGAAGACACGAAAATTATGGCCGAACTTGCGCGAGGGGGAAAAGTCCAACATCGCCCGCAAGATCAGAGTTTTCGTTTCGACGAAGGAGGTTACGATGCAAATCAATAGATTCATTAGGATGTGGCTATTCGCGATTGCAATCTCGTTGTTATCAACGGCCTGCAGCGGGCCGCAGTCATTGCGGCTTCGGTCAGAGGTCGATTCGCTTGCCGCGCCGGAAGCGCGGGGTAAGACGCATTTCGTTATCTTGCCTGGAAATAAGGAAGTCAATGAGCAGGATCTACAGTTTCTGGAATTCAAATCTTACGTCGAAAAAGTCTTGGCGACTCGCGGTTTCAGTAAGGCCAGCAGCCTTGAGAATGGTGATGTCGTATTGTTTCTCAGCTATGGGGTAGGCCCGCCTGAAACGCAACAGTATTCTTATGATGTGCCGGTCTGGATGGATTCCGGTTATTACTATCCCTATTATCGCCGGTCCAGATTCTATTCGGGTGTCAGCGCTTATACTCAGCGCATCGAGTCTTATACGACATACAAGCGTTACCTGGTGCTTGAAGCTTACGATATGGCGCAATATCGGCAGGAAAAGCTGGTGCAAATCTGGAAAACCAGCGTTAACAGTAGCGGAACAAGCGCGGATTTACGGCTGGTGTTTCCGTATATGGCCGCCGCAATGCAGCCCTACATCGGCAGCAACACCGGGCACATGGTCAGTATCGATATTGACGAGCAAAATCCCTTGTTACGCGAGCTACTATGGCCCGTCGTTCAATCATCACCCGTAGCTGTGCCGGCAAAGTAAGGTAGTTTGGGGGGCGGATTTTAATGTCGGGCGTTGTGTTTTTATATAGACTCATTGTGAAAGCAGAGGATCTGGAAAATATTGCTTTGCAAAAACAGTACCTGTTTTTATAATGAACGGCTTTTTGGGGCATTCCGTCCCGAATCCTTGCTCCACCACTTCCGTGAGTGGGGGGCTTTTTTAACCGAAAGGAGAAATCATGCGACATTATGAAATCGTCTTCTTGGTACACCCTGATCAAAGTGCTCAGGTTCCTGCCATGATTGAACGTTACAAATCCACCGTTGAAGATGCGTCCGGCAAAATTCACCGCCTGGAAGACTGGGGTCGTAGACAC
>JAJRDU010000046.1 GCA_028748685.1 Methylococcaceae bacterium
GCACGAAAAACGCTGCCACCGCATCCACCCGCAACCGGTCCAGTGTGATCAAACTGTCGGCGCCGGAACGTGACACTTCCAGCTTGAGCGTGTTCATATTGATGTTGACGCACTCGTGGAAAATCGGCAGCACCACGGCACCGCCATCCATCACCACTTTCTGTCCGCCGAGGCCGGTACGGACGAAGGACAGTTCCTTGGACGAGCGGCGATACAAGCGGGCAAATATCAGGCCGATGGTGATTAAACCCACCAGCGCACTGCCGACGATATAGCCCAGCCCCATTAATTGATCCATTCAAAATCTCCTGATTGTGGTTAAAGCAGATCCGGTCGCGGATTGGCAATCGCCAAAAACCGCGTGCCGGAAATTTGTTTGATCAGCAATACCGATTGCCCGGCGGTAAAGGTCTGCGAATCCTGTTCGGGTTCGACCCGAACATAAAAGGTTTGGCCCTGTTCGTTTTTGACTTTGGCCTCGGCCGGATAATGGGCTCTGGCCGTGCCGTTGATGACCACTGCGGTTCGCCCGACCAGGGTTTCCAGCAGCACCGCCGAGGTTTCGTCTTTCGGCAGGATTTTGGCCAAGCCGGCTCCTGTCAGCCGCACCATGGGCAACGACCCGGCGAAAGCCACCGGAATGGAAATCAGCGGATAAGGGTGGATGCCCAATACACCGTATGCCAGTATGTTGAATAGCATGCCTATCATCGAGAAAGTGCTCAGCCATAACACCAGCAACACCAAAACCGGCACCCTGCCGACATGCAGCCAACCCAGCCAGGCATCCACGGCGGGCGTGAAATCACCCGGCAAGATTGCGTCCAGCCAGCCGGACAAGCTCAAGCCGCTCAAAACCGCAGCCGTTTCAATGACACCAATCAGCGCGACCAAAAGCAACGCAGCCGTGAAGGGCAACGATTGCGGTGCCAATAACCATTCCATGAAACTACCTTTGTCGAATTCAGTTTTATGGTATCGATACGCTGGCGGCCTTGATGGCGGCCAATCGATCCGCAATCCGCTGCTTGCGTTGAAGTTCCGCCAATTCCTTCAGCTTGGCCGCATCCTGATTAATACCCTGACCCGATGCGCCGATACCCGCTTGCCGGGCCAGTACCCGATCGAAATTAGATTCCGCGTCATCCACTCGGGTCTGCCGGTCGGGATTGTCGGCTGCGCGAGCCGCCGCCGGGGCGGCCGAATAGTCGTCTAGCATTTGAGTCAGCTCGCGTTTTTTCGCCTGCAAGGCCAGAATATAGTTTTCGAATTCCCGTGCCCGCTCGGATTGCTCATCCAGCGATTTTTGCAGGACAAGCAAATAATCCTCAATGTCCGTCTGCCGGCCGATGGCCGCCTTCGCCAAATCGTCGCGGCCCTGCGCCACCGCGCCCTCGATCTGTCCGGTAAGCTGTTCGTGCTCGGCATTCAACTTGGAAATTTGCGACAGAGTCAAATGCTTGGCCGCCTCGGCTTTGCCGAAATCCAGCCTGACTTCGGCAATCACTTGTTCGATTTCCCGGACGGATTGCGCCATCACGGCATCCGGGCTCAGGTTTTCCGCTTTATCGATCAGCGCATGCGCACCGCCGATGATGATTCGGGCAACGCGCGCGGCAAGAGTTTCCGTCATGATAAGCCTCCGGGTGTTTTTGATCGAGATGATTGGTAGGATTTTCAACAAATATCAGTAAGATAGCCGTCCGGCATACATTTATCCTCGGCGGACAAATTCGAAGCGAATGCAGCGCGTGTCCGCCCAGGCAAGGCAAGACGTTTACCTCATTTCTCTTATCCACAAAATTCATTTCAGTTTTGTCAAAATCCGGGACAAGTTTAGCCGAAAATATCCGGCCGGCGAATGTGGATTGTAGACAGGCAATAGAATACCAGAACCGCAAACGTAGTCAGATAGGCGCTTTAACCAAACCCGCGGCTAGAAAAACTTTGATTTGAAATCAGCGCTAACGACGAGCTATGCCTAGCATATAGTGCTTGAAAATTATGCCGAAAGTCAGAAACCACAGAAACCGGAAACCAGGAAGGTTTCATTCATCAATTACAATAATAGGCGATATTGGGTTATACACATTAAGCCTGGCGGTGATCTCGATATTTTCACCGAGAATCCGGCAGTCGAATATTCCCAATTGCTCGTCCTGCGCGATTTTTTCAACACGTACCGTCAAGCGGGTGTTGACCGCAAACTCGCCCACATTGCTGTTGTAGCGGCGAGTACCCAACAAATAGCCCGGCCGAATTGGCTGCCCCGCCAGTTTATCCTTGATGCCGGAATAGGCTGCAATAGCTTGGGCCATGTATTCGATGCCTATCGAGGCCGGAACGGATGCGTGGTGACCGAGCAAACCATCATCGCGCACGACCAGTTCGGCACTTAATCCACTCTGATCAAAGTCGACAACCCTATCCAACCATATCATTTGGCCGCTGTGCGGCAGCAATTCGGCCAGCTGATAGTCCTTAAAAAACGTCATGTTCGGCTAATGACAATCGAGATATTATTGCCACCGAAAGCGAAGGAATTACTCTGGCAAGTGACTATTGGCCGGCCTAGTTGCTGGCCCTTGGCGATCAGGTTTATCGCTGGCAGACTGTCGTCGGTTTCATCGTCGTTGACATGGGGGATTAGCGTTCCCCGCGGATCACGGCTATTCAGCAGCAACCAGCAGAAACCCAATTCCAGCGCGGCGGCGGCGCCCAGGGTATGCCCGGTCATGCCCTTGCTGGCACTGACCGCCAGTTCGGCGCCGAATACCTGATGTACCGCCTTGGCTTCCATCGCATCGTTCAAGGCCGTGGCCGTGCCGTGTAGATTGAGATAATCGACCTGCTCCGGCGCCATGCGGGCTTCGGCTAGGGCAGTGCGCATCGCCTTGATGACCGAGCCTGCATCGGGGTCGGGCGCGGAAAAGTGATAGGCGTCGCTGGTGGCGCCGATGCCGCGTAAACACACCGGCCCCGGCTGTCTGCTGAGCACGAACAGCGTCGCCGCCTCGCCGATGTTGATGCCGTCGCGATGCAGGCCGAAGGGTTTGCACAGGCCGGCACTGACCGATTCCAGCGCCGCGAAACCATTCACGGTCAGGCCGCACAGGCTATCGGCGCCGCCGACGATCACCGCGTCGCACAAATCCAGATTGATCAGGCGGCGGGCGGAAGCGAAGGCCTTGCCACTGGAGGAACAGGCGGTGGAAAGCGTACAGGTTGGCCCGGTTATGCCAAGGTAATCGGCCAAAAAGTCGGCACCGGCCCCCAGTTGCTGTTGCTTGTAGTGAAAGGACGCGGGCGGCTGGCCGGTTTCCGCGGCATGAGCCAGCGCCAATTCGGTGTTTCTGACGCCTGAGGTGCTGGTTCCCAAGACGATGCCGATGCGATGTCTGCCGTGTCGATCCATCATGGCCTCGACTGTCGATGCGATTTGGCTCAAGGCCACCAACAACAGGCGGTTATTGCGGCAATCGTAAAAGGCGTGCCGCTCGGGTATTTCCGGTAGCTTGCAAGTTACCCGCCCCACCGTCACCGGATGCCCCGGACTGAATTCGTCGGTCGTTTGCAAACCGCTACGATCGCCGGCCAATAGTTTGGGAAAGATCTCGGTTTTTGAATGACCAAGTGCGCACACGATCCCTAGATCATTCAGGTAAAGCGTCATAACCGAGGGTGTTGATGGCTGACCGAGGCAGGTAGCGGCCTCTGCAATAAACAGCCTTTTAAAGACAAAGGCACGGTTATAGTTATTTTACCGCGACCAGATTCAAAAGCGTGGCTTCGGGTTGTTGCGGAAGCGGCAATCCAAACCATTCCAAGGCACCGATGTCCGGCCGACTCCACCACAGATAAGGCGTGGAAATGACTTGTTCTTGAAGCTGAAAACCAGTGTTTTTAATCAATGCCAAATATTCGCCGGCGGTCTTCTGAGCGGCCATGGGATGCCTGAACAATAGGCGAATAGGCACGGAATGAATGAAACGTTTGCAGGATTCGGCGAACAATAGAACGCCACCGGGTTTCAGCACCCGATAAAACGACTGTATGGCCTGCTCGTGACGAATAATATGATGAAAGCTTTGATGACAAAACACCATGTCGAATGCCTGATCGGGAAAAGGCATGACTTCGGCATTGCCTTGGACGATATTGACGTTGCAATGGCACGACTTGCCCCGTTTGATCGCATCGGCCAGCAAGGCATCATCGATTTCAATGCCCGTGATGCTGTCGGGATGGAAGCGCTCCTCCAGCAACCTGAAGGCATTGCCGCGTCCGCAGCCGATATCAAGGATGGCCGGGTAGTGCTTTTGCGCCGGCAACTGCTTTTCCAGATCGGCCAACGCGATTTTTAATACCCGCTGCTGCCATGTTTCGGTATTCAGAAACCAGATGCCGAAAGCGCTCTCTTTAACCCAATCATTTGCAGTCGTTTTCAATGTCCTATTTCTCCGTCAAGATCGCGGCGGTCTCAATGATGATTTCCAGTTCACCACGTTCGCTATCGAGTATTTCCAGGCAATCCGCTTCTTTCAATTCAAGCTGATCCCATACGCTATCCGGGCAAGTTTGATTAACCGCATCGCCGATACCGGCTTTCCCGAGCAGGAAATCGTTGAGATAGGTCAGCAAATTGAGCCGATAATTTTCACCACGGTAACAAGGATTATGGTGATGGTAAACGACATTGGTAATGGTACGCGGCATCGACCAACCGTTCATCAACCAGGCACCGATTTCGGTATGATTGACTCCAAATACAAAGTTTTCCAGGTTGAAGACCGGCAGCGAAGGATTTGCTTTGATCAAGCCGCTTAGATAAGCAAACTCTTCGGAAAACTGGTGCCCCAGCAAGGGAAAACCGATATTGTGCATCAGGGCCACCAGAAATATTTCCTGCTGCGACGGACAAGATTGTATTGGCAGTTTTTCGCCGAGCCGCTTCATCAAGCGCGTGCTGGCCAGCGCGTGAATCCAGAACATCCGCGTGCCTATCGTGCCTTCCTGCGGCGCTTTTAGCGGCGCCAGCACCGCCAGGCCCAAGGCGAGATCGAGTACGAAATTAAACCCCAAGACGCGGACGATCGCATCGTGTACCGAAGCGATCGTCCCGCGATAACCGTATAACGAAGAACTAGCCCAACGGATAATTTGCGCGGTGAGCAGCGGGTCCAACTCGATGATTTCAGCCAGTTTTCTGGCATCGGCCTTGGGATCGGACATCAGGTTAATGATGCGTGCCGCGCTACCGGGTAAAGGCGGCAACGCCTTGATATGAGCAATGGCGTCGCGCATATCCATGGGCGGCGTGAATTCCTTCGGCTGCGGTTTGATGTTATCGAGCGTCCAGTTGATTAGGGTGGAGTCCATCATAATGTCAGCCGTCGCCTAGTTGAGATTGAGCCGGTTAAGTTTCCGATAAAGCGTTCTTTCGCTGATATTCATTTCGGCTGCGATCAGTTTACGGTTACCTTGATATTTAGAGATCAGACTGGCGATAAAATCCGCCTCAAACCGTTCCAACGTAGTCAGCGCCCCAGACTGATTATCGCTTTCATACATTGGCTGCTCAGCAATATTCGGACCATTCGTGATCGCTTGCCGACGTATGAAATTAATATCCGACTCCTGGATGTGATGATCCCGACATAATCCAGTCGCCAGTTGCAGACAGTTTCTGAGTTCGCGAATATTGCCCGGCCAGGTGTGTTGCATAAGCTTGATCAAGGCGGACTGAGTAAGGTCATAATGACCTTGCCCGAATTGCGCCAGAAAATGATCGACCAAAATCGGCAAATCCTGTCTACGCTCCCGCAAAGGCGGAATTTCAATGGGAAACACCGAAAGCCTATAGAATAAATCTTCACGGAAACGGCCTTGCTTGACCATTTCCGCCAAATTCCGATGCGTCGCACACACCACTCGAACCGTCGACTTCAGTGTGGCCGTACCGCCAACTCGCCGAAATTGCCCACTCTCCAAGGCTCGCAACAACTTTGGTTGCTGAGAAAGCGGTAACTCGCCAACTTCGTCGAGAAACAGCGTGCCATTATTCGCCAGTTCGAACAGACCTTTTTTACCGGCTACCGCACCGGTAAAAGCACCTTTTTCGTGGCCAAACATCTCGCTTTCAAACAAATCCTCGCTGAAGATGGTGCAATCGGCGATTACGAATTCGCCATGCGCATTTTGCGAATGCCGGTGAATAAATTCCGCGGCCAATTCCTTACCGGTACCGGTTTCCCCCATCAGCAACACGGGAGCTTGGGTTTCCGCTGCCTGCACCAACCTGGTCTTGAGGGCCGAGAATAACGGACATTGTCCAACCATTTTATCGTTATCGCTATCGGTTCCGGACTTGCTCAAAACACTGAGCGACTCGCCCAGATATAAAGTACCGTCGGCGTCTAGCAGCGGATAACCGCGCACATTCAAAAATTTACTCTCGGCCGCTGGGCGTGTTGCCGGATAAATACCGGCATACGGTTCCAGGGTTTGAAACAGACGCTTATGCCTACAATCACTATTATCGGCGCAACAGGGCTGACCAACCTGATTTTGCCGGGATATGCCAAAGCAAACTTCCCAGGCACGATTCACGGCGACGGTTTTCAGATCGGCATTGATAATGACAAACGGCAAATCGTGGGTATCCAGCAACGATTCAAGCTTAAAAGCACTCTGAGGCATAAATCCTTCAATGTTATCCAAACGTATTTCCGCAAACTGACATCCATCGGTGCATGTCTGCCGGAACTGGCATATTAACTGTCAAACATGGCAGTTAATGCAACAACATTTTAGCCGGAACCAGGTAATTTCCAAGCTATAGCCGGCTTGGCACCGTAGTTGCTCTAGTTTGCATAGACAAACTCTCCGAGCTAACTCCATGAAACTCAATCAGGCTTTGACGTTAGCCGCAATTTTTGCGGGCTTCGCACTTCAAGCGGAAGCTGCGTCCATTCTTGCCGACGGCAATCTAAGCGACTGGGACTTGCACAAAAAGGGAAACAGTGATGACTGGGCACCCAACGCATTAATCCCGCCGTCCCACTATACCGTCGAAGACCAGACAGGCGGTAATAGCCGATTATTTCCCGGTTACGGCGGTCAAGCCTACGATGCCGAAGCATTCTACGCTTATATGGACAACACCTATTTGTATCTTGCCCTGGTAACGGGCCTGTCGCCCGATACGCGCAACGACCCCAGACATAATAGCTACGGCCCCGGCGATTTTGCGATCGATTTCGGCCGCGACGGTAGTTTCGAATTCGGTATCGAAACCACCGGCGCCAATGCCGGCAAGGTTTATAAGGTTAGTGCATGGGACTACGGATTATGGAATGAGCAAGGCGACTACGATCCTAGTCATCCAGACCTCAAACACCCAACATCAATGAAAACGGCCAGCGAAGTCGGCTCCGGACAACTTGTCTATTCAAACATCCCATTTAAAAACATGGGTATCTATACGAATGACAAACACTATGTCATCGAGGCCGCCATGCCTCTCCTCGCCTTCGGCAACTTCAACGGCGACTTCGACATACACTGGACCATGAATTGCGCCAACGATGCGATCTCGGTCGATCCCGCGGTTGCCTCGGTTCCGGAACCCGCCAGCCTGGCATTGCTGGCGCTAGGCTTTCTGATCCTGGCTTTAATACAACGAAAAAAGTCACTGTTATCGCTCCCCTGGGATAAACCGTCCACCATGAAAAAAAACACTCTATCGCGCTTTTCCTCCGCAAAACTGTTGCGCAGAGATATTCGTAACAATATTTTGGTGTTCAAGTTTATCCGGCAAAGGAAATACAACATCCTTTAGACTGACTTCTCGGCTGGGCGGCGGAATTGGAGGCCAGTGCCGTCGGATACAAAAGCCGTCAATTATTTTTCAACGGATGACGCATACTTCTCATTGATGCCGCCCGCTTATCGTCAAAATCGCGCCGCTTTCGGAAAGCATGCGCCATGTAAAAGCTCAATCCGTATCGTCGTCGAGCTTGATCCAGCGCAGACGGTTGGCATTGCTTACCACGGTCACGGAAGACATCGCCATCGCGGCACCCGCTATCATCGGATTCAGCAACACCCCAAACAATGGATACAACAAACCGGCCGCCACCGGAATGCCTATGGTGTTGTAGAAAAACGCACCAAGCAGGTTCTGCTTGATATTGGCGACGGTCAGTTTCGATAGTTTCATCGCTTCCGGGACTTTCAACAGCGAACCTTGCAGCAATACGATGTCGGCGCTTTCGATCGCCACATCGGTACCGGTTCCGATTGCAAAACCGACATCGGCTTGCGCCAGTGCCGGCGCATCGTTGATCCCGTCACCGACCATGCCAACGATTTGCCCCTTAGCCTGCAACTCCTTGACCACCAGCGCCTTGTCTTGCGGCAACACTTGGGCACGAATTTCGCTGATTCCGGCCTGGGCGGCGATCGCCCGAGCAGTGATCTCATTGTCACCCGTCACCATCAACACCCGCACGCCCTGTTTAAGCAATTGCTTTACTGCCTGAGCCGAATCGGCCTTAATCGGGTCTGCAACCGATACGATACCGACCACGGTTTTTTCGACGGCCAGCAGCATCGGTGTTTGGCCTTGCTCCGACAGTTCGGCCATTTTCTGACCGTATAGCGAACTGTCGACGCCGTTTTCGGTCATCAGTGCAACATTGCCAAACAAGCATTGCTGATCGGCAATGCGTCCCACGATGCCGTGTCCCGCCACCGCATGGAATTTTCTGACCTTATCCAGTTTAAACTCTTTATCTTCGGCCGCAGCGAGTATCGCCGCGGCCAGCGGATGTTCGGAACCCGATTCCAGACTGGCTGCACATTGCAGCACATCGTCCTCGCTATAATCGCCGAAAGCAATAACCGTCGCCAGACTGGGTTTGCCGGTGGTAACCGTTCCGGTCTTATCCAGAATCAGGCAGTCAAGTTTACCCGCGCTTTGCAGCGCTTCGCCTTTACGAATCAGGATGCCCATTTGCGCGGCACGGCCGACCGCCACCATCACCGAAATCGGTGTCGCCAAGCCCAAGGCGCACGGACAAGCAATCACCAATACCGTCATTGCCGTGACGAACGCATAGCCCATGGACGGTTCTGGGCCAAAGATCAGCCACACCAAGAAGGTAAACGCCGAAATGGCCACCACGGCCGGCACAAAAATACTGGAAATTTTATCCGCCAGTTTTGCAATTGCCGGCTTGGCGTTTTGAGCCTGACGCACGCTATGGATGATTTGCGCCAATGCTGTGTCTCGCCCGATGCGCGTGGCTGTGAACAGAAAGCTGCCTTGCTGGTTGATAGTGCCGGCGGCGACGCTGGAACCTGGCATTTTCTCGACTGGCATCGCCTCGCCGGTCAGCATGGCTTCATCGACATTGGAATGGCCTTCCACGACCACGCCATCGACGGCGATTTTTTCACCCGGCCTGACTCTTAAAACCTCGCCTAAACCGACCTGATCGATGGCAATATCCACCTCCACGCCGTCGCGAACCACGCGGGCGGTTCGCGGTTGCAACCCGATTAAGGCCCGTATCGCCGCCGAAGTTTTGCCGCGAGCCCGAGTTTCCAGCGCGCTGCCGAGATTGATGAAAGCCAATATCACCGCCGATGCCTCGAAATAGGCATGCGCCGACAAAGATGGCAGATGCTGCGAATAATCGATCACCACGCAGGAGTACAGCCAGGCCGACCCCGTGCCCAGTGCGATCAGGGTGTCCATATTGGCCTGTTTGACGAGCAGCAATTTAACCGCGCTGGTAAAAAAATGACTACCGGAATAAAACAATACCGCCAGCGTCAGCAGCGCTACTATCGTCCAAAACCCGCTACCTTCCACCGTGCCGATCACGGGAAACCAGTCGAGATGGGCACCGAGCATCAACGGCAAACCCAAGCCACCGGCGACCGTGGCTTTTTTAATCAAGTCCTCGTAACGCTGTTCTTCTTGTCTCTCCTCGTCGCCGGGATCTTCGAGCCCTTCCATCACTGCCGCATCGTAGCCGGCGGCCTTCAAGGCTTGCTTCATCATCTCGGGATCGGCGTTACCCACCACTTGGGCGGAATGGTCGGCAAAATTGACGCTAACCGCCGTCACGCCGTTTACGCCCCGCAATGCCGTTTCCACCGCCGCGATGCAGCCAGCGCAACGCATGCCTAAAATTGACAGACGGATTTCCGGCTCCGGATTGCCCGCTTGTTCTTGGTTCATGACATTTCCCGAGAGATTAGATCAGTTTCGAAATGTCGATTACTCGACGGTAAACCCTGCTTCAGAGATCGCGTCTTCGATGTCTTCGAGATCGATTTCGGCCGGATCGAATTCCACGTCAACCCGCTTATCCTGATGCGAGGCCTTGACCGACAAGACACCGGCGAGCGATGTTAGTTTAGTGGTGACCGTGTTTTCACAACCGCCACATTTCATTCCCGTTACGGTGAGTGTTGCTGATTCGGACATAATTCTCCTCCTAATTGTTGATTTCCTGATGGCGCCATCCGCAAGCACACTCGACTAAAAATCGCCGAACATGCTATAAGGCGCCCCTGATCCTCATGATAATTCAATGCCTCGGGCTTCGTAAACTAAATGACAGACTTCCTGATTGGTCGCCAACAAATCTTGGACCGTGATCTCAATATCTATGCTTACGAAATTTTGTTTAGAGGCAGCCAATTCGACTTGAACAAGCAAGATGAAGCGGCCAAAGCCACCAATCAAGTCATCACCGACACCCTGGTGGAAATCGGTTTGAATGAAATTGTCGGACCACACAAGGCATTTATCAATTTCACCGCCCAAAACATACTGGAAAAAACCCCGCTTACTCTGCCCAAGGATCGCATCGTCATCGAAGTACTGGAAAGCGTGACGGTCGACTCGCGGATCATCAACAGCCTCAAGGAACTATCCGAGGAAGGTTACATCGTTGCCCTTGACGACTTTGTCTTGACCGAAGAATGGCGCCCCTTGCTGGAATTCGCCGACATTATCAAGCTTGACATCATGGCTGACGGCCTGGAAGGCACTCGGCAATTGATTGAGCAATTAAAGCCATACAAATTGAAATTACTGGCGGAAAAGGTGGAAACTCACCAACAGTTTGAGGCGCTGAAAAGCTGGGGTTGCGAGTTGTTTCAAGGCTTTTTTTTCAGCAGACCCCATATCGTCGAAGGCAAACGCCTGGCTGTTAACCAGATGTCGGCAATTCAATTACTCAGCGTGGTCAACAAGGCCGATACCCGCTTTGAGGACATCAGCAAAGTGATCAGCCGGGATGTCGGGTTAAGTTACAAATTACTGCATTACATTAATTCAGCGTTTTTCTCACTGCCAACCAAAGTAGAATCCATCCACCATGCCACCGTCTTGCTCGGCCTGATGGAACTGAAACGCTGGATCAATATTCTGACGCTGGCGTCCTTGTCCGATAAACCCCAGGCCGTGCTGCAAACCGCGCTGATTCGGGCCAAGATGTGCGAATTACTGGCGGCACAACTCGGCGAAGACCGGGATAGGTTTTTTCTGGTTGGCATATTGTCCTGCTTGGATAGTTTTCTGGATATGCCTATCGATAAGATATTGGACCACCTGCCATTGTCCAAGGAAATTGCCGACGCAATTTTGTATCAAACCGGCAAAGCGGGCGAATTATTGCATTACTCTATCGACTATGAGCACTGGGAATTATCGTCGGATAGCTTCCGCGACATAAATCCCAAGACCATCGCCAATATCTACCTCAACAGCATTACCTGGACCAGATATGTACTCGATAACCTCAATTAACCTCCTATACTCCTACCCGCATAAGCTACCATGATGTCGAAAACCGCTCTTTTGCTTTTGTTATCATTGTTTACGCCGTGGCTCCTGGCCGATCAACAGGTATGCTTGGAATGCGATAAATCGTCCAAAACCAAGGCTACCGCGGAACTAGGCCAAGTATCCGTGGGGCAACTACAGCCCATGCGGCAAAACGATCATGCCCTGGTAATCGACATTCGCACCGAAGCAGAATGGCATGCAACCGGCATCATTCCCGGCAGCCAAAAACTGCAATCGTTCAACAACGACGGTCAATTCGATGCCGAAAAATGGCTGGCGGATTTGCAAAAATTGAAAACATCGCCAGACCAGCCCGTGATTCTGGTCTGCCGTTCAGGCAATCGCAGCGGTAAAGTTGGAGAATTTTTAGTTCGGCAAGGCATGCCTAATGTCTATCATTTAAACAACGGTATCCAGTCGTGGATTAAATCCGGCAACCCTGTCGAACCCGATTGATCGCCCATCATCAATATTATGTCTTTACAGAACATTAGCAATCAAACCATAGCCCTTGCGGGTATCTCTCAAGCCTGTTCGCTGGTGCAGCAACTCGCCACGACCGGAACCGCCGATTCCGCCGCGCTGGAATCCAGCATAGCCAGCCTCTTGAAAATCGATGCCGACAGTGCGATGGATGTTTATGGGGGCTTGGCCGGCATTCAATTTGGCTTGCGGCAACTCGATGAACAACTAGGCGGCAAGGTTCTCACTAACCCGGAACAAGCGCGTTACGCCGCGCAACTGGTTTATCTGCAAAAACAACTGGCGAAACGGCGCGAGATGCTGGAAACCATCCGCACCGGCATTGCCAGAGCCCAAGCCCAGGCCGAGCATTTCGGCGTGATGCATGAAAACGTTCTAGCCAATCTCGCGGACCTTTATCATGGCACCATCAGCACCCTGCAACCGCGCATCATGGTAGTCGGCGATCAACAATATCTGGGTAATCAAAATACCGTGAACAAGATTCGCGCGCTGTTATTGGCCGGCATTCGCGCCACCCTACTTTGGCGGCAATGCGGCGGCGCCCGCTGGAAGCTGTTGTTGTTTCGGAAGAAATTACAGGACGAAGCCCGCTTTCTGTTGACTCATCTCTAAATTAAGCACCGATGCCGGAACTACCCGAAGTCGAAACCAGCCGCCGAGGTATCGCGCCGCACATCGAAGGAAAAACCTTCAAGGCGGTAGTCATCCGCCAGCCTCGGTTACGCTGGCCCGTGCCTGATTCCCTGATGACAACGCTGCCCGGCTTAAAGCTGGATAGCGTCGAACGCCGCGGAAAATACTTGCTACTAAAAACCCGCCAAGGAACACTGATTCTGCATCTTGGCATGTCCGGCAATCTGCGTATCACCACACCCGAACAAGCGCCCGGCAAGCACGACCATGTCGATTTCATTTTTGACGACAATACGCTGTTGCGCCTGAACGATCAGCGAAAATTCGGTGCCGTGTTGTGGAGTTCCGATCCGGTAGACCGGCATCCCTTGCTGGCCACCTTAGGCCCGGAACCCTTATCGGATGCCTTTAATGGCGACTACCTGCTACAACGCGCCGGCAAACGCAGCCTACCGGTTAAATCCTTGTTGATGGATAGTCATATCGTGGTGGGCGTGGGTAATATTTATGCTAGCGAATCGCTGTTCATGGCCGGCATTCTGCCGACTCGTCCGGCGGGAGAGATCAGCCTCCGGGAATATCTACGGCTGGCCGAGGCCGTAAAAACCGTGCTGCGGATGGCCATAGACAAGGGCGGAACCACGCTGCGCGACTTTACCGATGCGCAAGGCAAACCTGGCTATTTCCAACAAGCCTTAAGGGTTTATGGACGCGTCGATCAGCCTTGCCTGACCTGCGCGGAACCGGTTCAACAAATCAAGATAGGTCAACGCGCCAGCTATTTTTGCAGCGTCTGTCAACGTTGACATGTCATTGCTCCCAGTCAAAGACTGCCTCGACCCGATTACCCCTGCCCTGGAATATCAAACTGGTACAAAGCGTTTCCACCAGCCTGACACCGCGTCCGCAATAACCGAGATTATTATCCAACTCTTGCGTCCAACGCTGCCAATCGAAACCGGCGCCGCTATCCCAAACCTTGATAGTCAGTCGTCCCCCTTGTTCCGTCGGCCTGTGCACAAACAAAAAGCGAATTTTTCCCTGCGAACGGGTTCGCAGACGCTCCTCTTTAAGCGCATAAAAATCCATGAAGCCATCAGGCATCGCTTTGATGCCTGAATCCAAATCCAGCAAACCGTGATCCAGCGCATTGGTGAATAGTTCGCTGACGATCATGAACACCGCCTGCCTGTGCTCCTGCAAGCCTTGAATTTCCATCGCGGTGTTTACCATCAAGGGTACCGGATTGATTTCACGCAAGGTGCTGATGTCGAATTCCATCATGTATTTCCAGGTCAGCGCATCGACATGGCGTTTCGCCTCCGGTAAACCAGTGTCGCGCCACGGTACCTTGTCGACATCGCAAATCAGTCTAACGAAGGTAATGTCGTCCTTTTGAACGAGTCCTCCACAATGCTCGGCCAGACGAATTTGCAAATTTTCAATATCGTCTATATTTTTTTCGCAGATGGCATCGATGATGCGCTGGCTGCCGAAGGGTTCGCCATCGACGTTTTCCGCTTCAAAAATGCCGTCGGTCAACAAATACAGGCGCTCGCCACCGCTGATGTTATAAACCTGTTCATGAATATCCATGTCGGCCTGAATACCCAAGGGGATATTCACGGAAGGTATGGTTTTGTAACTCCGCGCCGCCTCATCAACCAGAAAATGCTCGGGGAGGCCACAGGTAATCATGCTCAAGGTCTTTGCTTCGGGGTTAAGCGCCACCACGGTCGCCGCCAAAAAAATATTAACGGGCAACATCTTTTGTAGCTTGGCGTTAATCTCGGTAACGATGTCGCCAATCGCAAAACCCTTTTGGGTCATGCCGGAAAAAATCAAGGCTGTGGGCTTTGCGGCGATCGATGCCGACAAGCCATGTCCGGTAAAATCGCCCAGCAAAACATGTAGTTGACCGTCCGGACTTTTTGCCACCAGCGCTATATCGCCGTTAAACAGTGACATGGGCGATATGACGGCCTTAACCGCTTCCGTCTCCAGAAAATGGCCTTTCAGGATATTGTTGAAAATTTTAGCCGCCACTTCCTGTTCCAGATGGAGCATTTCCGAATAGCTCTGCAACTGCTTGCGATGTTCAAATTCGAGTTGGTACAGCTGACGCAGCCGTAAAGAGGAACGGATTTTTATCAACAGCAATCTGAAATTGATCGGCCTGAGAATGACCGCATCAATCTCCATATCGGCATGGTGATCCAACACATCATCGGTCAACTCGTCGCTGATGGCTATCACCGGCAAATAGGCATCGATCAATCTACGAAACCGTGCCACATGATCGCATATACTGCTTAGCCCGCAGATGATCAGCAAATCGATGGCTTTACTGGCTATCGCTCGTTCCGCGTCAAGAACGCAAGCAACCGCATGACAATTAAAGCCTTCCTGCCGCAACAACGTCGACAAGCCGCTCTGTTCCGCTGCATCGCCGGCGAGCAACAGAACGGTCGCTTGCCTATCTGGTTGAGTTTGCGGTTCCGTATTCACGATGTTCTCTAAACCCAGACGCATACGAGCCCTGAAACGAGTACTGCTTTATAATGAGTGCATTTTAAAGTAGTGCTTTTCGCCATGACCATTCTGTTTTTCTCATTGCGCGGCGTTCCTGATGACGAAGCCGACGATGTCCGCGAACTGTTGACAGCCAACGATATCGACTTTTACGAAACGTCGGCCGGTAGTTGGGGCATTTCGATGCCTGCCATTTGGCTGCATGGCGTCGACGATCTGGAGAAGGCCAAGCCGCTGTTCGACGCCTACCAGCAACAGCGCGCCATCACTCAGCGCGCTCAGTATCTACAATTAAAACAACAAGGACAGACCCACGGTTTCCTGCGACATAACTTGAAAAAACCGCTGCATTTTACGATCTACAGCGGTGCCATCGCCTTGACTGTTTATGTTTCCGTCAAATGGTTGTTCGAACTCGGTTTATAGCCTAGCGTGATTGCAAAATGGTCAGCATTCTCTGCGCTTGCTCGGCCGCTTCCACGCCCAAATCGGTTAAATACCCGCCGTCCACCTGAGTGACAAGCTCCTTGTCGAACAAGCGCTTTGCGGCGCCAATCATGTCGGGATCGGCATTGTGGTGCACCTTGACGCCCTCCTGGTGGCTGGCCAAATTGAACAATGATAGAAATTTAATCTCGGCGACCAGTTCGTCGGTTAATTGCATGGATGGTTCTCCTTTGATAATCGAGCGTTCACTCTTGCCGGAGAGTTGAACTCAGCCAGCTATAAACCCGTTTAACAAGTCGCTCGTGATCTTGTTGATAGGCATGATTTTCACCATTCATTTGCACCTGCAGATAGACAGGATTTTCCTTGCCGGCCATGCGTCTTAGTCTTGCGGTGTCGGCTACCTCGGACAAATCGAACTCGGCGTATATATCCAGCAGCGGAAGCGCGATGCTTTTGATGAAGGCTTGGGTTTGCGCTTGCGCGGCCGTGGTTTCAGGCACAGCCAGACTGATCGCCGCCAGCGCCTGTATATTGTCCGGCTTTTCACTGATCACATAAGCCGCCATCAGCGCCCCCAGTCCGTAACCGATGATGACGATGTTTTTGGCGCCATTTTTTTGCAGATGATCGATGGCCGCCTCGAGACGAGTACTAACCTCCGCAAACAACGGATAATAATCCGCCTCGGAAGCGCCCTGCTCCCTAAGCGGCATTTGCAAGGCCAGCGTCGTCCAGTTGTGTTGCGGCAATACCGTTCTCAAGGCATGAATTAGCGGCTTTTGATCGGGATATTCGCCTAGGTCGTGCAAGATAATCGCGGCATTGGCGTTGTCGGCTTTTTCCGCTTCGGTAAACAAACCCAGAAAACTCCGTCCGTCCGCCTGCAGCCATACCGCCTTGCCTACCGTCGGATTCTGCCGGATGTAAGCGGCATAATCCTGTTCGCGCTTGGCGTCGCTGGCGGTTGCCGGCAGAGCCGACAAAACCAGCAGCACGAATACGGGTATTTTTTTTATCACTGATGCGAGGTACTGTAGAACTGGCTATCGGTATAGCGCTCATGGACATGGCGCAGTAAAACCATGATCACCGAAGCCACCGGCAGGGCCAGCAACACCCCTAAAAAGCCAAACAATTGGCCGCCCGCCAACACCGCAAACATCACCGCGACGGGATGTAAACCAATTTTGTTGCCGACCAGCCAGGGGGTCAACAACATACCTTCCAGGCTATGGCCGGCGGCAAACACGATCAACACCGGAACCAGATGCATGACATCCTGAAATTGCAGCAAGGCGGCAATCCCGGCCACGCCAACACCGACGATGACGCCCATATAAGGCACGAAACTGATCAGACCGGCCATCATGCCGATCAACATGGCCAGTTCCAGGTCGATCAGCCACAGGCCTATGCTGTAAATCAAACCCATCGCCAGCATCACATAAAACTGCCCACGCATGAAGGCACCCAGTACGTCATCGGCTTCCTTCGCCAGTTTGCCGACGGTTCCGGCCATGCGCCTCGGAAACAGGTCATGAATCTGCACCATCAAGTCATCCCAGTCGCGCAATAGGTAGAAGGTGATCACGGGAATCAAGACCAGATTCATCACCCAACCGATAATCACCGCCCCGGAATGCGATACCGACAGAAGCAGGTTTTCGGTACCGTCGCCGTCTTGCCAATGACTCCTGATAAGAACCACGAGTTGATCAGACTTCAGCGGCCGTATGCTACGTCCCAGATATTTTTGTAGCACCGGAACCACCGACTTGTTAATCCAGGCCAGATATGACGGCAACTTGTCGATAAATTCACTGATCTGATATTCGAGGGCCGGAATGACGAAGATCAACAGCATCGCGATCACAAGGATGATACCGGAAAAAACCACCATCACGGCCAAGGTTCTGTTTAATCGAAATGAGCGATAACGGAAGGCCTCCAGCCTGTCGACCAATGGATCACCCAAATAAGCCAGAGCCGCCGCGAATGCAAACGGCATCAGTATGGGTGCCAATTGATATAACAACCAGCCCAACCCAGCCGTGAAGGCCAGGATCAGCCACTTTTGCGAATCGCTCATGCCCATATCGTCTACGCCCGGCTATCCGCCTGTCTCCTAGCCTTCCAGACTTCAAAAATAATCGGCAGGATGGAAATCACGATAATGGCTAGGATCACCAGTTCGAAGTTTTTCTTCACCACCGGGATATTGCCGAAAAAGTAGCCGCTAAGACTGCAAAGCAGCACCCAGGCGATACCGCCGACGATGTTGTAAGCGATGAACTGGCTGTAAGCCATCCGCCCCATGCCGGCCACAAACGGCGCAAAGGTACGGATCACCGGCACGAAACGCGCCAGCACAATGGTCTTGCCGCCATAGTTTTCGTAAAATGTATGCGCCCTGTCCAGATGCCTGCGATTGATCCAGCTCTGCGAATAGGCACGTTGCCCAAGCGTTCGTCCTATCCAGTAATTGACGGTGTCGCCCATTACCGCCGCAATCGTCAACAGCCCCAACACCGCGTAAAGATTCAACGCGTCCATCGCCACGAAGGCGCCAGCGGCAAACAACAACGAATCGCCCGGTAAAAAAGGCATCACCACGAAACCAGTTTCGATGAAGATCACCAGAAACAAAATCGCGTAGGTCAGCATCCCATACTCACCAATAATATTGGCAAGATGCTTATCAATATGAAGCACTATATCAAGCAGCTGTTGTACGAATTCCATGCCTTACTCTTTACCTTGAATTATCCGAAATCTAAAATCCGTCTATGCCTTGCCTTTACGGCGCCACATCAAATAAGCCCGCAACGGCGGCGCTCACCAAGCCTAATACGGCTGCCAGCAGCCATAACCACAACTTTTTGATTTTTCCGGTTTTTTCGACCAACTCGACGCCTTCGATACGGACATTGATAGCCTTGAATTTACCTCCGGCATCCTGGGCCACTTCATAAAACAGCACGTCACCACGATTGGGCCGGCGCGCCATGCCTTTTAATGAAGAAATATGTATAAAAACGTCCTTGTCACCATTATCGGGTTGGATAAATCCGAACCCGCGATCGTCTTTCCAGGTTTTTAAAATACCTTTGTAGACCGTATTCGTCATCTTCTTTCACCTTTGTCTTACTGTATTGTTGCGATTAAACCCCTACACCCCGCCGACCTATGCCGTTAAGTTAGCCGTTCGCTGAGCGGTAACCGGGTTCGGCTCAGCTCAGCCTGAAAATACTCGGCAAGCTAGCCATGACAAATCGGGCCTTGATGAAAAACCCAGTCTGTCACCGGCCGGCCGGCGATTAAATGTTCCTCGATAATTCTGTCGAGTTTCGCGCTATCGATGTCATAGTACCAAACCCCGTCTGGCTGAACGCTCAACAAAGGTCCGGACTTGCAGACGCCGAAGCAGGTAACCCTGCTACGCTTTAGCTTGATACCGACATTATCCGCGGATACCTGCTTCAACTTAGCCTTCAACTCCTCATATAACGCCTGCCCGCCTCCTTCACCGGCACAGCGATCGCCGACACAGACCAATACATAGCGGTCATAGGCTTGTATAGTCGGTTTTATTGCTTGACTCATATGGTCCTCGTAACCGGTGGCCAACTCATCCGGATGTAATCCGGCATCTTAAATATATTGAGATGACGAAGAATAAAAGGGGGCGATGTTTCGTAAGCAAAGGCGGCTGACCGACACATCTTGGGCAGGGATATATCTGAAAAACGGCATTTCGTTCCCGCGCCGAACGCGGGAACGCCGCATAAACATTTAAATTTTCTTATCGATCAAGACCTTGTCATCGATTACCAGCCTCGATACTCCGCCCAATGACAGATGCAAGGTACAGGAAGCGGTTTTGAAGTTGGAGTCTTTTTCACCGATCCATTCCATCGTCACATAAGTGGTTTTATCGGTATCGGTCTTGGAAGGGAAGTACACCTGGGTACCGGTCTTATTTTCGATCAATTTCGGGCATTTCAGGTTGGCCATTTCCTGCATCGCAACCAGCGACCGGATTTGCGAGGCGGCTTCTTTTTCCTCGTTGCTCTGCTCCTTGCTGGCCCCGACCATCAGAAAACCCACCACAAACACCCCGACGACGGCGATCATTAATTTCTGTGCTTCACCCATTGTTGCTCTCCTCAGTTTATAGTTATTTTTTCGGCGAATCCGAAGCCTTGCGCCACGGATTCTATGCCAAATAGCCGGTGCCAGCAATGCGGCAGGCAAAAACCGTCTTGCGTCTACTCAGGATCGACTTGCGCAATCCAGTCGCCCAGATTGTAATAGTTAGTCACGCGCGCCACTTTACCGTCGCGAATATCGAAAAAAGCACCGGCCGGCAGACGGTAAGTCTGGCCCTTGGCTTCCGGCAAACCTTCGTCGGTATTCAGATATTCGCCCAACACCACGAACTCGGCGGCACCCCGTGTTCCCTCTTCGTTGGTCATCACCACCATGTCCACCAGTTGTTCCTTGTAATGGTGATTCATTTTTTTCATGAACTCGGCAAACGCGGCCTTACCCTGTTCGCGATCGCCCTGATTGATGTCATGCACCACATCATCGGTCAGCAGACTCAGAAAGGTGTCCATGTCGCCGTTGTTAAATGCTTGGTAATACTGCTCAATCAGTCGTTTGGCTTGTTGCATAGGTCTCATCTGCTCAATGTTGAAAGGCGTTAATTTTGCCAGAACCCCGGCTTTTTTTCAGCCTAAAATTCCACGCCCTGTTCGGCCTTGATGCCCTGCTGGTAGGCGTGCTTGATTTTGTGCATTTCGGTGACGGTGTGCGCCGCGTCTATCACTTCCGGCGCGGCATTGCGTCCGGTCAAAATCAGATGCAGCCAGGACGGTTTTTGATGTTCGATGAAGTCGGCGATTTCCTGGCCGCTGATCCAGCCATAACCGCAGCAATAGTTGATCTCGTCCAGCACCACCAAGTCGAATTGTTCGGACAGGATTTTCTGCTTGGCGAATTCCCATATTTCTCGACTGGTCCGGATGTCCTGTTCGGGATTCTGGGTATTCCAGGTAAAACCGTCACCCAAGGCATGCCATTCGATATTCTCGAAACGGGCCGCGGCTTTTTGTTCGCCGGTCTGCCACTGGCCCTTGATGAACTGAATCACGCAGACCTTCATGTCCCAGCCGGCGGCGCGAAACACCATGCCGAAGGCACTGGAGGACTTGCCCTTGCCTTCGCCGGTGTTCACCAACACCACGCCCTGCCTTCTATCTCTGCTTTTCATCTCGTTTTTCAATTGATGGATGTACACCCGTGGTACGCGGTGCGTACCCTACTTGCTGTATGCCGAACTTGCTCAGCCTTTTTTGAGAAATGAATTATAAATCTTGAAGCCCAGTATCACCGCCGCCAGTACGAACGTTATGGCATTGGCGATAATAATCGCCTTGTTCGACAGATAAATGCCGTAGATTAGCCAAAGCAGCACACCTAGCGCGAACAGGCTATACATACCCAAGGACAGCGATTCGGTATCGCGGGTTTTGATGGTCATGATGGCTTGCGGCAAAAAAGACGTCGTAGTCAGCGTCGCCGCCAGATAACCTATGAGTTCGGGGGAAATTAACATTAATTACTTGAAGGAGATAAACAGGTCCGGATAAAACGTTAGGAATTGGCTAAAAATAGACTCCTTTTTGGGAAGTAGAGAGTAGTGAGTGGGGAGTTGTTTTTGACTTCCCACTCACTACTCACCACTTCCTACGACAAGGGCGCAAAACTAATTTCGGAAACTCATTACAACCCTGTCCCTAGCAGTATTGAGCCTTATACCTAAAACTTCTTCCAAACAAAATAAGCACCGGCAACCAACAACAATTGAACAAAGGCCAACAGCCAGAAGTAGCCGACGAACATCATCACCTTGACCGGCTTCTCGGCGGGCTTTCGGAAGCTTAACCACCAGCCGCCAATCGCCGAAACGGACATGACGGCCAGCAAACCGGCAATAGTGACGCTCATAGTGATCAGCGCGGTGGCGGCGCCAGTACCTCGCGAGAGCCGTTGGTTTCCGCGGGACTGACCACGCCGGCATTTTCCATGTCTTCGATGATGCGGGCCGCCCGATTGTAGCCTATCTTAAAGCGGCGCTGCACACTGGAAATCGAGGCCTTCCGGGAGTCGGTAACAAAAGCCACGGCTTCGTCGTACAAAGCATCGCTCTCGCTTTCGTCACTCTCCAGTCCCGCCACGTCGCCGCTGTCGGTGCGTTCCTGGGTTATCTCGTCCAGATAATCGGTCGGACCAGTTTTCTTCAAGAATTCGACCACCCGATGCACCTCGTGATCATCAACGAACGCACCGTGGGCACGTAAGGGAATGCTGGTTCCCGAAGGCAGGAAAAGCATGTCGCCGTTACCCAGCAAGGCTTCGGCGCCGCCTTGATCGATGATGGTTCGGGAATCGATGCGCGACGATACCTGGAAGGAAATCCGGGTCGGCACGTTGGCCTTGATCAAGCCGGTCAACACGTCCACCGAGGGCCGCTGGGTCGCCAATACCAAGTGAATGCCCGCCGCCCTCGCTTTCTGCGCCAAGCGGGCAATCAATTCTTCGACTTTTTTGCCAACCACCATCATCATGTCGGCCAATTCATCAATGACGATGACGATACTGGGCAAGGTAGTCAGCATCGGATAATCTTCCAGCGCCACCGGCGTTTGCGGATTGAACAAGGGATCGCGTATCGGCTTACCGGCCGCTTCCGCTTCCTTGACCGCATGGTTATAGCCCGCCAAGTTACGGACACCGACTTTCGACATCAGCTTGTAGCGGCGTTCCATTTCCGCCACCGCCCAGCGCAAGGCGTTCTGGGCATCCTTCATGTCGGTAACCACCGGCGTCAGCAAATGCGGAATGCCTTCGTAAACCGACAACTCCAGCATTTTCGGGTCTATCATGATCAGCCGCACATCCTCGGGCTTGGATTTATAGAGCAGGCTGAGAATCATGGTGTTGATCGCCACCGACTTACCGGAACCCGTGGTCCCCGCCACCAGCGCATGCGGCATCTTGCCGAGATCGGCAACCACCGGCACACCGGAAATATCCTTGCCCATCGCGATGCTGAGCTTGGACTTGGCGCGCTCGAACTCATCCGACACCAGCAAATCGCGTAGCGACACCATCTCGCGCTCTTGATTTGGAATCTCCAGACCGATCACCGACTTGCCTTCGATGATCTCGACGATACGAACGCTGGTCACCGACAGACCGCGCGCCAAATCCTTGGCCAATCCGCTGATGCGGCTGACCTTGACGCCCGCCGCCAGACGCAGCTCGAAACGGGTGATGACGGGCCCCGGCAATACGGCTTCCACCTCGACGGCGATACCGTAGTCCTGTAACACATCCTCGACTTGTCGGGAGATTTCCTCCAACTCTAGCTTGGAATAGCGCTTGACCTTGATTTCCCGTTTGTCTAGCAGGGACAGAGAAGGCAAGGCATTCAGGTACATGCCGGGCTCGAAATCCTCGACCGGCTTACTGTCCTTCCTGCGCAGAGGTTTTACTTTATTTTCCTGCTGCTCGGGAGCCACCTGGGTCAAAATCTGAAGCTTGGGCTTCTTGGCTTTATCCTCGTTACCGGCTTCGGTTGATGCCTTGGTTTTCTTATTTTCGACGCGCGCCTCTGGCCTTTCCGGACGGTAACGGGCCGGAGCCTCCATCGCCTGCCGGCCAACCAAGCCACAAGCGCTTATCGCGCATTTGCCGATCAAATTCATCACCGTCAGCCACGACAATCCGGTGAACAGGGTCACGCCGGTCATAAACACCGCCAGCAGCAGCAAGGTGGAACCGGAATTGCCCAGTAACAGGACCAGGGTATCACCCACTTCCCGTCCGACGATGCCTCCGGGGCTATCCGGCAAGTCGACCTTGGACCTCAAAAAATATAGATGCAGAAAAAGTATCGCCGAGCCGGAAATCGCGGTGGCAATAAATCCGCAGAAGCGCACCGCCATCAGCCAACGGCCATTTTCTTGTTTTTCGGGGTTATAGAGTACGTAGCCGTACCAAGCCACCACGATGGGGATCAAATACGCCGTCAATCCCAAAAAGCTCAGGATGAAGTCGGCCAGCCAAGCACCCAGCAAACCGCAGGCGTTATTGATGGACTGGTAGGAGGTACTGTGACTCCAACCCGGATCATCCGAACTGAAGGTCGCCAGCGCAATCAAAAAAAACAGCGCGCAGCTGGACAAACCCAATAATGCAATCTCGCGATAACCTCGCGCGGCTCTTTCCTCTACAACAGCAACCATAAATTAGGACTCACAATAAAGCGTCACAAAACATGATTATAG
>JAJRDU010000047.1 GCA_028748685.1 Methylococcaceae bacterium
AGAAGCTAGCGCATTGGTTTGAAGTTTCTCAATGGGTGAGTCTTGCGTGATGAGCCGTGTACGGACCCGTACGCACGGTTCTGTGGGCAGACGGAGGCTTCGGCCTCCTCTGACCCGATGCGGAACATGCGTGCCGGAAACGCTTACGCTTATTCCGGCCTACACGCTGAACGGCTTTTTCCTACCGTTATGCCGGTGGAATCGTTTAACATTCGGTGTAATGCCCGTTGGTCATTGCGCCTACGGCCTT
Organism: Methylococcaceae bacterium; assembly: GCA_028748685.1. GTDB lineage: Bacteria > Pseudomonadota > Gammaproteobacteria > Methylococcales > Methylomonadaceae > Methylomonas. The sequence continues at coordinate 251 of JAJRDU010000047.1, forward strand.
CGATCAAGAAAAATAAATAGGCTAGAAAGGCTCGGATTATCGTGAGTTTTGAGGGTTCCGGTCGTCCTCGATTCCACTCTGTTTCATCGAGACTACTTGCTTTATCGGACGCTATCTTCGTGTTCACGCATAATATTCCCGTTAACCGGGTCGCCCAAAAGCGGCGCTTATTGTCGCCCAATTACTTCCAACATTATGATCACTATTGCTTTCTTACTGATTGCCGTTTTCCTCGGTCTTTCTCTGTTGCATTTTTATTGGCTGCTGGGTGGCCGCCTTGGGTTGAATGCCGCTATTCCGGAAATTGACGGTAAATCTGCATTTCTGCCATCCACTACCGCTACGTTGGTAGTGGCCATTGGTTTGGGTCTGTGTGCCTCGCTAATTGCGGCAACAGCAGGGGTGCTTACGCCGCCATTGCCATATTCCGTTCTGGTCTGGCTTACCCGCGCGTTGGCCCTTGTATTGTTGTTGCGTGCGATTGGCGACTTTCGACTGATTGGGTTTTTTAAACGAATCCGAGGGTCTCGTTTTGCACGTCTGGATACGGTAGTGTACTCACCGCTCTGTCTTGTTTTGGCAATCGCCGTAGCCATGGTCGGTTTCATCACCCCTGCCTGACATGGAGCTCAAGCAAGCAGCCTCAATGAAATAAAACGTAATCGAGGGTTTATGGTTCCGGTCGCCCTCGATTCCACTCCGTTTCATCTAGGCTAACTGCGAGGGTAAAAAATTGCCTCCACCCGTTTTTCCGCCACATCTTCAATTTTCTTCCGAGGGAAAGCACTAACAAAAGGAGTTGTATGCTTCATTTAACCTAGTTTAAAAAATACTGTCGCGTCATATTGGCTGTGGGCGACTGCGCGAAGTACTAACTATTTTATTAGCTCCCATTTTGCTGCTACGTGTTGGCTGATATGGCGTAACGCGAATATATTTTCGTTTTCATTTGTCGCATTACGCTGCCGCTAATACGCCCCGCGCCCTACTTGCGCTGCGGCAAATGACCTACTTAATGAGTCAAATGCCTCAATTAAATATCCGGCCTCATCTATGTGGTTGATTTTTTAGGTGGCGAATTGTGGTCTTAAAATTGCATTGGTAATGAATGGAGAGATTGAATTGTCAATTCCTTTCCATCGGGCATGCCTAAAATTTTTACTCAACAAGGGACTTTCTTAATGAAACTGAAGAACATATCGTTGGCGATTGCGACGTTTGGCGTACTGGCGCTCACAAACACAACGGCGGAGGCGGCTGTTTATACGATCAACGACCAAGCGAGCGGATACATCAGCGATGCCGGCAGCGGCAACTTTACGGGGATTCGTCCCAACACCAACTACCTCGTTGGTCTCTGCAATGCTAGCAACTGCCTAAATGCGCCAGGCGAATACCGCGATTTCTTCTATTTCGAGATTCCGAAACTCGATGGTCCGATTCAGTCCGCGACTCTATCTTTGCCTACTCGTGGGGTAACGCTTAATCAGTCAGCCACAACGACTTATCAAGTGACTTCGCTCAGCATCGGACAAGCCGATCTTGGGATATTGAATTTTGCCGACCTGGGTACCGGGACCTTCTACGGCAGTCGCGAATATTCGGTTGCAGACGCTCAGACAACACAGACCATAGACTTGTCGGCTGCGGCGCTCGCGGCTTTAGGCAATGGCAGCCTGACCTTTGCGTTAAGCGGACGCTTGTCGTCGCCAACCGATTTCAACATTAATGCGCCTGACCAACTGTTGTTCGGTCGGAGCCAAAATCAAATCTCTCAGTTAATTATCACAACCGTTCCAGTTCCCGCAGCGATGCCGATGATGCTGTTCGGATTGTCTGGACTAGGCCTGTCAGGCTACCGTAGCAGCAAAAAGCGCAAAGAGCTGGCTGCGTTCTGAGGTGTTAGGCGAATTGCATGGACAGCTTATCTCGTAGCAAGCGGGGATGATTGCAATTACGACTGCGCGGATAAGCTTGCGCCATCCGCCGAATGTTGATCGGTTTACCATGCGGCGCAATTTGACTCAAACCGGTAGGTCAGGGTGCGCATAGCGTTCCCTGACAAACTCAAAGATCGTGGCTTGGAAATGCCACGTAAGCGCTTTGCAACTGCTCTTACGTTGCCCTGCATCCATGCAGCCGCATCGCGGCAACGTGACCTACTATTCTTTCCTTGCATTCGTACGATTACGCTACGCTAATCGTACCTACGGCATCCTCCCTAGAACTGCCGATAGGCGCTTTCGGCAGAAACAGCTATTATCAATGGACTGCGGTGATCAGAATTTTGAGGCTTTCCATGCGTGCGACCGAGGCAAGGGACAAAAAATTAAATCGTAGAATTGCGTTTCGCGTCTACGAACGGGCTAATCTTTTCTACCACAAGCTGGAGCCCGGTGCGCCAATTGAGTCGCAACCCGACTTCGATCGTGTTCTGGCGGCTTCCGTACGCCCCCAGGCCGCCGGGCTATCGCCGCATGAACCGGCGCTGCCGGCGTCTCAAAGCCGCTTGAACGACACGCTGAACGTCAATATCAGTACCAGCGGCATCGCCTTTACCTGTAAGGAAGAACTGAAGGCCGGCGATTATTTAATGCTCAGGATACTGTTGCTATCCAGCATGACGGTGATAGTGACCTGTTGCCAGGTGGTGTATTGCAAACCCAGCAATCCGTACGAAGACGACCGCTATCCTTTTTCGGTGGGTGCTCGGTTTGCCAACATGACGGCGGAAGATACGGCATTATTGGATCGCTATATCGACAGGCGCAAGAAACAACAATGGGTTGTCAATGGCTCGATAGCCTCACTGATCGCGGCTGTTTTGGCGGCACCCGACCAGGCATTGGCCTTGCTTATGGCCTTGGGTCACTACCTGCTCGGACTAGTTTTACACCTGCTGCACTTAGGCTTTGAATACCTGGAATTGAGCCTCGATCATGCCGTCGAACATCTGTTTCATACCGGCAGGCACGAGACGCAGATCATCGTGTTTTATGTGCTGGTGAGCTTCGCGCTGATCATTTTGTACTTTCTGGGTCGAAAAGTTCCCTCCGCTTGGTCACGATTGAGCAAGCGCCTGCTGTTGTTCTGGTTGCGCAAGAAATCCAGTTGTCTCTACTTCTGGCGGCAGCAAAGTCTGGTGGACAAGATCAAACTGATAGGCGTCAGCGCCGCCGCGATAGCCGCTTATATTTACTTCGGTATTTGATATTCCACAATCCGAAGTACTGTTGCCCTGCAAACACCTGATAAGCACAAGCGCTTAAAAACTGGTGATTTACAAGCAACCGCCATCGCCGCCAGTCCACGGCTACGCCTGTATTAATTCACCGGGTTTTATCGCTAATAAGAAATAATCCTTTAATAAACAAGCATCTATATTTAGGTGTTTGCTCATTCTTGCCACCGCAAGTCAATCTGGCACAACCCGTGCAATATCCCTATCAAGTTGGCGCAGGGCAGACGCTTTGCGAGAGAGTGGCTCGCATCTAAATTGCTAGCCCAAGCTTCCTGTCTTCAATCAGGCGTAAGGGAGGCAGTTTGTTTTGTGCCACTTCTAAACACTTAGCCAGGCAGCTGCGACGCGAGACCACCGTCATCCGGCCCGACTGGACATTAAGCGATTTCAATTGAGTATGAGGAATATGGTTATGAGCAGCCCTTTAGCCACAATTGCCAAATTCGGACAGGCCGGCTACTTAGGCGGAGATGCCGTCGGTACGCTGGCCTTGCAGCCCGCGGATGCCATTTTGCCGGGCCATGCTGGCGCGGAGTTGAGAAATTTCAAATATATCGGCAGCCACCGCGATGGCAAGCTGACCGATTATCTACTGCTGGGGCTGTTATCGGTGTTGATTCACGGCACGGTGGTCGACCATTTCGACCGCATTGCCCTGGAGCAGGAGATCGTCGAGCCGGTCAAGCCGGAAAATAAAGTGCAAATCACGTTGTCCAGGCCTAAGCCCGTTCCACCGCCGCCGGTCGTGAAACCCGCACCGCCGCCTGTACAAAAAGTCGTGCCGCTGAAACCGCCAAAGCCTAAACCGCTGCCGAAAGTTGTCGAGCAGGCGCCGGTCGTGGATCAGACGCCGGTGGTATCCGATGCGCCACCTACACCAGTTGCGGCTCCACCCGCGCCACCTGCTCCGGTGGTAGAGGAAAAAATTACCCTGCCGTCGGCCGGTGCCGATTATCTGAATAATCCCGCGCCGGAATATCCCGAGATCGCGCAGGAGCGCGGCTGGGAAGGCAAGGTGCTGATGAAGGTGCACGTCCAGCCGGACGGCAAACCCGATAGCGTCACCGTCGTCAAATCCAGCGGCCAAAAAGTGCTGGACGATGCCGCCGTCAAAACCGTCTACAAATGGTCGTTCGTACCCGCCAAGCGCGGCGAAACCCCGATTGCCGGCATTGTAACCGTTCCTATTACCTTTAATTTATCTTGAGGATTTTTTATGTCTGACATAGCAACCAGCGCCATCGTCGATGGCACGCTTAACACGCTCATCGCCGCTTCGGTGGTCACCTGGTCATTGATTCTGATCAAGGGCGTCCAACATGCGCGAATTTCCTATCACAATCGAAAATTTAGCCAGAAATTCTGGGGTTCGCCCAGCATCCAGTCGGCCGTTCATCTGGATGATCAGAAAGGGCCGGCCGCTAGAGTCGCGGGTATCGGTTTCGCTACGCTGATAGAAACCGACGGCGGCGCCTCGACGCATGATCTGGAACATACCTGGGACAGGCAGGAATTGCTGGACAGACGCCTGAGGCAGCAAATGCAGAAGGAACGCGGCTCCTTGGAAAGCGGTCTGGCGGTATTGGCCACCATCGGCAGCATCTCGCCGTTCGTCGGTTTGTTCGGTACGGTTTGGGGCATCATGGGGGCGCTGACCAACATCAGCAAATCCGGTTCGGCCAGTCTGGAAGTCGTGGCCGGGCCTATCGGTGAAGCATTGGTGGCGACGGCCGTGGGTATCGCGGTGGCTGTGCCGGCGGTGGTGGGCTACAACTTTTTTATCCGCCGCAACAAAGTGGTTTGGGCGTTTTTGGACGATTTCGCCATTGATTTTGTCCACCTGGCTTTGAAAAGCTCGTTCATTATCGAGCGCTCGAACAGCAAACCCGCTGCCGCGGCTAAGTTGACCGAAATCAGCAGCAGCAAAAAACAATCCGTAAAAGACAGTCATGACGAACTACTGGCGAAAGAGGCGCACGCATAATGGCATTTAATACCAAAGATGGCGGCGGCGAAGACGATGTGATGGGCGAGATCAATGTCACGCCCTTGGTCGACGTGATGCTGGTCCTGCTGGTGGTGTTCATCGTCACCGCCCCTTTGTTGACCCAGGCCGTGCACGTCAACCTGCCCAAAACCGCCGAAACGGCGCCGCCCGAGGAAAAAGCCGCCGTGTATCTGAGCGTGGATGCGACCAGCAAGGTGTTCATCGACAAGCAGGAAATCGCGGTCGATGCGGTTGAAACCGAACTGAAAAACCGCCAGGCGGCGGACCCCGAATTAGCGCTGAACCTGAATGCCGACGACGCCGTGCAATACGGCACGGTCGCCAAGGTGATGGCGGCCATCGAGCGCGCCGGCGTGACCAAATTATCGGTGCTGACTGCACCCAATTAAACCCGCGCTGTTCATGGGCGTCGCGTCCATGAACAGCGGATTAACCGATAAGATCCAGGAGATTTATTCATGGTACGCAAAACGGCCAAGGACTTTCATCCCGAAGCCCTGCAACTGTTCGATCAATACGTTCATGGCGATATTCCGCGCCGGGATTTCCTGGCTTCGATTCCCAAATACGCCTTGCTGGGTTTGAGCGCGGAAGCGCTGTTGGAAGCGTTGAACCCACGCTTCGCCGAGGCTCAGCAAATCGCCGGCAACGATCCGCGCATCAAGGCCAGTTATGTCGAATGTCCTTCACCACACGGCAACGGCAAGATTCGCGGCTATCTGGTGCAACCCGCCCATGCCAAGGGCAAACTGCCGACCGTGCTGGTGATTCACGAAAACCGTGGCTTGAATCCGCACATCGAAGATATCGCTCGCCGCCTGGCGCTGGATGGTTTCATCGCCTTCGCGCCGGATGCGTTGTTCACGTTGGGCGGTTATCCGGGCGACGAGGACAAGGCACGCGAACTGTTTCAAAAGCTGGACAAGGCCAAAAACCAGGAAGATTTCCTGGCGGCGGCAAAAATCCTTAAAAAACTACCGGCCGGTAATGGCAAGGTTGGGGCGGTGGGATTTTGCTATGGCGGTGGCATCGTCAACTGGCTGGCTACCCGGATTCCCGATCTGGCCGCCGGCGCGCCGTTCTACGGCGCTCAACCAGCCGCGGAAGACGTCAAGAAAATCAAGGCGCCATTACTGATCCATTACGCCGGCGTCGATGACAGGATCAATGCCGGCTGGCCGGCCTATGAGTCCGCGCTGCAGAAGGCCGGCGTCAATTACGAGGCTCATACCTACCCTGGCGTGCAGCATGGCTTCAACAACGACACCACGCCGCGCTACGATGCCGCGACCGCCAAACTGGCCTGGGAAAGAACCATCAGTTTCTTCAACTCTTACTTGCGCGACAGCTGAACGGCGGGGAGGACATCATGAAAATCGAGGTACATGTCTGGGATTGGCCGCTGAGGCTGTTCCACTGGTTGCTGGTGCTGGCCGTGGTCGGCGCGTACGCTACCGGCAAAGTGGGCGGGGAATGGACCGACTGGCACGGCCGCTTCGGCAGTCTGGTGCTGGGCTTGGTGATCTTCCGGCTGATCTGGGGTTTCATCGGCAGCACTCATGCCCGCTTCATCAATTTTTTTCCAACCTTTTCGCGCTTGCTGGCCCATCTAAAAGGCGACTGGCACGGCGTTGGCCATAATCCTGTCGGCGCATTGGCGGTATTTGCCTTGCTGGCGACCCTGTTGTTTCTGGTCGGCACCGGGCTGTTTGCCAATGATGATATCGCCTTCGAAGGTCCGCTTTATTATTTGATAGACAAGGATTTCAGCGACAAGCTCAGCGGCTTGCACATCCGCTCGGTGAATGTGTTGTTGGTACTGGTGGCCGTGCATGTCGCCGCCATCAGCTTTTATCAGCACGTCAAAAAAACCGATCTGATCAAACCCATGCTGACCGGAAAGAAGCAGTTGCCCAAATCGCTGGCGCCCAGTTCGGCCCAACCGGTCGGCGTCTTGCGTTTTGTCTTCAGCCTGCTGCTGGCCGTCACCGTCGTTTGGAGCGTCTGGGGCGGCGATCCGCTGAAATATCTAACCCCGCTGGCCGGCGTTCAAACCGCGCAGGCTAACGGCAAGTCATAAACACAAACCAACCATAAACCACTCAAGGAGAAATCATGAAAAACAAACTGGCAATCGCATTGGCACTGGGTGCCGTTACCACAACGGCGCTGGCGGGACCAGTCGAAGATCAGATTCGTTTCCGTCAGTCCGCTTACTCATTCCTGGGCTGGAATACCGCCAAAATCAAGGCCCAAGCCGCGGATCATCCTGAAACCTTCAATAAAGACCAGGTCATCGCCGCCGCCAATGCCATCGCCGCCGTGGCTAACTCCGGTCTGAACGAATTATACGGTGAAGGCACCGACAAGGGCACGGGCTGGAAACCGACCCGCCTGAAAGCGGAATACTTCGAGAAACAAGCTGAAGTCAAGGAAATCGACGCCACCTTCATCAAGGAAGCCAACGAACTGCAAAAAGTGGCGGCAAGCGGCGACGTGGCGGCTATCAAAACTCAATTCGGCAAGGTCGGCGCTACTTGCAAAAGCTGCCATGATCTGATTCGCGTCAGGGAATAAGCCATATCGAATAGCTACTTAGCGAAAAATAGTGGCGCCTTGATACGGCGTCAAAACTCTGATTAAGTCCTTCGACAGGCTCAGTACCCACAAGGCATAAAGACGAACGGTAAGTGGTTGATTCCGTTCGTGGTGAGCTTGTCGAACCATGAGCGGAATCAACTTGTTCAGAGTTTCCCTAAGGAAAGGCTTGATCGTTCGACCTGTTTAAGGTGCGGAGGGGCAGGCCTTTTTAGTATATGGGCAATCTTTGAGCGGTTTGCTAATGCGCTTGATCGAGCCCGACGTCAGCGGGCTGTTTAGAAAAAGCCGCAATAAACCGGTCCCGCATTTTATCCATACCCCAAACCGGCGCATCGCCGGCCGGCAACATGCCTGATGTCCACCGCCAATCTTTTACTGCGTCCATGACTCTTGAATCACGGCTGATCAGATGCACCGGCACATCGTGGCTCCTAGATTCGCCGGTTACGAACGGGGCAGGTTGGTGATCGCCCAATACCAGAATCACCAGATTTTCGTCGCCCTCGTTGATGGCATAGGAGACGATATTGGCGAGTGCATATTCGATGGACTTGCGGTATTGCTCGCGAATCCGCTCGGTATTTTGCCAGACCACCTCGGGCGTATCGCCCTCTCTGGCTGTATTAAAAATGGCTCCGTCAGTCACCCGGTTCCAGTCGACAAGCCGGGGCAGGGGAGACCACGGGGCGTGGGATGAGATCAAGGCGATCTCGGCCATCACGGGAGGACGTGTGCCGGGTTTGCGTTCCAAGGATTGAAAGGCCGACAGCGTGTATTGGTCCGGCATGGTGATCCAGTTGAAAGGCTGGCCTTTGTAGCCCAGATCCCGAGAGGCATAGATTCGGTCGTAACCGAAATATTCGCCTTGTGGCCAGTCCATGGTATGAGCCGGCTCCACCGCCACGGTCCGCCAGCCCGCCCGCTTGAAGAGCCGGTTAAGTGAGGGGCGTTGGCTCATCACCAGACGGTCGTAGCGAACCTGGCTATTGATCCACAAACCCGAGAGCAAGGTGCCATGCGCCAGCCAGCTGATTCCGCCGTAGGTAGGCGATGTCAGGTAGGCGCTGCGGGCGTGCAGGCCTTTTTCGGCCAGTTCCGCGCTACTTCGTTCCAGTAGCGGGCGGACATGAACGGCATAGCCGGGGTTGTCGAGCACGGTCCGCCCGTAAGATTCGACGAACACCACCATCACGTCCTTACCCTTCAGCTGGTCGAAAAGCGCGTCGTTTGGCACGGCTGCGTAAGGATCGCTATCGACGATGCCGTTGAAATCTTCGAGATCGGCGATGCTGCTCAGGGTGTTGCCGGCATGCATGGACATCAGCTCGTAAAGCGGGCTGGATGCGCCTTGCCAGCCGGCGAAAGCCAATGCCGTCCAGGCGCACGAACCGGCGAATAGCCCGGTGCCCGTGGATTTTGGCGATGCCAGCAGCAGTTTTCGCGCTCTTCCAAGCAGCGCATACATCAGCATGAAAATCCCGATCAGCAAGGCGGCTATTAAACCCGCCGCGAAGAGGGCGCCGATCTCGCCGATGGCTCCCCGTAGCAGATGCATGCCGTCCGCCGGGAAGCGGGCGTCCAGCACCGGATTGAACGGCCGGTCGAAAACCTGATAAGCCGCCATGTCGGCCATTTTGAAGATCGTCTCCGTGGCCAGCAGGCAGGCGGCAATGGCTCGAAGCAATAGGCCCGTTCGATCCGGTATTAGCAAGATCAGGCCGAGCAACAGCGCTTCCAGCGGCAAACAGGCAAAAGCCGATGGAGTTATAGAGCTGATGCGGTTTGGGATGACCAAGGCGATAAAAATCAAAACCAGGGCTGAAACGTCCAGGCCTGGCATCATTCTCCGGCCGTCGTTGACAGTCCTTTTATCGCCTAGCATGTATGGCATCCTATCGGTCAAATCAGTTCGGCGTATCTAGCGCCGACGAGTGGTTTAAAGTGAATTTGGGCCGACATGGTACCAATAAAAAAACTCGGATCGGGGATTAATCTGCATTTGGAGATCGATCCGCCAAAGTGATACTGTAATCGGGCACGACTCGTGCTTAAGTTTATCGATCACTCTGACTCTACCCCAACAGGATATGCAGCTTAACCAGGATGTTGACGACTATTTTATGAAACACGAACTGCGAACGATAGCGGCGCTCGGTGGCGGCGTTCTGTTGATCGGCCTTTGTTTACTGGGTTTTGCGGAGAGCTGGATCGCCGCCGGACAGTGGCTGCTGCAGGCCGGCCTGCTTTGGGGTCATGTTTGCCTGTGCGTCCGGCGGCGGCTGTCGCTGAATCGAGCCAGTGAAGGAACACCTTTGTATGGCGATTTGGGCTGGGGTAACCGCCTGACTATCCTGCGCGGTGGCCTGATTGCGTTGACGGGTGGCTTCCTGTTCATGGATCAGGCAACCGCCGGCAATGTGTGGGCGCCGGCGATTCTGTACACGCTGGCCGCCATACTCGACCGGCTGGATGGCTTCGTGGCTCGCCGTAGCCGGCAGGTGAGTCTGCTGGGAAATGAACTGGATATCACCTTTGATGCGCTGGGATTGGTTATTGCGCCGTTGTTGGCGATCGGCTTGGGGAAACTGCACTGGTCTTATCTGTTGTTAAGCGTGGCCTATTATGTTTATCAATGGGGCCTGCAACGCCGCCGCAGTCTGGGCTTGCCGGTTTATCCGTTGCCGCCGAATCCTTTACGCCGCACCCTGGC
>JAJRDU010000048.1 GCA_028748685.1 Methylococcaceae bacterium
CTGGATAAAAAAGGCAATGTGACGCGCAATGCCGAAGGCCGTACCAAGGCCAAGACCTCGCACACCCTGAATCCCGTGCCGTTCGTGTTGATTTCCGGAGAGAATCCTGGTTATAAACTGCGCCAGGATTTGCCGGCGCCGGGGTTATCGAACTCGGCGGCCACGATACTGAATCTGCTAGGCTTCGAAGCGCCCGCCGATTACGACCCAAGTTTGATCGAAGCGGTCTAAAGTCCTTACAGATGCTCGCTGCGGATGGCATGAACATTCGCAGCGATGTCTATCTGATCGCGCCGGAGCTAATATCCGGTTTTGCATTAGTGCTGGGTGGGCAAATTTGCCCACCTTTGTTCGACGCCTGCGTGGGCGCATAAGCGTACTACCCACCACTATGTCGGCTGAACCTTTAGCTTGGTCAGCTAATCGTCTGGTCTCGCCGTTTTGAATCGGGCGGACGCCCCCAAAAGACCGATCACGAAGAAAGCCGTTCCGACCAGGGTAAAACGCAGATTGGACTTCTCAATGGTCAAGTCGTCGGTGGCATAGAGCATGAAAATAACGGCGACCCCCCCCCAGACTAGAAAACGCAGCGCGGCGGTCATCATGATTTTAACCAACGGTTCGGATTCGCTCGCGGGAGTGTCCATTCGATAGGCTACAAAACCGCATATCAACGCCGGCAGAATTCCCCAACGCGTATGGTCTATGAAACTTTCCAGGAAATTGAAATGCTCTCTTTGGTAGAAAGTTAATTCAAGAACCAGCGTCGATACCGTGGTGCTGACGATGAAGCCCATGATCATCATGGCCATATAGAAGCCATAGTATTGGTCGGATTGCTCCCTTTGATGCCTAAAAGCGACCGTCCGGGAGATAAACACCAGCGCTATCGGCAGGACATACATCGGAATAACGTAAGCGATCCATCGCAGCGTGGTGTAACTAAAGTGGGGCAGCGGTTTATCGGGGAACAGGAAAATATTATGCAGTGAGACCGATATTTCTCGCCCCAATATCACGCCGAAGGAGGTGGCGGCCGTGAAGATCAAAATATATTTATAGGTGTGTTTCAAGCGCGCTTCGTGGACGTTGCCGCCAAGCTTGGCCACGGTTGCCCATATATCGTTCTCGCTCGCGCTTCCGAACACGACCAGAGCGGCGAGTAAGCGGCAGTGCAGTCCGGTCAGGCGGTCCAGTTCCTTTATCAAATTGACCGTCTTGGTATAGTGCGGTTCGGCTTCCTTCCAGACGGCAATTTTTTCCGACATCGCGTTATAGGAGATACAGATTTCTCCCCATTTTAGCGACGGTTCATTGAACAATCGCCGAAAGGACGAGTCGTTCGCGTAGTTTTGTATCTGGTCAAAAAGCAGACAATTATGAGCCCATTTATACTCGACCGTGGCGCTGGATTTATCGAAGTCACCGGGGTCTATGCTCTGTACCAGCAGGCGGTCGGCGATTTGTGCTTTTAATATATCGTCCACCGCCGATAATCGCGACGCGATTAGCGCGTTATAGACCTCCGCCGCTTTTGTCGGAATTGCGAAAGCGTCGTGAATACTGTCCCTTAAAATCAGCAAGGGATTATAGTTGCTCTCCCAGGCGATAAAAAAAAGCAATAGCCCGGCGGTAATCAAGGGTATAAGCGTGTTTCCGTCCAAGCCATGCAGAAGATTCACCCATTCGCCGCCGCGAAGGCTGGTAACCACCAGCGTTACTAGTGGTTCCAAGGGCAGCCACTCCCGAGTAAGCAGCCAAAAAAATGTCGCCATAAACGTGCAATACAAGGCAATCCCTGTCCAGTAGGTGCTTCGACGAATAAAGTATTGGGGCAAGGTTGGTTCGGCGCCTAGCTGAATTCGGCGTTTTTGAAAGGACCGATAGGCGAGGAAGAATGCGGCCACGGATCCAAGAAACTGAATCGCAAGGGTAATTAAGAGTTCGAGAGTCATCGTGTGGCTGTTCCTACGTTCTTTTCACTAGGTTTAGAGTTAAGGGAAATCAAATAGCGCTTGATTATAAACGCGCTCATCGAACAACCACGGGTATTTTTACGTCTGTTCGGCAAAGCCAGGATCGGCGTAACGACTAAAATTTTCAGCCGGCGTTTAGGCCGGATAAGTAAGCGCGTTTCCGGGATTTTACATCGCTTGAAACGCCTACCGGCTAATTCCGGTTTACGGACTTACACTAGCCTAAGTGCTTAATACCATGTGATTTTTCCGGTAATCGCGTGTGTTTGGCCGATATTCAATGGTTTAAAGTTATCATCATTCCGGTTTTGGTCATTGACGATAGTTTTGTAAAGTCAGTCCAAAAATTACCGGGACTATGATGCGTTCTGTAAGTAGTGTTGTTACGCCCCGAGAGATTTTGTTTAATTAGAGGTGTTGAAGCGATGGACGATAAATTAATTGCCGTGGCTGTTGGAGACGATGGGGACATTGCGCCTCACGCCGGGTGGGCATCGAAGTGGATGGTCTACGTTGCTGGCGATGATATCGGTGTGAGTCTTGCCTGGACACTTGAACTGACCAGAATCGGCTCCCTTCACGAATGGCATGTGCGCGGCGAAGGGGATAGGCATCCCTTGCATGATGTCGATGTGGCTATTGCCGGGTCCGCGGGAGAAGGGGTTAAACGAAGACTGTTCGAGAGAAATACGGAACTCGTTACGACTACCGAGACTTCTCCGCTTAGAGCCGTCGAGGCCTATCGAGCGGGAAAACTGGGCGCGGGCCTAGCCCATGAGGAACAGCATTGTCTCAAAGGGGGCGTTAAGAGGCCCAATGATTGAGCCAAATGATGGAAAAGTCGCGCCGTAATCAGGATTACGCCGCCTTAACGAGGTTTTTCAATCGTGAATAACAATAAAAAAATAGCCGTTTTGTTTGCCGATGTCTGCGGCAGCACGTCGTTATTCGATCAGCTTGGCGATGTCATTGCCAGACATCTGATAACGGACTGTATTCGTGAAATGACTGACGAAGTCGAGTGTTTTGAGGGGATGTTGATCCAAACGATTGGCGATGAAATCATGTGTGCGTTTCCGTCGGCCGCCGCCGCTGTCCGGGCCGCTTGCGCCATACAAAAACGCATCACGGCTAAACGTTTCGAGAACGGCATGAACTTAGACGTGAGGATTGGCTGCCACTATGGCGCTGTGGTTAGCGAAGGTGGTGACTTTTTTGGCGATACCGTCAATGTAGCCGCCCGCATCGCTTCCATTGCAAAAGCCGGAAAAATCTTGACCTCCAAGGATCTGGTTGACGCCCTACCGGAGGAACTGTTGTGTAAAGTCAATCCGATCATGAGTAGGGAGCTTAGAGGCAAGCAGGAGGAAATGACGATCTTCGTGGTGGATTGGAGCGAAGCCGGTGATCGTACCAACATTTCATTTGCGCCCGCGCTGCTCAATCCGCAAATAACCCTTAGGTTAACTTACGGTGCAAATGTCTATGCCTTGCATAAAGATAAAAAAGCATTGACGGCGGGCCGCGATGATCATTGCGACATTCTAGTGCGCAGCAGTTTTGCCTCGAGACAGCATGCCCGGTTCGAGTTGCGCTCGGGTAAATTTTATATCATCGATCAAAGCACAAACGGCAGCTACATCCGTCCGATGCAGGGTGACGTCATTCATATCTCCAATCAGGAAATGATTCTGCAAAACTCCGGTTGTATCAGCCTGGGACAAACGTTTTCCGATAGTCCAAGCATGTTTATCATTTATTCGGTTTGTACGTAAGTTTGTGGTTTTGCAGGTCTTGTTCTTGGCATCGCCTCCCGCGGCAAAGTGCACATCAAAGCGCTCGGCGAATGAAAATGGGCCGGCACCTTCCGGCCGGTACGAGCTTCAAACAACCCGACCGTTCATTCAGCGCCTCGCCTAGCGTATGCTGCGGATAACCGTTCCATATAAGCCGGGCATTTATTTTTTCCGCAAAAACCGCTTCCAGCCTTCAATGTCGTCGACATCCCATTGCATGGAAAGCTCGTAAACCTTCAGTTTTGCCGCTGCTGCTCGTCTCCGGGTTTCGGCCATCACGGTTTCGTTACCCCAAACCATGTCTTCGAATAAATTCGGTTGCGGAGCATTTAGGCCGATCAATACATAACCACCGTCTTCCGCAGGCGCAAACACCGCCTCGTGGCCGCTCTGTAACGCTTCCAAAGCTTGATGTAAATCGTCGATCGTTAAACTTGGGCAATCGCAGCCGATCAGCACGGCGTGACGGTATGTTGTCAGCGTTTCCGCAAATGCGTTCAGCATTCTTTCGCCCAGATCGGCGCCGCGTTGCGCCGCCAGCTTCAGTGGATAATCCTTCGCGCATTGTTTAAAGAACTGATGCCCGGCATCGGGCGCGCAATAGAGTCGGACCGGGCACAAGGTTTGCCGGAAGGCTCTATCCAGCGTAAAACGCGTCAATTGAATATGCGCGGTTGCGGCTTGTTCGGCGTTCAATGCCGCTTGCAACCGGGTTTTGACTTGGCCGGGAACGGGCGCCTTGCAGAAGATCAGCAATACGCTGTCGGGAAAAAGATAATCCATGGTTCAACGTTCGCGCGGATGTTCGAACGGCAGCACCAGCAGTTTTACGAAGCCCAGCTCCGAGGCGTTGCGGAACCCGGTCAAGCCTATCGCCATTTCGGCTTGCGCTTGTTTGGATTCGGGGCGGTAGGTTTTGAATAGCCTATCCCAACAGGAAAGCGAGAAGCCGTAATTGCTGTCGGTTTCGGCTTGCAGGGCCGAATGATGAATGCGGTGCATGTCGGGCGTCACCAACCAGTAACGCAGTCGGCGCTCAAAAATTGGCGGCAGGGCTACGTTACCGTGATTGAACAGCGCGCAGCCGTTGAGAATCATCTCGAACGCGATCACCGCCAGCGGATCGGCACCGAGCAGCGATACCAATGCCACCTTGTATAGCATTGACAGCATGATTTCGAACGGATGAAAACGCACCGCCGTCGTGGTGTCGAAATCGAGATCGGTGTGATGCACCTGATGCAGACGCCAGAACCAGCGCCAACGATGCGAGGCAACATGCTGGGCGTAAATCGCCAGATCAAGCAGCAACAAACTCAAGGCTATCGATAGCCAATGCGGAATCGGAATCAGGTTGAACAAACCGACTTGCCGCTCAGCGGCCCAGATCGCCGCCAGCCAGGCCGCCGCGCCCATGCTGAGCCGCATTACGGTGATATTCAAAGCCGCCAGACCGAGATTGACCGGCCAGCGGCCGCGACGGCCCAGACTCAATGCTCGCTTAGGCCGGTACATTTCCCAGGCCGCCATCAGCAACAAAATGCCGATGAATACCCAAAAGCGGGCCATGGTTTCCATCAATGCCTCCGATAATAACGGGCCGCCAGATCGTCGGGATTGGCCCCGAAAAAATAAGCCAGCCTCAGCCGCCACATCAGCAAGATGGTCTTGAATATGCCGTGCCGCAGCCAGCGCCGCGCCGAAGTAACGACCTTGTCGGTCAGGCAGCAAGGCTTGCCGAGTTTTTTCAGACTAGCGCTGAGGGCAATATCTTCCATCAACGCGATGTTCGGAAAGCCTCCGACAGCCTGAAAAGCCAGACGCGTCACGAATATCGCCTGATCGCCGGTAGCGATGCCGGTTAATCGAGAGCGCCAGTTCATCAGCAATGCGATCAGCGTGAAGATCGCTCGGTGGCTGTCGAAGCCGACATCGAAACGCCCCCACTGGTAGCCAGCGTCAATTGCCTGCAAGATGCGATCGACGGCACCGTCCGGCAAGCGGGTGTCGGCGTGCAAGAACAGCAGCACCTCGGCTGTTGTTTGCGCCGCGCCGCAATTCATCTGCCGGGCTCGGCCGCATCCGCTGTGCACGACCTTGTCGATCAGTGGCTCGGCGATGGTCGGGCTGTTATCGACACTGCCGCCGTCGACCAGCAATAGTTCGCAATCCGCTCGTAGAGCTTGCAAGGCCTGAAGCTTGACGGCAATCTGTTCGGCTTCGTTGAGCACCGGTATCACGATGCCGAGTCGCGGTTTCACGATAATTTACTCTTCAGCGCCCCGCCGCAACTGCTGCCTTGTCCGGCCGTGCAACCGTAGCAATGGGCGGCGGTGGATATCGCCGCGTTGTTCAGGATTTCCGGCGCCAGTCCGGAGATGTGCTGGCGAGGCTTTGCGGTCGCGCCTAGCGGCATGGCCAGCATCTGGTTGAAATCGCAATCGTAGACATAGCCCTGCCAGTCGATGCTGATGGTATTCAGGCACATCAGGCCGTCGAGATTGTCGGCCCGGAAACTGTTGCGCAGCAAGTTCAGATAATCGTGAAACCGGCCCTGACTGACCAGCAGGCTGCCGAAACGCTGAATGGGCATGTTGGCAATCGCAAATAGCCGGTTAAACACGATGCCGTAGTGTTGGTGCAGATGTTCTTTATAGGCTTGTTCCAGACCGGCTTGATCGGGCGGTAATGCCGCATCCTGCGGGTTGTAGACCAGATTCAGTGGCAACAGGCCGTCTGCTTTGCCGTAACCCAAGCCGTTCAAGTGTTGCAAGGCCGCAAGGCTGTCCAGGAACACACCCTTGCCGCGTTGTTTGTCGACGTTTTCCTGTAGATAGCAGGGCAGGGAGGCGATTATTTCCACCTGCTGTTCGGCCAAAAATTCCGCTAGCCCCGCGTAATCAGGGTCTTCCAATATGGTCAGATTGCAGCGGTCGATTACTTTCATGCCCTTGCCCCGCGCCACTTCGACCAGTTGCCGAAAGTTCGGATGCATTTCCGGCGCGCCACCGGTTAAGTCCAGGGTATGAATATCGGCGGCTTCGGCGAACGCCAGTACCTGTTGCAGGGTTTCCAGGCTCATCAGCTCGGTGCGTTTGGGGCCGGCGTTGACGTGGCAATGCACGCAGCTCAGGTTGCACAGGTAACCGAGATTGACTTGCAGGATTTCCAGCGGCTTGCGAACGATGGCCGGAAAGTCGCTATTGGTAAGAAGAGGGCGAGTGTCGTGCATGTTTAATCCTCGGAAAACCAGATGTCGCCGTAATAGGCTGTAATCTGTCCCTTGCTGTTGTCGGTATCGGTCATCAGCGCCACCGCGTCGATATAATGTATATCTTCGCCAAACAGTTTTTGCAAATCGGCCCTGACATTACGCTTCTCGCTAAACCAGGTGTTCAACGGGGCTTCCAGGCCGCGCAAGGCCAGCATCATCGCATGGTCGCCGGCAAAGGCGTTGGGCCAGACGCTGTCCTTGCTGGTGTTGCTGGCCCAGACATAATTGATGGCCTTGGTCCGCCAAAAGACCAGGCCGCCGCTGACCACCACATAAACCCTGGCGGCATAATCGTCACCGGCCTTGCTTTGTTCGTTTATGCCGTTCAAGCGGTTGGCAATCCGCCACGACCAATTCAAGAATGGCGTTTTTTCCAGATCGATGCGTTGTTCCTTGAATAAGCCGGAACCGGCTGCATGGCTATCGGCTTTCAACGCCGTGACGCCATCAATGGTTTGCAATTGATAGCGGGTTTCGCCCTTGAAGCTTTTTTGTTCCCAGCCGTCGAGGCGGTTGGCGCTGAATTCGCCGATCGGCAATCGGGTTTCCGCCGCCGGCGTTCCCTCTGTCAGTAGAGCCAATAAGATAATCGATGCTATTTTCACAGCGGCTTACCAATTCAATATGTGGCCTCGATACAGTGAAACGGAATCGAGGATTTGTCGGTTTCCATTATTCTCGATTTCAGGATGTTACATCGAGGCTACGCATCAATCCGAAAACGGTTTCGGTTGCAGGTGTTTTGAAAGTACCGGTATTAACGATAAGCCCCCCAGCAGACTCAGGGCCAGTAGAGTTTGCCAGGAAAACAATTGATCCAGCCGCTCGATCCGTCCCAGCGACTGGCCGAGATTGGCGAATATGAAACTGCCCGGTATGATGCCGACGAAGGTGGTGATCAGGTAGGTGCGCATCGATACCGAGGTAAAGGCTGGCGCCAGATTCACCAGCCAGAACGGAAACAGAGGCACCAGGCGCAGGAACAGCAGATAATTGAAGGCATCGTCCTGAAACCCGTCCAGCAGTTTTTGCGACAAGGCGCTTTGCTGCAAGCGTTGTCGCGCCCAATCCGCGAACAAATAGCGCGCCAGCCAGAACACCGCTCCGGCACCCAGGGTGGCGGAAACCACGATCAGCAAGCTGCCGGTCCAGCGGCCGAACAAAAACCCCAGCAACAGCGACAGCACCGTGCCGCCCGGCAGGCTCAAGGCCGTGGACAGGCTGTAACCCAGACCGCAAGCCAACAGCATGAGCAAATAATGCCGATCGGTAAAATCCGTCAGGGCCTGCCTGTGCTCGCGGATATTGTCCAGACTCAACAATCGCGGACCGTCGAACAGAAAGAATGCCGCTACAGCAATCGGCAGCAGCCAGAGCAGTTGTTTTTTTTGCATGATCCCCCCTTGCTATCATGTTATACGAATTGCCGACTACGAACGTTTCATAGGGCATGAGCCGGCTGTCGTCGCGATTTAAGCCAGGTCGATTGACAGTCGCCGCTCAACGTAACAGAGTTTTGCGGTGGCAAATAATTCAATGCTGATTGGGTTCGGTTTGCGGACATAGGTCGTTCAAAACTCGTGATACTCGCTCCAAGTGACGGCTTTAACAAGAATGGGTATGCGGCTTCATGAGAGTTCTACGTGCCAAATTCTCAATTATAAGTCGATGTTAAACCGTATTCCTTATACGACACAATTTATGATGTCTTTCGAATAAACGTTCCGCTCGCAAGCTCGTCTGTTTTGCAGTCCTTTCATGGCCGCGCCTTGGGATTAATTCCAGACATTCCTGGCCGCCTCAAGGTCTTTGTAATCGGTTTCGGCTTTAGGGTGTCGTTCACCCGTATTACAACCGAGGAGCCGACGCGATGTTGAAGGCGAGCATGACCCGCGCGTCGAATTGTGGTTGTTCCAAGTTGACTTTTATATTCGACCGAATCGCAGTGACAAAAGGGGATAGAGCTTGCTCAAACAGCATGCTGGCCGCATAGCCGGTAATGCCGTTCTTGTATGGGTCCCATTCGGTATTTTGATCAAGTGGCCGTACCCTATATCGTTGCACCTGCGGTCTAGGCGGTTATTTCCTGGGCGGTTTGATCATCGTAAGGTTTTAGGCGGAATTATTCTATGCGATGGCGACGGAATGGAGAGGTTCATCGCACGGATAGAGATGATTAACAATCAGTCAGTGAGGCAAGATATTATAGTCAGTTGCGTGAGGCTGGACGTGAGATGGGCTATTAACGCGATCAAACCCAGTGTAAATCGCCCTTTAACTCGTATTGTAAGAGATGCTGTATTTTTAACGCGACGGGCGAGTCTGGACTTTCCCGTTTACGTCCGCCTGAGTATCCTAGTTCGACACAAGTTTCAATGAATTTCTTAAG
>JAJRDU010000049.1 GCA_028748685.1 Methylococcaceae bacterium
AGAAGCTAGCGCATTGGTTTGAAGTTTCTCAATGGGTGAGTCTTGCGTGATGAGCCGTGTACGGACCCGTACGCACGGTTCTGTGGGCAGACGGAGGCTTCGGCCTCCTCTGACCCGATGCAATTTAGATAGCCGGAGCCATCAGCCTTACGCGGGTTAGATATTTTATGGATAGGTTAAAAGAGAAATGAAAATAGCCATTCGATTGCTGGTGAGCCTAGCTACGCTGGTGGGAATGATTACTTGGGCTCTATCTGCGACTTTGATGGACGATGGCAATGCTCTTGGTAGCGTAATCTGTGGCATCCTCACCCTATTGATAGTCGTAGCTCTGATACTGTTATTTCGTTGGGATAAAAAACGCATTAACACCGAAGCGATTGAATTGCAATAATGTGTAGAAGAAAAAATCAAGGAAGCTTTGCAATACAAACAGCCCGTCGAATTCTATGAAAAAGGCTCTCAAATCGTATTTATGGCTTTGATATTAGTTTTGAGCTTGTGGGCGATCTATTTTAGCGTCCAAAAAATTATCATTTTTCCAGCAGATCAATGGCAAATTGGATCTATTTTGCTGGTCGGTGGCGTTCTTTTTTTCATCGTAATATTATGCATGGGGATAGTGTTTACTGGCATGCGGTTAATCGGTAGACCCGTCATACGGTTGGATAGCAATGGAATCAAGCATTTTTTGTTCGGTTTTATTCCTTGGACGGATATTACTCGAATTTATCTAATTTTTTTCAAAGTCAAAAGTTCCGAAGTATCGGTATTAAAGATTGCTACGACAGACAATCAATATTATTTAACTCGGCTCAATTGGTGGCATCGTTTTTTTCAAGGCGGTAAAACCGATATAGAATTGTCGGTACTATTGAATTTATCTGAAAAGGACTCTCGATTTGTGGAAGGTGTCGCCAAAGGTTATGCTGCAAATGCAGGGGCACCAACCATGGAAACGCAGCTATCAAAAAAAATAGCAGAGGAAATATCTAAGTTGCAAACGCCTCAGCAAAGGATTGAACGATTGCAGACTCTGATGGCCGACAGCTCTCAAGAGTTTATAAAAAGGCGTAACGCTATTTCCAGAACTACCAATCTACTCGACTATCTTTTGATAGTAGGCGTTCTCACCATTTTCTTAGTTGTATGGATCAGCAGCAAATGAGAGCTATAAAAGAAATGCCGAGCGAGAATAGGTCGAGTTAGGACCGTAGCCTTCGTAGGTTGACGATAGGAAGCCCAACAATTGACGTTATAGCTTTGAAATGTTGGGCTGCACGTTGTTTAGCCCAACCTACATTTTTCAATGGCCGCAAAGGTCGAAGTTAGCCTCTCGCAACTGACCGGTTCTTATCCACTATCCACTCGCTCCAGGAACCGGCATACAGCTTGGCACCGCTCAAACCGGCCACTTCCATCGCCAGCAGGTTATGGCAGCCGGTCACGCCGGAGCCGCACATGTGAACGACTGTTTCGGCGGGTGCCGAGGCCGTTAGTTGCTGGAATTGTTGTTGCAATTGCGCGGCCGGCAGGAACAGGCCATCCTTGTCCAGATTCAACTGAAAGGGTCGATTTAGGGCCTTGGGAACGTGGCCGGCGACGGGATCGATGGGTTCCTGCAGGCCGTTGTAGCGTTCCGGGGTGCGGGCGTCGATCAGCGTGATGCGGTGGGCCGCCAAACCGTCTTCCACTTGAGTGGCAGTCAGCCATTGTTTGGCGTCCAGGTAGCTTCTGAACGACGCTGCGGCGATTTTCGGCAGCACCGTGGTCACGGGCAAGCCTAGCGTTTGCCAATGGCGTATCCCGCCGTCCAATACCGCGACCTGGGTATGGCCCATCGTCCGTAGCAGCCACCACAGCCTTCCCGCGAAGGCGCCTCCGGCATCGTCGTAAACCACCACTTGGCTGCGGTTACTGACGCCCCAAGCACCCAGTTTTTTCGCCAGTTCCCCAAAATCGGGCAAGGGATGGCGGCCGGTGTAACTTTTTGCCGGCGACGACAGGTCGTCGTTCAGATGTGCATAACGGGCGCCGGGTAGATGGCCCTGGCGGTAAGCCTTGCCACCGGCTTCGCTGTCGGCCAACGAGAAACGGCAATCGAAAACCACCCAGTCGGGATTATTGATGTTGTCGGCCAGTTCCGCCGTGGAAATAAGGGTGGTGTATGCCATGTTTAAACCTCCAGAATGATTTTGCCGATATGTTGATTGCTGGTGATGCGCGCGTGGGCCTGATTGGCTTCCGCCAGTGGAAACACCGAGTCTATTACCGGGGCGATGCGATCCGATTCCAGCAAGGGCCAGACTTTGTCATGCAACTGCCGGGCGATGTTACCCTTGAAGCCGTCGTCGCGGGCCCGGAGCGTCGAGCCGGTGACGGTCAGGCGCTTAGCTATGATAGTCCACAAGTTGATTTCATTCTTGGCGCCGTTTTGTATCGCAATCTGTACTAAGCGGCCTTCGGCGGCCAGGCATTTCAGATTGCGCGGAAAATAATCGCCGCCGACCATGTCCAGTATCATATCCACGCCGTTGCCGGCGGTCAGTTCGCCAATGGTTGCGACGAAATCCTGCTGTTTGTAATTAATGGCCGCATCGGCGCCCAGTTCCAAACAGCGTTTGCATTTCTCTTCGCTGCCCGCCGTGGCGTAAACCCGGCTGCCGAAGGCCTTGGCCAGTTGAATCGCCGTGGTGCCTATGCCACTTGCGCCGCCGTGAACCAAAAGGCTTTCGCCGGGCTGTAGCCTGCCTCTATCGAAGACGTTGCTCCAGACCGTGAAAAAGGTTTCCGGCAACGCGGCGGCTTGCGTGAAGCTGAAATTCCGAGGTACCGGCAAACAGCAGGCGGCGCAGGCGAGACAATATTCGGCGTAGCCGCCGCCGTTGACCAGCGCGCAGACCTTGTCGCCGGTGTTAAGTGTCGTGACACCGCTGCCGGTTTCCACCACAATACCGGCGATTTCCAATCCCAGAATTTCGGATGCGCCGGGCGGCGGCGGATAAACGCCCTGGCGCTGCATCAAATCCGGGCGGTTGACGCCGGCGGCGGCAACCTTGATCAAGACCTGATGTTCGGCGGGCGAGGGCCTAGGTATTTCCGCTAGTCGCAGTTCGTTACCGGCCGATGTCGTGACGATTTCGATGGCGCGCATGAATCAAAGGTTTTTAGGAGTCGCAATAGTCTTTATTATAGGCAGGTTTAAAGTCCTGGATAAATCTGGTTGGTCCGGTAGTCGTCGTGTAGGGGCGAATTCGCTACGCGCTCTTATGAGTCATTCGCCCGGGCCGGCAGCAAGATTCCAGGTATTTCAGATAATTTGATTTTCAGCGAGAAATAAATGATACGTGCAGGCATAGTGGGCGGCACCGGATACACCGGCGTCGAATTGTTGCGGATATTGGCTTTACATCCGGGCGCGGAAGTGACGGTGGTGACCTCCCGTGCCGATGCCGGCCAGCGTGTCGACAAAACCTATCCAAGCCTGCGCGGCTTGTGCGACGTGGTGTTCACGCCGCCGGAACTCGACAATCTGGCCGATTGCGATGCGGTGTTTTTTGCCACCCCCAACGGCACGGCGATGACCATGGCGGCCGATCTGTTGGCGCGTGGCGTCAAGGTCATCGATCTTTCGGCCGATTTCCGCATCAAGGACGTCAATGAATGGGAAAAATGGTACGGCATGAGCCACGCCAGCCCGGAACTGGTCGCCGAAGCCGTCTACGGCTTGCCGGAAGTCAACCGCGAAGCCATCAAACAGGCGCGTTTGATCGCCTGTCCGGGCTGTTATCCCACCGCCGTGCAACTGGGCTTTTTACCCTTGCTGGAGCAAGGCGTGATCGATGCCGGGCATTTGATCGCCGATGCCAAATCGGGCGTCAGCGGCGCCGGCCGCAAGGCGGAAATTCCATCCTTGATGAGCGAGGCAGGCGAAAGTTTCAAGGCCTACGGCGTGTCCGGCCACCGGCATTTGCCGGAAATTCGGCAAGGCATGCAACTCGCCGCCGGGGAAAGCGTCGGCCTGACCTTCGTGCCGCATCTGACACCGATGATACGCGGCATCCACGCCACGCTGTATGCGAAGTTGACCAAGCCCGTCGATCTGCAAGCCCTGTTCGAACAGCGTTACCAAGGCGAACGTTTCGTCGACGTGTTGTCGGCCGGTAGCCACGCCGATACCCGCAACGTCCGTGGCAGCAACCGCTGCCAGATCGCCGTGCACCAACCGCAAGGCGGCGACACGGTGGTGATACTGTCGGTGATCGACAATCTGGTCAAAGGGGCGTCGGGGCAGGCCGTGCAGGCCATGAATCTTATGTTCGGCTTGCCGGAAGGGCAAGGGTTGGAGACGGTGGCCTTATATCCTTAGCAGTAGCCTGGAAGAAGCATGGCGGAATCCGGGAGGAGCTACAAGCGCGTTTGGATAAACCGATAAATGTAGAAAGCCAAAAAAGCGCGCCAACACCTTTGGTAGACGGGAAACCACGTTAGCTTTGTTCCGGCTAACGTGGCATGAGGCGATTTATGATTTTTTAAGCGGCAAGCCTGGAACCGGCGGCTTTACGGCGACTAGCCAGTAAAGTCATCAGGCCGGTACCGAACAACCAAACGGCGCCAGGTACGGGAACGGAGGCGACCGATGCCACGCCGGTAATGGTCTTGGATGACTTGAACAGCGTGCTTAACGTACCGTTGCCACTCTTGCCATCCAGGGCTTTAACCAGATCCGTGAAACCGGAACTCAAACCCGCCAGCCACAGGCTCTCACCCGTGGAGCCTCCGGTCAACCCCGTGTTATTCGCTACCCACCCAGCGGTAAAGTGAGTGTTGAAGCCCAATGCCGTACCGGCATAGTTACCGATTAAATCGGGCGTGCCGTTACCAGGGTTTGTATCCAACAGATCCGCCTTAAGCAACAATTGATTCGGTTGCGCGCTCCATGAAGTGCCGCCGAAAGTACCCGCCGGTAAGGAGCCCTTGATTTCCAAGAAATTGCTTAGCGTTTTGGTACCCATCGATGTGATCAATTGACCGGCGGCGTTAAAGTTAGCCTGGTATTTCACACTATCACTGCCCAAATTCACCGAATTGAACAGTCCGCCTCGGAAGGAGGTCGTTGAACCGCTCCCGGTCAGTGTCCAATAGGTATTTGAGCCAGAGCCGTATTTATTGACCTTGACAGTCTCGTTCGTATCCAAGAATAACGGCCAGCTAAGATCCGCGATACCGGGTGCGGTGTACGAGTAGGCGCCATTCGTATTCGAAGATGATGACGCGTTACCAACACTAGCGACCAACGGTAACACTAGGGCCAAAACCCATCGTGCATGGTTAATTACTTTCATTTATAAATTTCCTCACTTTAATAAAAGGTGGCAACCCGGCGATCTTGGTGATTGGTATCCACAAGACCCATGGCTTTCCGCCCCGACCTCACGGCAGGGTTGGCTTTTCACGCTTCTTTTCAAAAAATACAATTTAACGAATAAACAACACCTCATTTTTCCCGCTATCATTCGGTTAACTTTCAAAGCGATTTCCCGTTGTTAACTTTCCTGGTTTCCTGGTTAACCCATATTCCGAGTACAAACCACCAGCAGGATTTTTAGTATCGATGTCGATTTTTCGAGGTTCATCGACAAAGGCTTTCGGTTATCGATCGGTTACACCTCCCCTAAGAACACGCAACCCCGTGAGTAATTAAGGTACTAAGTTAGAGACCTAACGGAAGAGGCGATTCTCAAGTTGCGGTTATGCGCAATAACCAACCCCAAAATGCATAGCACTTATTGCTATGCATTCTTTATACCAATGAAATAGTTAATTGATTTTATTGTAATATTTGTGCTATGCGCATTCCGTATGTTAGACATCAATGTTATTTAACGCATTCAATCAGGGCAAATCACTTGATCTGTTAGTCTTGTCTTTGTTTAGAAGCTAATTGCTAGTGAATCACTCCCTTGCCGCCAAATTTGCGGGTTTTCCGCACTGGAGCGTGTCGTCAGGGGGTATCTGAAGTAATATTCGGATGCAGGGTAATTCCATCACCGGCGGAATCGGA
>JAJRDU010000050.1 GCA_028748685.1 Methylococcaceae bacterium
CCTTGATTGTCGCGATATCGTCAGGTGTCCCCGTATCGGCTACCGGGGCAAGAAGCGACGAATCTGGAAGTGTAGCGTCGTCGCTTTCCGGGCCAATATTTTCCGCGGCTTGCATGGCTGCGAGTTTGCCTGGTGGCATATCTTCTTCAGAAGCATACGACTCTATGACACCGAGATTAAAGTTAAGAGCCAATATCCAAATCGCACAAATAAGGGAACGACGGAAAATATTGTGTGGAACTGGTTTCATTGAAAGTCTCCGGAATGATAGCTATTGAAATGGATTTTTATCCTACCCAAGCAAAAACTGGGTCAAAGAAGCCTCAGCGTACTTGGCGTTAGCAAAATGAAATTGGCAAATATCGCACTCCGTTAGCCGGCAGTGGAACACTAACGCCCAAAATGAGACTTTATGAAATAATGCCCTCACGATTGACCTAAAAACAGAACCACTTTTGACTAATATGACGGATCCAATTTTCGAGTTGGCAATCGACTTGCCACCGCAAGGTTCAGGTAAATTGCTCAGAGTGCTGCATCTACAGTTGCGTTCGGCCATCGTCAATGGCCGCTTACATCCCGGCACGCGCCTGCCGGCTACCCGTCAACTCGCGGCAAGCATCGGTATATCGCGCAATACTGCGGTGGCGCTTTACGACCTGCTGCAAAGCCAGGGTTATATCGACATTCGTCCCGGCGCCGGGGCATTTGTGGCGAGGTACGCATCCCAACCGCCGCCACCCGCCGATTCGCAAGCCGACTCGCGATTGAATCCGTTCTGGCGCAATCCCCCTTCACTATCGCCGCCGTTTCAGCCGCCTTATCGTTTCGATTTCAGGATAGGTTTATCCGATACATCGAATTTTCCGTTTCAGATTTGGCAACGCTTGTTGCTACGCTCGCAACGTACTCTGGCGAAAATGCCTAGCCATTACGCTGATCCTCAGGGTCAGGCCAGTCTACGGGAAGCCATTGCCGGTCATGTTTCATTTGCTCGTGCCGTCGCCTGCCAAACCGAGGATATTCTGGTTACTACTGGTATCCAGCAAGCCCTGGATTTACTGGCAAGAATACTGGTGACGCCCGGCCAGACTACGTTGGCGATGGAAGAACCCGGCTACCAACCGGCAAAAATCGCTTTTATAGCGGCCGGCGCCAAGGTCATCGATATTCCGGTCGATAATGAAGGCATTTGCGTGGCGCAAATTCCGTCGCAGGCTGATGTGGTTTACGTCACGCCCACGCATCAATTTCCGTTGGGGCATACGCTGTCGATGTCACGCCGAACCGCGCTGCTTGAATTCGCCCGCCAGCATCGGGCGGTGATTATCGAAGACGACTACGATAGCGAATTCCGCTACGGTAGCTATCCGCTGGATGCACTGCAGACTCTGGATCGGAACGGGCTGGTGTTTTACCTCGGTACGTTTTCGAAGTGTCTGTTCCCGACGTTACGTCTGGGATTTGTGGTCATGCCCGCCTGGTCACGGCAAGCTCTGATAGCCGCGAAACGCTTCAGCGACTGGCACAGCCCTGCGTTGGAGCAGGAAACCCTGGCTTCGTACATCGCCGAAGGCCATCTGGCGCGGCACATCCGCAGAATGCGCAAGGTCTACGGCGAAAGGCACGCCGCATTGATCTCGTCAATAACCCATCATTGCGACGATTTATTGGAACCGATTTCCGCTGCGTGCGGATTACATTTGACCGCCTTGCTGAAAGATAATCGCTTGCAAGCGGAGGATATAGCCGAACGGGCGGCGGACATTGGCATCGGGCTATATGCGTTGACACGCTATCCCATCGCGGAAAGCGGCTTAAACGGTTTTGCTTTTGGCTTGGGCATGATCGACAGAGAAGACGTTGATGAGGCAATCGCTCGTCTCGCTGAGACGATGCGAGACGAGCGCAGCTAACGTCAATCAACCTACCACTAAAAACTACCTATCATTTTATTGGCACTAATATTCGAAGTCCTGTGTTACGCGTTTTCGACAGTTGGCAAGTACTCAACGTCTCACTGGTAACCTACGGGATCGATAATAGCGTTTGTGCATTTACTCGATCCGGAACTAGTCTTATCTAGGATAGAGCCAAGTGACGTCGCTTCTGTCAACTCGCCTTTCAGCTTGATTTGTACCTCGACGACCAAGTTGCGGTTGGAGTCCGCATCCGGCTTACAATCGACCAGCAGCGCGGATGAGGAACCCGGACCGAAGGTTTGCTCGAAGGCGTGACTGATGTCGGAGACGGAAACCTTTTTATCGATGTTCGTTTCCATAAATTTCTGCATCTGGGAAGCGTTGACTTGGTTTTGCAGGGCCAAGGCAATACGAAAATAACTGTCGGCATTGGCCGCTCCGAAGCAGGTTCCGTGCTTGATCCATTCGTGGCGGTGCAAATCGGAGGCGGTTCCCGGCATGGCCTTATCCAGTTCAGAGAGCGTGCCACTGCCGAGTCCGGGAGGAGATGGCAAAAGATGCCAATCTTTCGAATCCTTATCGTTGTTTTTATCCTGATTGGAAACCCCCTTACAGTAATAATTGCCCTTCGGCTGTGGCCAAAGTCCGTGCAGGGTGAAATGAGTTGCATCGAACCGATCTGTCGTCTGGCTGTCGCATTCCGCCTTGCCATCGTGTTCGTGAATGTCGCAGAAAGCGGGCTGCCAGCTAAGGACTAGCAGGTTGTCGCGGCTAGTGTTGTCAGTGTTGCCACCGCCTTCCAGCGTGCCGCAATCCAAGCTGACCCACCGCTCCGCCGGCTTTGCGCCGGCTACCCTGAGCTTGACAAAAGCCCCGCCTGGTTTGTTCAGGCTGATGGCGGGATAGGTCTTGCCATTCGTCACCTTGATTTTTCCAGGATTCGAACCACTTTTGATGTTTTTGACCGCGCGGCAGGTCTTGGTTGCCGTGAAATTGCCTAAATCATCCGCGGTAGCCAGTCCCGAGACCGCGCTGCCGCACACTAAAATCAGACTCAAGCAAATAATGTTGAAACGCATGATGCTCTCCTTCGGCTTACCGTAGATTGGATAAATAAGTTATGCCTGGCCAAATTTTTATTTCGGCCAAAGATCGTTCAGTCGTAAAACAGGATGTCACAATATTTCTTGGTTCACTGGGTTTTCATTAATACGCCTTGTGAAAGCCTGCGTAGGGTAGATTTTCGACATGGAGTTAAGCACTAAATACAGTTGTACCGCCCTCCGCCAGACAATTAATAACACTACACTCCTTGATTTGCTACTTATCATATACGTTAATATGCAAATGTTCGACTTTCACATTTTACATGTCTTCTCCACCCGCGATCTCCATTGCCCTCAAAGCATGGCCCATTGAAAAATAGCAGTAACTCTTAGATAAAACATATTTTAAGGGTTATGAATCGCCGCCAGAAAAGCTAGCAGTTGTTGACTGACCGCTACAATAACCGGACTTCAAAAAATGGTTGCCTGCACGTTTAGTCTGGTATATAAGCTATGCCGACTGAGATAGTCGATTGTTGGTTCCCGCCCCGTATTGGCGGACAAGCTGTAATTTTTTAAATCGCCTTCCTACATCCTCATCAGGAAAGGAGTTGTCACATGGCAGAAGTAGCTGGCTACCACATCCCTAAGTTTATGGTGGTTCCGCCGGTTATCAAACCAATGCCATCCGCAATGTTCAAGAGCGTTTTTGACGGGCTGAGGAACGAGAGGACGATCAACATCTATTTCGCACAGGACCGTGGATTCTTCGTAACATCCACCAAAGAGCCTGTTGGCGAAGCTCAATTGCTGGACTAACACCGCCCGCCCTTTAACAGGCAAAAACGATACCCCACCCCGGCTGATTGACTTAAACGCTAGCCCCCTTATCGGCAAGTGAAGGAGGTGATACCACGGCAATAACCTAAATTACAGACATCATTTTTGACTGGTGAATAATTTTCCTTCAAGAAACGCTGAATAAGTCCTTCGATAGACTCAGGATAAACAGTAAGTAATTGATTCCATTTGTGGTTCAACATCTGCCCCACGAATGGAATCAACTTTCAAAAAACAGTCCTTGGGATATATCTTTGCCCACCCATTCCAGTAATGTAGAAAGGAGATAATCATGCCGACAGCATCACGAACCATACTCGGCGGGATCAAGTCAGGCGTTGTCAGCAGCATCTCTTGGCGAGCCGCGCGCAGCACCAATCTTTATCTCGAATCCAGCGTGCTAGACAAGGGCACGGATATTCTGGCCTATAAGCAACGCATTCCCATCGAACAGGACACCATCATGGTGTTTGCCGACGATGCCCCGCAATACAACTGGGCGCATCCCTGCCGGTATCTGCTGCATGACGCCCAATCGGGTGAGTTTTATCGCGAAATAAATGCGCAATTTCCGCCTTACATGACCGCGGATGTGCCCAAGACCTTTCAAGCCTTCCATCAACCCGTCCGCATCGCGGACGCAGAACTGCATTACCCCGTTCTGCCCAAGCTACGGTGCCCCATCCGTTGGCGGAAAGGGCAACGCTATGCGGTGCTGTTTTCCGGCGCCTCCAACAACCGTCATACCAACGATCTGGAGTTCCTCTATCGAACGCTACGCGACATCTACGGTTTCCCCGCCGCGAATATTTATGTCCTCAACTATGATGGCGGCATCAATTACAGCGGCAATCCAAAACCGGTGGTAAGCTGGCCGGGGAACAGTACGGCCTATCGCATGCCGACACACGGCCAGGGAACCAAGGCTGATATGGACGCGGTACTTGACACTCTGATGGCCAAACTGAAGGCCGACGACTTGTTGCTGATCCACACCAATAACCATGGCGGCCACAACGGCTCCGAATCCTATCTATGCACCTATAGCGGAGCGGATTACCACGCTTCGGACTTTGCCTGCAAGCTGGGTACGTTACCGAAGTTCAACTGTTTGATGGTGATGATGGAGCAATGCCACTCCGGCGGTTTCAATGCGCCTATATTGACGCATTCCACGGCGACTTACACCAGTGTCTCGTCCGCTTGCGAGGAATTGAGGAGTTCCATTGGTGGCGCGGACTTCGATCCCTTCGCCCGTGACTGGATTGCCGCCATGACGGGTAGCACTCCATATGGTGGAGCCCTGGCGTCGAATCCCGACACGGATGGAACGGGCAAAGTCTCGGCCAGGGAGGCGCACAATTATGCCGATGCCGTGAAGGATCCCTACGACACCCCCGTCTACAGTGAATCCTCGGCGGCGGCTGGCAATTTCCACCTCGGCCAGCGCTATAGCTATATCTGGCCGATCTATTGCCGGTTGCTGGTCGAGATTCTTGATCCGTACTATCGACGCAAGCCGATACCGGAATTTTATGAAATACTGCATGACAAACTGATGCCGAGTCTCAGGGAAATCGAAGATAAGCTCGCCGGAGTATCGGCGGATCAGGAGATTGAATTGAAGAAAGCTTTAATCAGCACCACGAAGAAAGTCATGGGACGATGACGATCCTGGATCAGCACATCTTGAACAAGGTGCGTGACCGCTTGGGCGCCGACCGGCTGGAAACGGCCATCGTCTATATGGATAGCGAACCGAAACGCGCCGGTGAACGAGTTTCCGTCACGGATAACGTGATCGATATGCCTTGGGATGGGTATATCGTCTTTATCGATCTCGAACCCAAGGCAAATTGGGGGCATGCCTGCGAGTATCTCGCGATACGCCTAAATGGCGACGAGGTTATCGAGTTGGCGGCGCAAATGCCCCCATTTCTTAAAGCCGAAACATCGGCCTTTCGGTTGTTGTGGCGTGGCCCCCTAGCGCCGGAATGGGCCGTGGCGGTGTAGAGTCATAGCGAGCCGGCAGTTTAGAAACTGCCTCTTTTATCAGGGCAGTTCGCGCAACCTGCGCTCCAGAAATCGCCGCTCCGGCTCCTGACGCGCCAAGTCCAAAGCCCGTTGGTAGGCCGTGCGAGCTTCGGCGAAGCTTCCCTGCCGCCGGTACAAATCGGCCCGCGCCGCATGTGCCAGGTGGTAATCGGTTAGGTCGCCGCGCCCGAGGATGGCATTGACCAAGGTAAGCCCGGCCGCCGGCCCATCCCTCATAGCCAAAGCCACGGCGCGGTTCAGTTCGATCACCGGCGACGGGTCGGCTCGCATCAACAGCTCGTAAAGGGCGACGATTTGCGGCCAGTCCGTGGCGGCCGCATCGATGGCGTTGGCATGCACCGCGGCGATGGCCGCTTGCAGAGTGTAAGGACCGAAGCGGCGCGACAGCAACGCCCGTTCCACCAATGCCGAACCCTCGGCAATTTGCCCCCGGTTCCATAATGAGCGGTCCTGTTCGTCCATCAGGATCAGTTCACCACTGGGCGAACTGCGCGCGGCGCGGCGGGACTCATGAAGCAGCATCAGTGCCAGCAAACCCTGTGCTTCCGGTTCCGGCAATAGCTCGACAATCAACTGGCCCAAACGTATCGCTTCTTCCGACAAGTCATGCCGGGTCAGCGAGTCGCCGGATGAAGCGGAATAGCCTTCATTGAACACCAGATAAACGACTCGCAATACGGATTCCAGGCGATCGGGCAATTCGGTGTGCGCAGGCACCTGATAGGGAATGCGGGCGTTGCGGATCTTCGCCTTGGCACGGACGATACGTTGCGCCAGGGTTGGCGCGGGCGTCAGGAATGCACTGGCGATCTCCTCGGTCGCCAAGCCGCAGACCTCGCGTAAAGTCAGAGCCACTTGGGCATCGGGCGACAGCGCCGGATGGCAGCAGGTGAAAATCAGCCGCAAACGGTCGTCCTCAACGCTGTCGTCTTCCCAAGCTTCGTCGGTTTCGCTGGCGGGATCGGCCAATGCCTCCGCATCTTCCAGCGCATCGAAACGGGCCTGCCGACGCAGGCCGTCGATCGCCTTGAAGCGGCCGGCCGATACCAGCCAGGCCTTGGGATTGGCCGGCACGCCGTCGCGCGGCCATTGTTCCAGCGCCGCCCTGAACGCGTCGTGCAATGCTTCCTCGGCAACATCGAAATCGCCGAGCAGCCGAATCAGCGTGGCAAAGATATGGCGTGACTCAGAATGGTATAGAGTATTCAGAGTCTCGAGAACGACATCCTCGCTGGTCGGCAGCGAGTCTGCAGTCATTGCTGCTTGTTCTTCAAGAAGATTATCCATGGCGGCTATGGCGCAGTATCAATGTCGACCGAAACGTTTTTTTGCGTCACGCTTTCGCCATCGCCACGATCTTACACGCGGTCCGCCAATTCCGGCCAGTCATGGCAACGCCGAGCAGCCTTTCGGCATTCGCGGCAAGTTTGGACCGGCCTATACCCTCGGGTGCATGCAGGTAGAAAATCTTGCCCTTGAGATTAAAGCGTTCGTTTTCCTTCCTGATGCTTTCGAGTGTTTTCAGATCAGGGTTCGCCGGCACGGAGAGCAAAAAGTTTACGTGCAAGGTATTGGGTTCGGATTCCGCATCGGGAAATGGATTTGAGTTAAGCGCCTGCTCCATTTCCGGTAATTGCAACAACAATACTTTAGGTTCGAAGCCATGGCTTTCTTTGATTTCTGCGCCGATTTTACTGGAAAGCCGCGAGGTGTTTTCCGCCTTGCTCTGAAAAACCACGTTTCCGCTTTGAATATAAGTCTTGACGTTATTGAAGCCAAGATTTTCAAGAATGGACACCAGCGCTTTCATAGGCAGAATGTTATTTCCACCAACGTTAATGCCTCTGAATAGTGCAATATAAGTCTTCATCCTATCCCTATACCAAAGATTTGCCTTCAATGCGCAACGACACCTGGCTTTAAATCTAAGCTCGCTTATCGCGCATGGCAAAATACTTCTTGATGCTTACATCTTCGACGAAGTGCCGGTAGGCTTGGCTTTCCACGGCATAGATCGCAATCTTGCCTTGCATGTCGTAATGCACCCCCCAACCATATTTTTTGGTCAACGGCGATGCGCGCATGCAGGCACAGGGTTTGGCGAAGAATGCGTCCCAAAGCCGTTGCCGATTGACCTTCAGCTCCGCGAGTGGAATCTGCTTGTGTAGCGCATGAACCCTGAACTTCAACTCCTGCAGCGTGTAACCATAAGGGATACCGCTCAGCAATTGGTACTCGATAACGGCGATGGATTGTTTGCCGCTCTTCTCGTCCGGGACGATGGCCGCCTGTAATGGGCAATCCGGTGCGATCTGAATGAATTGATTGACTGGATTCATGCTCTCTTCCTCGCTACTTTACTTCCGCCCACGGATCGTAGCTGCCTACGCTCCACAAGCGATTCTCCAGGTCACGGCATGTAAACCCGCGCCCACCGTAATCTTCATCCTTGATGGCAATCTCGATTTTGGCGCCGGCCGCAACGGCTTTGGCGTATACGGCATCCGCATCGCTCACCACCAGGTAGGAACTCTGTGTCTCGAACCCACCGATCTCATCCGGCTGTTTGATATGTCTGGAAAATTCCGTCACATTCCCGGTCGAGGCCAGCATCAGCAGGCCGCCACCGAGTTTCAACTCGGCATGGGCAATCGTGCCGTCGGGATTTTCGAACACTTGGTGTTTCTCGAAGCCGAACACCCGGCACAACCAGTCCATGGCGGCGGGGGCATCGCGGTAACGTAAAACCGGAATAACGTTGCTGCTGGTCTTAATTGAAGTGTTCATGACATTCTCCTGACTCAATCAGAGTGGCAATCTGCGAAGCCTGGTTAACTGATGCCTGCCCCGCGCCTGCATGGCCGGAGTCTTGACAACGGCGCAACACATGAGTAACAGAATATATGCCCGCGATCAATACATCGAATAATTCAGGCGTCTCCAATACTAATGCCAGCATCTCTTTCGGTCGGTCCATGGAACCCCGGACGCAGCCAGCAAATCTGTTCAGGATCGGATGTTTGGTGTTTTATCTCCGCTTAAACGATCCTTGACCAAACGCTGCTGGTGTCTAAAATCAGTCGGCTTTAGTCACTG
The DNA here is from genome assembly GCA_028748685.1 of Methylococcaceae bacterium. Classification (GTDB taxonomy): domain Bacteria; phylum Pseudomonadota; class Gammaproteobacteria; order Methylococcales; family Methylomonadaceae; genus Methylomonas. Next base: position 8,960 of record JAJRDU010000050.1, read on the forward strand.
ATAGTCCTTCCGGACTTGAAAACTTTACCGCAAATGAAAGCCGGCGTCAGCCCTGCCCGCTCAGGCTGCGCATGACCTGATGCCAGCCTTCCTCGGCGTTTGCTCCCACCAATTCGAATACCGTTTGCAGCTGCTGCATCTGTGTACCAGTCAGTTGTGCCTCCAATTCCGCCCCACTTGTGGTCAATGACAGCTCTCGCACGCGCTTATCATACTCGGCGGCGTCCATCGCCACCAATTGCAATTCTACTAGCTGCCGCAAAGGCGCATTCAAGGCTTGTTTGCTGACGCTTAGCATGCTCAGCAGCGCATTGACCGAAATCCGCGGATTGCGGCCGACGAAATAGAGTATCCGGTGGTGGACCCGCCCTAGACCGCGCTCGGCCAGGATGCGGTCTGGTTGCACGGTAAAGGCGCGGTAGCCAAAGTAAAACTGCTCGATAGCCAAACGCAACGCGGCTTCGCGCGCCTCTGCAACCAAGGCATTGCCATCGGCCGGTGTTTCAATAGAAAGAAGTTGGTCAACCATATTGACATTATAGCCACACAACCATTAGCATGCCCATAGGTCAACTTCATTGACATTTATAAGCACTCACCATGAATGATTTATCGTCGCAGCGCAACGGCCTCAGTTTATCGTCTCGCACTCTCGATCTACATCCATCGCCAATCCGCGAAATTCTGGCCGTCATCAATCGCCCAGGCATGATTTCCTTCGCCGGAGGACTACCGGCGGTCGATAGCTTTCCTCGATTCAGCCTGGAATCCATGCCGCAACACATCCTGCAATACGGTCCCAGCGAAGGTGAAGGCGAACTGCGCGAGCGGATTGCCGAGGAACTGCGCGGGCAAGGCTTGCCATGCACGGCCGAGCAAATATTGATTCTATCCGGCTCGCAGCAAGGCATCGATCTGGTCGCCAAACTGTTCATCGATCCCGGCACGGCGGTGGCGGTGGAAGCGCCGACTTATCTGGCGGCTTTACAAGTTTTTCGCTTTTTCGGTGCGCGTTTCGTGGCTTACGAGGCGGGAGCACCCGATACAGAAGCGTTGCTGCGCGAGAAACCGGCTTTTGCCTATGCCATTCCCACGTTTCAGAATCCCAGCGGCCGCTGCCTCGATGCCCCGGAACGCGCCGCGCTGGCCGCGGCCTGTGATGCCGGTTATCTCCCCTTGTTCGAGGACGATCCTTATCGCGATCTGGTTTATGACGCTTGTGACCGCACGCCGGTATGCGCCCAGTTGCAGCGAGCGCCCTGGATCTATCAAGGATCGTTCTCGAAGAGTCTGGCGCCAGGGCTGCGATTGGGTTATCTCGTTGCCTCGCCGGAATTGCTTCCTTTTCTGACGCGCCTCAAACAGGCGGCGGATTTGCACAGCAACCGCATCAGCCAGTGGCTAGTGCTGCAACAACTGAACGATCCGGAACGCGGCAAACATCGGGCAGAATTAGTCGAGTATTATCGCCAGCGCCGCGATGCTTTCGAAGCCGCGCTACGCCGTCACTTCGGTGAACTGGCCAGTTGGCGGACGCCACCCGGCGGACTGTTTTTCTGGTTGACACTGAATCGCCGCATCGACACCCGCCAGTTGCTACCCAAGGCCATCGAAGCAGGCGTGGCTTTTATGCCAGGCGAGCCTTTCCTGCCCATGAATACGGACGGTTGCGGACAGCTACGCCTCAATTTCAGCCATGCCAATGAAACCCAGGCCGAGTTAGGCTTAGAAAAACTAGCGGCGCTGGTCAGAGGCTTCAGTTAAGGAAACCCTGAACAATTCCTTCGACTGGCTCACCACGAACGCTAAGTGAGTGATTCCGTCACGGTGAGCCCTCAATATATGCCCGTGGTATGGGAAGTTATTTTTAGCCAAATTTTAACGCGACCGAGCCAGCCATCCTTTCCAACCCGCATTTACTGTATCGGAGACTGGCAAGGCAAGGCACTAAGATTTTAGTTTTTGCTCGGATATAGGTATTTTTACGTATTGTATTGTTCTTCAGTGTCCTATATTGTCCACCAACATCCGAAAAAGGATGTCTACACATCTAATTCCTAATCGCTTCAAGGAATTACCCACCTTACTAACCGCTTGTTTTTCTTAAACTTGCGGTCGTTGAATTCGCCCTTAATCCAATCTTCATCTGATTTTAATCATTTCCATAGGCTTTTCTTAATCTACAGCCTGCTTAATTAGCCCTGCCAAGTCTAAGGAATACAAATCAAACAACCGAGGTTCGGTAGGCGATTTGTCAGTCCTTTGCCTGGGGGCCCGCCGGAATAATCGACATTCATCGCATCACGAATGTCTTGGTGCCGCCGTTTTATGGCGTCACCCTTGATCTCCACGACAACGGTTCCCAGCGAGGCCTTCAGCCACCGACTTGCCAATATGCGCTCGAACTCAATACCACATGATTGGGCGCCAACCGTTTTCATTTTTTACGGAGCGATAAGAGCAATGAAAAACGCCATTAGGTTTTCACTTGGCATACTCGGCAGGAGCTTTTTTGGCCGCCACGGCTTGTACCGCTGAATACCCAATCCATTCTCAAGGTAAAGACAGCTTCAAAACCTACGAATGGATGAATAAAACTGTCGTAATTGGGCGCACGACACTATGTTTACGCGAATACATAACATCGTGTAAGCATTTGTAATTTGGAATTCAATCTTAATTTTCAGTGAGTTTAATAATGAGTCGTAAACTAATTTTGGGCTGCATCGCCATGGTAATAAGTGGCATCACCTTCGCTAGTGACTGGCCAAGCGGTTATAGCAAGTGCGCCGATGAGCACGGTAAATGTAAAGTTGGCGAAAAAGTTCGGCCGGTTTCTTATGGGATCAAGAACAAGTGGGTCATCAAGGAATTTAGTGGCTCTATTTCCTGTAACAAAACAACCTTCGGCAGCGATCCTTACCCCGGCAAGAAAAAGAAATGTGCCGTCGGTCAGGCGTCGAGTCAGCCTACTCCTACGCCCACCCCAAAACCGACGCCGGCTCCAACACCCACGCCAACGCCTAAACCCACACCCGCCCCCACGCCTACGCCAAAACCAACTCCTCAGCCTAGTGGTGATGCCAGCTTCGAAGCCGCTCCCAATAATGGTTGGGCCGGCGAGGTAGGCGGCACCAATGGAGGTTCCGCAGCCTCAGCCAGTGGTATTCATAGAATCGGCTCACCTACGGCGCTGCTGGCCGCCCTCAAATCCGACGGCAAGAACGCCAAGATCATCAAGGTCTACGGCACGATTGATATGGCATCGGCCGACAACGGCGGCGCCTTCACCAGCAAATCCGATCAGGCATCGCGCGGCGAGATCGACCTGCCAAGCAATACGACGCTGATAGGCGTGGGATCGGACGCGAAGATCGTCAACGCCAACATCAAGATTACCAACGTGGACAACGTCATCGTCCGTAACCTCACCATCGTGAATCCGTGCGATATTTCGCCGACCTGGGACCCGAACGACGGCTCGACCGGCAACTGGAACTCCGAATACGACGGCATCGTCGTGAGCGGCGCCACTCATGTCTGGATTGATCATAACAAGTTCACCGATGCCCCGAAGACCGACGATCAGTTTCCGGTCGAAAAAGGCAAGCTCAAGCAATGCCATGACGGCGCGCTAGACATAAAAAACGGCGCCGATTTCGTCACGGTGTCCTACAACACGTTCGAACAGCACGCCAAGAACAATCTGGTGGGCGCGTCGGACAGCAGGAAGGATATCGACGATGGCCATCTGGCGATCACCTTTCACCACAACTTGTTCTCTAACGTCGCCGAACGCGCGCCTCGCGTCCGTTTTGGCATGGTGCATCTGTACAACAACTATCACCAAGGCAGCAGGACAGCCAAACCCTACGCAAATCAGTACAGCGTAGGCGTGGGTTATCTCGCAAAAATCATCTCGGAAAACAACGTGTTTGACATCGGCGGCGCCAACAGCTGCGGCGACGTCATCAAGAACCCCGGCTCATCGAGCAAGACGGGGGCTATCACCGATGCCGGTTCACTGCTTAACGGTACACCGCTCGCATTGTCCAGCCAGTGCGGTTTCAGCTCCGCCGTCGGATGGGCGGTGCCGTATCAGCATCAGGATGATTTTGTGCTGACCGAGGCAAACGCCGTCAAGCAAGCGGTTCTGGACAACGCCGGCCCCGGAAAACTCACCGTGAAATAAATACAAGATACAACGGCACCTTGTCGGCAATCGTCGACAAGGTCTGCGTATGCCCGGATTTTCTGTGACCGGGTGAAAAACGTTAAATATCTTCTTCTAAAAGCTGCATTGGGCATAGTGAAAACGTATGAATAAAACTGTCAGAACTCGGCGCACGACACCGTGCTTACGCGACTACATAACATCGTGTAAGCATTTTTGGTTTGGAATTCAATCTTAATCTTCAGGGGGCTTTATATGGATCGTAAACTTATTTTTGGCGGCATCGCCATGGTAATAAGTGGTATCACCGTGGCTAGTGACTGGCCTAGCGGTTATAACAAGTGCGCCGATGAGCGCGGTGAATGTAACGTTGGCGGAAAAGTTCGGTCGGTTTCTTATGGGATCAAGAACAAGTGGGTCACCAAGGAATTCAGTGGCGCTATTTCCTGTAACAATACCACCTTCGGTAGCGATCCTTACCCCGGCAAGAAGAAGAAATGCGCGGTCGGGCCGGCATCGAGTCAGCCTACTCCCGTACCTGGCTCGATGGCGGGCTGCGAAGTTAGCTATCAGTTCCCTACCCAATGGCCTCAAGGTTTTACGGCGGCCGTCAAGTTCCGAAACAACGCCGCCCCGTTAAACGGCTGGAAAATGATCTGGGACATGCCCAATGGTCAGAAAATATCAGGTCTGTGGAATGGCGAGTACACGCAGAACGGTAATCACGTAGAAGTGACCAATGCCAGCTGGAACGGAAACATCGCCACAGGCGCCAGCGTCGAGTTCGGCTTCAACGGTTCCTTTACCGACGCCAATACCGCACCTGGCACCATGTCTTTGAACGGCGTCAAATGTGCCGTTACTAGCGCCGTCCTACCGACGCCCGCGCCCACTTCGAACCCTACCCCGGCCCCAACACCGAAACCTACTCCGGCGCCAACACCTGCACCAACACCAAAACCCACTCCGGCACCGACGCCTGCACCAACTCCGGCTCCAACGCCAACGCCGAAACCTACTCCGGCACCGACACCTGCGCCGACTCCGGCTCCAACGCCAACGCCGAAACCTACTCCGGCGCCGACACCAGCGCCGACTCCCGCACCGACGCCAACACCAACGCCTCCACCAAACAATTCGCGTGCCGACAACCCGTATGTCGGAGCTGATCGCTACGTTGATCCCGAATGGTCGGCCCAGGCAAGCGGTTCGGCCGCGCGGGCCCCGGCGAACCTGAAAGCCAGCATCGCTACGGTCGCCAAACAGCCGACAGCCGTGTGGCTGGACCGTATTGCGGCCATCGACGGCTCATCGACCATGATGGGGCTGGCAGCTCACCTGGACGAAGCCGTCAAGCAACAAGCCGCCAAGGGCACCGGCAAGCCGATGCTGATCGAGCTGGTCGTCTATGACCTGCCGGATCGCGACTGTGCGGCGCTAGCCTCGAATGGCGAGTTGAAGACCGCGCAGAACGGCATGACGCGCTACAAGACCGAGTACATCGATCGCATCGCGCAAGTGCTGCAATCCAAGCCTGCCTACAGAAATTTGCGTATCGTGACGGTGGTAGAACCCGACTCGCTGCCGAACGCCGTGACCAACATGGGTATGCAATCCTGCTCCAACGCGGCGCCCGCCTACAAGGAAGGCGTGGCCTATGCCATCAAGAAGTTGGCGGCGGTGAACAACGTCTACATCTACCTCGACAT
>JAJRDU010000051.1 GCA_028748685.1 Methylococcaceae bacterium
CCTTTAGGTGCGGGACCGGCAAGCGGTAAGCCCTTGGCATTGGAAGTTAACTATCAGCTTTGTAACGATATAACGCATGTTTGTTTTCGTCCTCAGTCAGCGGAAGTCAATTTGACCTTGCCCGCCGTAGCTGCAATAAAATCACCGGCAGCCCAGCCGGCGACCGATAGTTCGGACGAATCGGCCAGTATTACCGATAAGTTGTTGGCTTTATTCCAAAACAACCAAGACAACACCTTCATCATGTTCGGGCTGATGTTTCTGGCCGGAATTTTGTCGGTCGCCACGCCTTGTGTCTATCCGATGTTGCCGATTACTTCGATGTTTATCGTCAATCGGGCCAATGGTGTTGCCGAAAAGGAAAAACTACATGCACTCGCCTATGTCGTGGGCATCGTCTGTACTTACACGATATTGGGCTTAATGGCGGGCATGACTGGAGGCGCATTTAACACCTTCATGCAATCGGCTCTGGTTAATATCGGCTTCGCCCTGTTTTTTGCCTTTTTTGCAATCGCGCTGCTGGGTTATTACGAATTGGGATTCATGCAAAATGAAGTTCATGAATTGGACCAACATTCCGCGAAAGTTAAAGGCGTGACAGGCACCTGGATGATGGGCGCGGTCGCGGGCTTGGTTATTTCACCTTGCGTGGGCCCCATCGTATTCGCTCTGCTGTTGCAAGTCGCCGATCACATCGCGGAAAAAGCCAATGAATTGGCGGCAATGGGTCAGACCTTGACGTTTATGGATAAATTGGGCGTAGCGTCGCAAGGTAGCATCATGATGGCGGGTTTCGGGGTGGGTGTCGGTTTGCCATTCTTCATCGTCAGCGTCGTGAAATTCAAAAAACTGCCTAAAGCCGGTTACTGGATGAATAAAATCAAGTACGCATTCGGCTTGATGATCTTGTACTTTGCTTACGTTTATTTTGGTAAAGGCATGGGCGTAATGGGCGTAGAGCCTTCGGTTACGCAATCCTTGGCCTTCGGTATGCTGGCGGTGTGGATTGCCGTGGTTCACTTCAATGTCATATCTCTGCTGCCCGCCGATGCAATGCCTAACCATAAAATGCATCATTACTGTGGTGTCGTGACACTGGTCCTTGGCGTCTGGTTGATGGTGGCTGGTCTGGGGCAAACCCCGATTATCAACACCGCGCGCGCGGAGGTGATTCCGGCCGCAAGCGGTCAAAAAACCGCGAGCCTGACAACTCAGGAAGAGGCCGGTGTTACCTGGTACAGAAGTTTTGAAGCCGCGCAAAAAGTGGCGCAACAAACCGGTAAACCGATTTTCATTGACTTCTATGCCAGCTGGTGCGCCAACTGTATCGCGTTCAAAGCCGAAGCCGCCAACAATGCTCAGTTAAACCAAGCACTCAGAGAAAATGCCATCGCGGTAAAATTGGTGGACAAGGAGGCTGAATTTGAAAAATTCCGCGAAAATCCAGATCATCGCCAGTTGAAAATCGGCTTACCTTACTTCGCGGTTCTTTCGCCGGAAGGAAAATTGATTTGGTCGAGCACGGATTACAAGGCCACAGGCAAAATGGTGTCGGTTTTGTCCGAGCCGGCACAAGGCTGATCCGTTCGGTTTTGAGTCCGGCGATTTGCGCTGGAAATGTAGATTGGACTGAATTTCCACCTTTTTTCCACATGGGTCGAATAATCGGTAGTAGCCGATTATTCGACCACGGCTTTCATCTTATCGAATCTTCAAAGTTAAGTTGATTCCGTTCTCAACCTTTGAATTTGCGCGGGCGAGTGTTCGACAGGCCCATCAAGAACGGGATCAACAATCTCATGTTTTCCCGCGCGTTGAGCACTTATCGGATAAGTATAGTTGTCGCACTTCAAATTTCGGTTTGTTTCGCCCCTCACCCTACCCTCTCCTAAAGGGCGAGGGAGCTAAAGTGCCAAAATTTGAAGTGCGAAAGGTATATTAGCGCTCATACTCCCTTGTTCAAGGTGGTCACGGCAGTGACTCACCGCGGTTTTTCCATTTTGTATCGATAATTGGCCACTGACTAAGTTACACTAGTGTCCTCAGGCGCAATTTCGGCAATGCCTCATGACTCAAAAAAGACTCTCTTGTGCTTGTTGATCTTTTGTAGACGCCTGTTTATCGCGATTTAGAAACTCCGGTTTTTCGCACTTTTTCGCCTTGCCTGATCGAATTTGCGAGGTATTAGACTGCTTCCAAGATCGAAGGCTGATTGGACCAACGTCGGCGCGGTTTTTTCAAGAAGCGGGTCATGGAGAAAGAACATGCCTGAAAACGGGAATGCCGAATCCCTGCATATCGTCCTGATCAGTATTCATGGCCTGATTCGCGGTCGCGATTTGGAACTGGGGCGCGACGCCGATACCGGCGGCCAGACCAAATACGTGGTGGAATTGGCCAAGGCCCTTGCCGAACAGCCGAATGTCGAGCGCGTGGACTTGATTACGCGGCGTATCACGGATGTTGGAGTCGACTCCGGTTACGCCCAGCCCGTGGAAGCGTTGGCGGAAAACGCGCAAATCGTCCGCATCGAAGCCGGGCCGGAAGCCTATCTTCCCAAGGAAGAGCTCTGGGATCATCTGGATAGTTTTGCCGATAATCTGCTGAGCTGGATGCACAGGCAGCCGCGCTGGCCCGATGTGCTGCACAGCCATTATGCCGATGCGGGTTATGTGGGGGTGTTGCTTTCGCATTGGACGGGCCTACCGTTAATTCATACCGGCCATTCGCTGGGACGAGACAAATTCCGCAGGTTGTTGGCCTTGGGGTTGACGATGGAGGACATCGACCAGCGCTACCACATCTGGCGTCGCATCGATGCCGAAGAGAATACGCTGACCAACGCCGATTTGGTGATCACCAGCACCCGCAATGAAATCGAAGATCAATACGAACTTTACGATTGCTATACGCCGGAGAAAATGGCGATCCTGCCGCCGGGCACCGATCTGGAACAATTCCATCCGCCCATTGCCAACGCCGACGATATTGGGTTTGCAACAACGTTGGAAAAATTTCTGCACCAGCCGGACAAACCCATGATATTGGCGCTGTCCAGGCCCGACGAACGGAAAAATATCGTCGGACTGCTGGAAGCCTATGGCGAATCCCAGAGGCTGCAAGCTGCGGCAAATCTGGTGATCGTCGCCGGTAACCGCGATGACATTCGCGAGATGAACAACGGCGCGCAAGGGGTAATGACCGAGTTGCTGCTGGTGGCCGATTGTTACGACCTCTATGGAAAGGTCGCGCTTCCCAAGCACCATTTGGCGGAAGATGTCGCCGGTATTTATCGTTTGGCGGCGGCATCACGGGGTGTTTTCATCAATCCGGCCCTGAACGAACCCTTCGGTCTGACCTTGCTGGAGGCCGCCGCCAGTGGCTTGCCGCTGGTGGCGACCGAAAACGGCGGCCCGGTGGATATCATCGGCAATTGCCAAAATGGCCTGCTGGTCGATCCGCTGGACAAGGCGGCGATGGCCGATGCCTTGTTGACCATCCTCGAAAATCCGGAACTTTGGCGGACGTTTGCCGCCAACGGCTTGGAAAATGTCGCCCGATATTATTCCTGGGATGCTCACGCGCAAAGCTATTTACGCAAGATTCAACCTCTGTTGCAGCACCTGGAACGCCCTCCCAAAACCCCCGCCATCGCCAAGATAGGCCGTCTTCGGACGCGGGCCATTTTCACCGATATCGATCACACCCTGCTGGGCGATGACGAGGGCCTGGAGCAATTCGCGCGGTTTATCCGCGAAAAACGTAAAAGATTTTTGTTCGGCATTGCGACCGGGCGGCGGCTGGATTCGGCGCTGGCGATTTTAAAAAAACACCGGGTGCCCATGCCCGATATATTGATTTCCAGCCTGGGCACCGAAATATATTACGCACCTAGACTGATTGCCGACATTGCCTGGACCTACCATATCGATCACCTGTGGACGCCGCAGGTTTTGCGGCGCATCGTTGGCGGCATGCCCGGCCTGATGCCGCAAGCCAAAAGCGAGCAGAGCCGATTC